>CACHUY010000042.1 GCA_902583295.1 uncultured Pelagibacteraceae bacterium | reverse complement strand
ATTTCAAAATAGGGTTATCTGGCATGATAGGTGGCTCTGGCCTAGGTGTTGCAATGATCACCTTTATTTATTCAATTACTAACACAACTGCTGCGGTAACATTACTTTGTTTAGCTGCAATGCCATTTTTTACGGCATTATTAGCCTTTTTGTTTTTAAAAGAAAAAATTTCTTTAAATGTTTGGATTTCAATTGTCATAGCAACTGTAGGTATACTAATTATGGCACTTGGTAATACCAGTGAAAAATCTTTAATAGGGTTTGTATTTGGTCTTACAGCTTCAATTGGTTTTTCAGTTTTTTCAGTGACATTGAGATGGAGAAAAGAAACTCCTAAATTTACAACAGTTGCTTTCGCAGGTTTCTTTTGTATAGTTTTTTCATGTATAGCAATCATTACAAATGATTTAGTATTTTTTTCATCAAGCTATAATGGAACTTTATTTTCTTTACATGGAACATTAGTTTGCTTTGGTTTAATTTTATATTCAATAGGTTCAAAAGCTATTCCAGCTGCAGAACTTACATTGCTATCTTTAACTGAAGTAGTGGGTGGAATATTCTGGGTATGGTTACCACTATTTGGTATCAATGAGGTTCCTACAACAAACACAATTATTGGCGGATTTTTTCTTTTTGTTTCAATAATTTATTATAGTTTGATCACGAGATGGAATAATAGATACATCGCTTTAAATTAATCTATGAATAAAAATCATATTATTGTGAATAGTTGGAATGAATGGGATCCACTCAAACATGTAATTGTTGGAAGAGCTGATGGTACGTGTATTCCAGCTCCCGAACCAGCACTCGATGCAAAAGTTCCTGAAGATAGTGATATGCGAGGCCAGTTTGGACCAAGAACTAAAGATACTGTTGATAAAGCTAATCAACTTTTAGATAATTTTTCAAATATACTTCAGAAAAGAGGAATTAAAGTTGATCGACCAACACCTATAGATTTTAATCAAAAAACATCTACTCCTGATTGGGAAGCAGAAACCATGTTTGGCTGTATGCCACCAAGAGATGTTTTGTTAACTGTTGGTAATGAAATTTTAGAAGCAACAATGAGCTATCGTTGTCGTTGGTTTGAATATTTATGCTACAGACCACTTCTGCAAGATTATTACAATCGAGATCCAAATATGCGACATGAGTCTGCACCAAAACCCAGATTGACAGATCTAGATTATAGAAAAGATTACTTATCAGATAAAATTGGAGTTCAAAAAAGATTAGAATGGACTGAAAAGAAACATTTTGTAACTACTGAAGAAGAACCCTTATTTGATGCAGCAGATGTATTGAGATTTGGAAAAGATTTAGTAGTGCAACATGGTTTTACTACTAACTTAAAAGGTATTGATTGGTTAAAAAGACATTATAAAGATCACAGAGTGCATGCGGTAAATTTTCCTGGTGATCCGTACCCAATTCATATTGATGCAACCTTCACACCAATAAAAGAAGGGTTGATAATAAATAATCCTCAAAGAAAACTTCCAAAAGAACAAAGAAAATTGTTTGAAAATAATGGATGGGAAATAATAGATAGTGCGCAGCCAGCGCACAATGAGCCACCTCCTTTGTGCTATTCATCAACATGGTTATCTATGAATGTATTGGTTTTAGACTCTAAAACAGTATGCGTTGAAAAAAGTGAGACTTATCAAGCTGAACAATTAGATAAACTTGGAATGGAAGTGGTACCAGTAGAACTTCGTGATGCTTATGCATTTGGTGGAGGACTTCATTGTTGTACGGCTGATGTGTATCGAGAAGGGGAGCTAAAGGATTATTTTCCCAAGCAATAAGTCTCTAATTTGGATTTTGCTTTAAAAATTCAATATATTTTAAGACTTCCTCAAGCTGCTCATCCTATTTAAAAATAAAATTGTAATGAAAATGTTACAATTTAAAAATAAAATTGTAATAAAACTGCTGCAAATTCATCCTTTTTATTAATTTAATCCAAAAAAAAACACGTAAAGGAAAATGTAACATAATGATAAAATTTATCTTAGCAGGCCTTTTAGCCTCGACTGCAATTGTTAACACAGCAAATGCAGACTTTTCAGAAATTGGAAAATTTGGGACTCCAGCAAATAATCCTAGTGCCGAGGAAACATCAGCAGAAATCATTGCCGCAACAGCGGATGGCATGAAACTGGTATATAGCGATAGTCCTGCAAATGCATTAGGTATGATTGATATTACTGATCCAGCAAATCCGAAACCATTAGGCCACATGCATTTAGGTGGTGAACCAACTAGTGTTGCAATCAAAAAAGGACAAGCATTTGTAGGTATTAATACTTCTCCAAACTATGTAGAGCCAAGTGGTCACTTATTAATTGTTGATCTTGACTCAGGAAAAGAAGTTACAAAAATAGAATTAGGTGGACAACCAGACTCG
>CACHUY010000041.1 GCA_902583295.1 uncultured Pelagibacteraceae bacterium | reverse complement strand
TTTCATTGTTTACTTTTATAAATATAAATAATTTTTGCTAGAGTTATTGATCTTTAAATCAAAATTGTAACAAAACTGAAACATTAGTAATTTAATAAATTATTATGCATACGATTTCTAGCATTAATAAATTATTTAAAATTATAGAAAATATTGGGTCTGATAAACAATATGGAAATGAAAAAGTTTCACAACTTGAACATGCAATTCAATGTGGATTATTGGCAAAAAAAAATAATGAGAGTGATTTTTTCATTACTGCTGCTTTGTTTCATGATATTGGCCACCTAATTATCAATGATAAAGAGGCTATAAAAAAAGGAATAGATAAAAAACATGAAAACTCTGGATCTCTTTTTCTATCTAAATTTTTCCCTGATGATGTTACAAAATTAATAAAAGGACATGTTCCGGCTAAAAGATATTTGGTTTATTGTGAAAAAGGTTATTATGAATCTTTATCTATTGCTTCAAAACGAAGTTTAGATGTACAAGGAGGAAGTTTTTCCAAAGAGGAAGCAAACGAATTTATTAAACAACCTTTTATGCAAGATGCAGTTAGGTTAAGAAAATATGATGATCTTGCTAAAATTGAAAATTTAGAAATTCCAAATATAAATTATTTTTACAAACACGTAGAGAGAAGCTTTAAATAAACTTTTTTTTGTTTAAAAAAATTGCTGTTACATTACCAAATATTGCTAAAACAAAAAATACAAATATTAACAAATCATATCCTCCTACATTCCATACCAACGAACCAATCCATGGACCAGCAATACTACCAATCATATATTGTAAAGCTAAAATACCATGAATATTGCCAAAGTTTTTTTGGCCAAAAGTATCATTTTGAACCAGAGGTTTTAAAATAGCCATACTGCCATATGCTGAACTATTAAATAAAACAAATAAAAATGCTAAGTAATGATTAATATTTATAAAGTATAAAAATATCATTCCAACTACCATCGAGTAAAAACAAATTACAAATAATTTTAAATTTGACTTATCACTTCCATATATCATAACTAAAATTCTACCTATTACTTGTCCTGGTCCAAACAGAGATGCTGTTAATACAGCTTGGGATAGGCTCATCCCTTTTTCCTGCAACATTGGAATTACATGAGTTGTAATAGCACCAATATTAAATCCAATAACAAACAATGAAAAACTAAATAACCAAAATCTAAAATCTTTAAGTATTATTTTAATCTTTGAATTTTGATCTGTTTTCTTTTCAATTTTTTTAAATTCTTTTAGAATTATATTTTTGAAACCAAAATAATTAGCTGGTGAACTAATCAATATATTTAATATTCCAAAAATAAATACAGTAAATCTCCAGTCATATTGTTCTGTTAAATAAGTAGCAGTAGGAAATGTGTATGTGCTTGCAAATCCAGCAAATAAAGTAATTATTGCAATAGATGTTTTGGCCTTTGATTTTAAATTAATAGTAATGACACTAAAAAGCATCGTATAAAGACAGCCACCCGAGGTTGCACTTACAAGTATCCAGGCAACTAAAAATTCAGTGTATGTGTTTGCTAAGGATAGATAGATTACACTTAATCCCAGCAATATTGGACTTACCCACATCATAGGAAAACTAAGATTTTTATCAACAAACTTACCAAGAATGGGTAACAATAAACTATGTACAACCAAGCCTAGAGAATAAATAAAGGTTAAATTATTCCTTGAAATACTAAGTTCATTTTCCCAAGTTAGCAACAACGCTGAGAACAGATACATACAACTGCTGTAACAAAAGGTAACTGAAATACCTATTAAAAATGCAGACAAATATTTCACAAATTTTTTTATTTCTTTAACATTTTTTTAACAAAAGTAAGTTAATAGATTATTATGAATAAAATCCTAATCTCATTTATATTAACTTTATCCACAATTTCTATTACTCAAGCTGACAATCATGCTAAAATAACAGAGCAACAAGCCGGCAGTAGTTATTCACAAAATACTGAGGATACATTTAAAAATGAAATAGGGAATTGTGAAGACCCTGGCGTACTTATGTTAAGAGCCACTGTTAAAAATGATATTTCAAGATCTAGTCCCGAAAAAGCATCTGAGGCAGAAGCATTAATGAAAGAGGGCATGAAATTGTGTAATGAAAATAGAGTTTTTGAGGCAAAACTAAAATTAGAAGACGCTAAAACAACTGCCCGTGCAGGATTGGTAGACGGAGAAGATCCATCCGTAACTAAAATTGTTGCTGAAAATAATGAAACACCAAAGGAAGAAAAACCATGGTGGAAATTTTGGTAAAATAATTTCTAATTTTTTTTTATCTTACAATTAATTGATCTGTTCCAATTAGTATTCTTCTAAGCCAAGCAGATAATCTATCCATAAATATTACAACAGCCAAAACTAATATTGCCATGTAGGCGACATTTTCAAAATCATTTCCAGTACCTAGTGCACCTAAAAATTGTAAACCAATTCCTCCTGCGCCCATTGCACCTATTATTACGGCTCCTCTAGTATTTGACTCTAAATAGTATAAGGATTGAGATACAAAAATTGGAAGTATTTGAGGAATTATACCAAATCTATGTTGTAGAAATTTGCTAGCCCCTGTAGATTGAACTCCTTCTTGTTGTTTCTTCTCAGTATTTTCAATTGCTTCAGAATACAATTTCCCTAACGTACCTGTATCGGTAAAACCAATCGCAAAAATACCAGTGAAGGGTCCTGGACCAAAAGCTCTTAAAAATATTAAACTCCAAATTAAAAAGTCTAT
>CACHUY010000040.1 GCA_902583295.1 uncultured Pelagibacteraceae bacterium | reverse complement strand
TTACGGTTAAAATTAAGCCATAGATGAATTTTTACTTAGATTAAAGTAGTTAAATTATAAAGAACTTATCTTTGACAATTTAAAAATTAGATAGTAAAAGATGCTGCCTGGTGATTATAGCTAGAGAGTAATACCCGATCCCATTCCGAACTCGGCAGTCAAGTCTTTATGCGCCAATGGTACTTTGTCTTAAGACACGGAAGAGTAGGACATTGCCAGGCTAACATAATTATTATGAAAATTAAAAGTTCATTAAAGTCGATTAAAAAAAGAGATCTGAACTCTAAACTTGTTAGAAGAAGAGGCCGTGTTTACGTAATTAATAAAACTAATCCAAAATTCAAAGCAAGACAGAAGTAATTTTTATGGATAATGAAAACCATAAAAATACCTGGAATAATTTTACAAAATTTGTGTTGTGGGGCACAGTTGCAGTTATTGGTGTTTTAGTTTTAATGGCAATATTCTTACTATAAAATAAGTTTATGAAAATTGCCTCTATATTAGAAAATCAAAAAATTGAAAAAAGAGTAGCAATTACTCCTGAGATTGCCAAAAAATATATATCTCTTGGATTTGAAGTTACAATTTCTGAAAATTACGGTAGTCACCTAGGCATTAGCGATGAAGAGTATAATGAGTTAGGAGTATCAACTTCAAATGATGAAAAAGATATCATAATGAATGCAGACATTATTGTGCAATTAGGTTTATTGAATGATAATAAAAATTCTTTATTAAAAGAAAATCAAATATTTATTGGGGTTTTAAATCCATATGAAAATAAAGAGATAATAGATAATTTAGTTAAAAAAAATATTAATACTTTTTCACTTGAATTACTTCCAAGAATAACAAGAGCACAATCTATGGACATATTATCCTCCCAAGCAAACCTTGCTGGTTACAAAGCAGTAGTAGAGTCGTTTGCTAATTTTGAAAAGGCAATTCCAATGATGATGACAGCAGCAGGAACTATTCCAGCAGCAAAAGTATTAGTTGTTGGTGCGGGTGTTGCGGGATTACAAGCAATTGCAACAGCAAAACGTATGGGGGCAATTGTGTTTGCTACAGATGTTAGAATGGCTTCGAAAGAACAAGTTGAAAGTTTAGGAGGAAAATTTTTAACAGTTGAAGGTGCAGAGAATTTAGAGACCGAGGGAGGTTATGCAAAAGAAGCATCAGATGATTTTAAAAATAAACAAGAAGAATTGTTATCTGAAACATTGAAGAAAATTGATATCGTAGTTTGTACCGCATTAATACCTGGAAAAAAAGCACCACTCATTATTAAAGAGAATATGATTAATAATATGAAAGCTGGTTCAATAATCTATGACCTAGCCGCTATACAAGGTGGAAATACAGCACACACTAAAGTTGATGAAGTTATAGATAAAAATGGTGTTAAAATAATGGGGGAGAGCAATATTTTAAACAAACTTCCGACCTCTGCATCTAATTTGTATGCAAAAAATGTATTTAACTTCGTTTCAAATTTATATGATAAAAAAAATAACAAAATAAATATTAATTTGGATGACGAAATAATTAAGAAAACTTTGATTAAATAATGGAAATAGATCCCTTTATATTCAGATTGAGTATTTTTATCCTTTCAATTTTTATTGGATACTATGTTGTTTGGAGTGTAACTCCATCATTACACACTCCTTTGATGTCAGTTACTAATGCAATCTCATCAGTAATAATTGTTGGGGCAATTATTGCAGGATTGGCTGGAAATTCTAATACTATATTTAATACCTCGAGTATCTTTGGTTTCTTAGCAATATCATTAGCAGCAGTTAATATTTTTGGTGGTTTCTTAGTAACCCAAAGAATGCTTGCAATGTATAAAAAAAAGAAAAAGGATAAATAATGTTGTCAGCAAATTTATCAGCCATATTTTATTTAATTTCAGGAGTGCTATTTATTCTAGCCTTAAGAGGACTTTCTTCACCAGAAACATCAAGGCAAGGAAACTTCTTTGGAATTTTAGGAATGGTCATTGCTATTATGGTTACATTTTTATCCATTGGTAATTTTTCAACTGGATTTGTAATTGTTTTAATCTTTCTCTTAATAGGGGGATTAATTGGTGCTTTTATTGCTTATAAAATTCCAATGACAGCAATGCCAGAATTAGTTGCGGGTTTTCATAGCTTAGTTGGACTCGCAGCTGTATTTGTTGCAATTGCAGCTTTTTTAAATCCAGAAGCTTTTAATTTAGGATACCCTGGGAAAATAAAACTTGGCAGTTTAATTGAAATGTCAATAGGTGCAGCAGTTGGTGCAATAACTTTTTCAGGTTCAATTATTGCATTCTTAAAACTTCAAGGAATAATGTCAGGTTCCCCTATAACATTTAAAGGTCAACATCCATTAAATGCTTTTATTTTAATATCAATAATTATTATTATTTATTTACTTTGCTCAACTCAGTCATCGAACTTATTTTGGATACTGCTTGCTATATCATTTTTAATTGGTTTTTTATTAATAATTCCAATTGGTGGAGCAGATATGCCGGTTGTGATATCAATGTTAAATTCATACTCTGGTTGGGCTGCAGCTGGCATAGGATTTACTTTAGAAAATACTGCATTAATAATTACTGGTGCGTTAGTAGGATCTTCTGGAGCAATTTTATCTTATATAATGTGCAAAGGAATGAATAGATCATTCTTTAATGTGATCTTAGGAGGATTTGGTGCAACTGAGCAATCAGCTTCAGAGCAAAATAAAGAGCAAAGACCAGTTAAAAGTGGAAACGCAGATGATGCTGCTTTTTTAATGAAAAATGCTTCATCGGTAATAATTGTTCCTGGTTATGGAATGGCTGTTGCTCAAGCACAACACGCTTTAAGAGAGATGGTCGATACATTAAAAAAAAATGACATAAAAGTTTCATATGCAATTCACCCTGTAGCAGGACGAATGCCTGGACACATGAATGTATTGTTAGCTGAAGCAAATGTTCCATATGATGAAGTATTTGAATTAGAGGAAATCAATAATGATTTTGCAAATGCAGATGTAGCCTTTGTAATAGGTGCTAATGATGTAACAAACCCAGTTGCAAAAACAGACCCCCAAAGCCCAATTTATGGAATGCCAGTTCTTGATGTTGAAAAATGTAAATCAGTATTATTTGTTAAAAGAAGTTTATCTCCTGGTTATGCTGGAATAGATAATGATCTATTTTATAAAGAAAATACCTTAATGTTGTTTGCAGATGCTAAAAAAATGACAGAAGATATTACTAAAAATCTATAGGTAAAAATTTGAATACTAAAATATTTTGTGACATTGCAGAGTTAGATCAAATTAAAAAATTTAATAGAAAAAAAATTGTTAAAGGATTTACAACTAATCCAAGCCTAATGAGAAAAGCTGGAGCAAAAGATTATAAGTCATATTCAAAACAAATTCTTAAATTCTGCAAGAATAAACCAGTGTCTCTTGAAGTATTTGCTGATGAATATAGTCAGATGAAAATTCAAGCAATGAAGATAAATACTTGGGGAAAAAATGTTTATGTAAAAGTACCAGTTGCAAATTCAAAGGGTAAATTTATGGGTAGAATTATCAAAGAATTAAATAATCAAAATATTAAACTTAATATCACCGCTGTTTATAACGCCAAACAAGCTGAAAAGATTTTAAAGTTAATTAATAAAAAAACAAAAGTAATTATCTCTATTTTTGCTGGAAGAGCAGGCGACGTAGGAAAAGATCCTGTGCCAGAATT
>CACHUY010000039.1 GCA_902583295.1 uncultured Pelagibacteraceae bacterium | reverse complement strand
TATTCTGATACCAAATATATTTAAAACAATAACAATAAAAATGGTTAAGCTAGAATATAAAAGAAAAATTTTAATTGTTTGTTTTAAAATCTCAGAGCTACTGAATGATAAAAAATTTGTTAACGATTTTTTTAAACTTTCATCATAAATATCAATAAGAAAAATTATAGAAAATAAAAAGTATAATCCTCCAATCCATTGAATTGAAGATCTCCATAATATTAAGCCTTGGTCGATCTGTTTGATATTGTCAAAAATAGTAAAACCAGTTGAAGTGAATCCTGATACTGACTCAAAAATAGCGTTTAAAAAAGTTAAATTATAAATACTTAAATAAAACGGAATACATAATACTAAAGGTAATAATATATAACCAAGTAATACAGTTAAAATCTTCTCAAAAATTGATGGTTTATTTAAACTGGATTTTAAGTAATAAAAAAAAATTCCTATTAGTCCTGAAATTATTAAGCTTACGTAATAGGTGTTTAGATTGAGATATAAGTTAAAATAATAAGAATAAATTATATTAAAAAAAGAAAATACAGAGACAAGTATAAAAAAAAAACTTAAATATTTGACTCTGAATAATGACATTTAGTTAGATTGAACTAATTCTAAAAATATTTTCCACCACTGAAATAGAGTCTTTATTTGCCAAAAAAACAACTTTATCTTCTTTTAAAAAAACAAAATCTGATCGGGGAATTATTATCTTATCTCCTCTTAAAACTGCGCCTACTCTAACTTCTTCAGGTAAATTTGAATTCTTTAACTCTTTATTAATTAACTCTGATGTCTCAATAATTTCAGCTTCAATTACTTCATATTCACCATTCATAATTGTATATGCTGTTTCTATGGTACCTTTATGGACATGTTTTAATATACTAGAAACAGTATTCATTCTTGGATCTATTAAATCATCAATTTTAAGAGAGTCTTGTAATAGAGAATAATTAGGTTTGTTTACTAATGCCATCGTTCTTTTATCATCAATTTCTTTTTCATCTTTAGCAAATTTTTCAACAAGAACACTAACCATCAAGTTGTCCTCATCATCATTGGTTAAAGCAAGGACAGTTTCAGCTTCCTCTAAATTTGCTTCCGCTAACACTTCTTCATCTAAACCGTTGCCATTAATCACTATTGTATTGTTTAATTCTGATGCAAGGAATTCTGCTCGCTCTTTGTCTTTTTCAACAATTTTAACTCTTGCAGCATCTAACGTTTCCTCAATATTCTTTGCAAGATTAAAACCGATGTTACCACCGCCAACAATAAGAATTTTTTTAGATACTTTTTCTGTATGACCAAAAGCTTCTAAAGTTTCAGCTGTTTGAGAAGAATTAATAATTACATAAATTTTGTCATTTTTTTTAATTTCATCTTCTTTTTTTGGAATTAAAAACTTATCATCTCTAATAATTCCAATTACATTTGCATCTAAATTAGGGTATTTTTTTGTTAGATCTTTAAGCTTTATGTTAATCAAACTACAGTCATCATTAATTAGGATTTCTAATAATCGTATTTTATTATCTGCAAAAGGAACACTATCTAATGCTCCTGGAGCCTCTAACTTTCTTTGAATTGATTTTGCAATTTCAAGTTCTGGTGAAATAATTACATCAATTGGTAAATTTTCTTTATTATAAACTGTAGTAAACTTAGGATTTAAATAATCCTGTGATCTTATTCTTGCAATTTTTTTTGGAATATTAAATATGGAAAAAGCTATTTGACATATAACCATATTAATTTCATCGTTTCTGGTAACAGCTATGATCATGTCTGTTTCAGCTGCATTCGCTTTTTCAAGTATAGTTGGATAAGTTGCCTTACCGACAATTGCTTTTACATCTAAAGCATCATCTATTTTTTGAATATCTTCACTAGATGTATCAATTACAGTTATAGAATGACCTTGTTCACTTAATTGTTTAGCAATAGTGAACCCCACCCGTCCAGCACCACAAATAATAATGTTCATCAATTAAATTCTTTTATTCCTAAGCCTTTAAGTTTTCTATGTAAGGCGCTTCGTTCCATGCCAACAAAGTTTGCTGTTTTTGAAATATTTCCATTAAATTTTTTTAATTGAATAGTTAAATACTCTTTTTCAAACTTTTCTCTAGCCTCTTTTAATGGCACAGATAGGCTATTTTCTGCAATTTGATCATCAAAATTATTATTTTTCAAAGACTCTTTAATAATATTCGAAATTTTATCTTTTGTATCTGGTTGCAATATAGCAATCCTTTCAATTAAATTTCTGAGCTCTCTAACATTGCCCTGCCAATTATGATTTAAAATATAACTATTATTCTCGTCGATATTTAATTCTTTAATATTATAATTTTCAGATATTTTTTTTGAAAAATAATTTATTAAAAGTGGGATATCGGAAATTCTTTGACTCAACGGCTCAACATTAATTTCAAATACATTTATTCGGTGAAAAAGATCTTCTCTAAAATTACCAATCTCAATTTCTTTTTTTAAATCCTTACTTGATGAACACATCAACCTTACATCTACTGTTACATCACTACTACCATTGACGCGTTTAAATTTTTGGTCGGTTAAAACTCTAAGTATTTTTGATTGTATATCTAAAGGAATTTCTGAAACTTGATCAACTAAAAGTGTACCACCATTAGCTTTTTCTAAAGCTCCATATGAAATTGATCCATTTTCCTTTTCTTCACCAAACAACTCAAGCTCATATTTATTAGAGTCTAACAAGGCTCCATTTAATATTACAAAAGGATTTTTAGTCCTTTTTGAATTTTTGTGAATTTTTCTAGCAATCAACTCTTTACCTGATCCAGAAGGACCGTTTATAAATACTCTACTTTCAGTAATGGATATTTTTTTGATCTGGTCTTTGATATTAGTTATGTTTTTACTATTCCCTATAATATCATAAGATGAGAAAAGCTTGCTTTCGTATTCTTTATTTTCTTTTTTAAGATTATAATTTTCAACAGCTCTTTTAACAAAATTTAGTAACCTTTCACGATCAAAAGGTTTTTCAATAAATTCAAAAGCACCATTGTGTAAAGATTTAACTGCCATTTCAATATTAGCATGACCAGATATTATAATTACAGGAACATCTTTATTTTTTGACTTTATGTGAGAAAGAAGTTCTATACCGTCATTATCTCCTTTATCTAACTTAACATCTAAAATAGCAACATCTGGTAATTTTTTATCAATCTCGGATAAGGCTTGGTTATAATTAGCGGCTAGTCTAGTTTTATAACCTGCGTCCAGAATAAGTTCATTTATGATATTTCTTATGTCTGCATTATCATCTACAATTAATATTTCACTACTCATATTATTTTATAAAATTTATTTTAATTTCAGCTCCATCATTTCTTGGAATAAATTCAATTTTACCATTATGATCATTTATAATTTTATTTACTATTGATAATCCCAAACCAGTACCATTTTTTTTTGTTGTAATGTAAGGGTTTAAAATATCTTTAATATTTTCAGAAAATTTACCAAATCCAATTCCATTATCCACAATTACCAGATTTATGTGACCATCATTCTCCATAAGTTCAATAGTGATTTTTTTGTTGAAATTAATGTCATTTTCTACTTTTTGCTGAATACTTTCAATTGAGTTTTTAATTAAATTTAAAAATACTCTGCTTATTTGTTCTTTATCACTATTTAAAATTATTTTTTCCGCATTACAGGATAAATCTATCTCAATCGAATTATCTAATTCCTTTA
>CACHUY010000038.1 GCA_902583295.1 uncultured Pelagibacteraceae bacterium | reverse complement strand
GAAGATCAAAAACTAGAAAGCCCTTCAGAAAAAAAATAATTTTTTTTTCAATGTCCACAACTCTTTACGATAAAATATGGAACGATCACTTAGTTGATCAACAAGACGATGGAACAGCACTTCTTTTTGTTGATAGACATTTAGTTCATGAGGTGACAAGTCCACAAGCATTTGAAGGATTAAGAAATTCAAATAGGAAAGTAAGACATCCTGATTTAACACTAGCAGTTGCAGATCATAATGTCCCAACTACGGATAGGACTAAAGGAATAGCTGATCAAGAATCTAAAATACAAGTAGATACTCTAGATGCAAATTGTAAAGAATTTGGTGTCCAACTTTTTGGAATGGATGACAGAAGACAAGGTATTGTTCACATCATAGGTCCAGAACAGGGATTTACTCAACCAGGTACTGTTATTGTATGTGGAGATAGTCATACAGCAACGCATGGAGCCTTTGGAGCTTTAGCATTTGGAATCGGAACATCAGAAGTTGAACACGTTTTAGCAACACAAACACTAGTTCAGAAGAAAGCAAAAAATTTTAGAATAAATGTTAATGGTAAACTTCCGTTAGGTGTTACTTCAAAAGACGTAATTCTTCAGATAATTGGAAAAATTGGTACAGCTGGTGGAACGGGTTGTGTAATTGAATATGCAGGAGATTTAATAAGATCATTGAGCGTTGAGCAAAGAATGACGATCTGCAATATGACAATTGAAGGTGGAGCAAGAGCAGGATTGATTGCGCCAGATGAAAAAATATTTGAGTATTTAAATGGTAAACCTATGTCACCTAAGGGTGAAAATTGGGAAAAAGCTTTGAATTATTGGAATGGTCTTAAGACTGACAGAGAGGCAAATTTTGATAAGGAAATAAATTTAAATGCAGCAGAAATTTTGCCAATGATAACATGGGGAACTTCTCCACAAGATGTTATTACAATTGATGGAAAAGTTCCTAATCCACAAAGCGAGACAGATCAGGACAGAAAGAATTCAATTGAAAGATCATTGAAATATATGGGGCTAAAACCTGATATGTCAGCAACAGATATAAAGATTGATAAGGTTTTTATTGGAAGCTGCACAAATGGAAGAATTGAGGATTTAAGAGAGGCAGCTAAAATTTTAAAAGATAAAAAAATATCATCCCATGTCAATGCAATGGTAGTTCCAGGGTCTGGGTTGGTTAAAGAACAAGCTGAACAAGAGGGATTAGATAAGATTTTTATCAGTTCAGGATTTGAGTGGAGGGAGCCAGGTTGCTCTATGTGTTTAGCAATGAATGCTGACAAGCTTAAGCCTGAGGAAAGATGTGCCTCTACTTCAAATAGAAATTTTGAAGGAAGACAAGGTAGAGGCGGCAGAACTCATTTAGTGAGCCCAGGAATGGCAGCTGCAGCGGCAATTTCAGGAAACCTTGACGATGTTAGAAAGTATCAAAATTAAATGCAAAAGTTTAATAGATTAAAAAGTATTCCCGCATATTTACCAATAGTAAACATTGATACGGATATGATTATACCTAAGCAATTTTTAAAAACTATTAAAAGAACTGGACTTGGAAAAAACCTATTTTTTGAAATGAGATACGATGATCAAGGAAAAGAAATTGATAATTTTGTCCTTAACAATGATCCATTCAATAAGTCAAAAATATTAATTGCAGGCAAAAACTTTGGATGTGGCTCGTCAAGAGAACATGCTCCTTGGGCGCTCCTAGATTTTGGAATTACTTGTGTAATCAGTTCAAGTTATGCAGATATTTTTTATAGCAATTGTTTTAAGAATGGTATTTTGCCAATTATTCTTGAGGAGGAAAAAACAAAAGAGCTTTCAGAATACGCAACCAGAAAGGAAGAAATTTCAGTTGATCTAAATGAGCAAGTAATTGTTTACGGTAATAGCGAAATTAAGTTTGAAATTGATCCATTTAAAAAAAAGTGTTTACTTGAAGGTCTTGATGATATCGCTTTATCTTTAAAAAAATCAGATAAAATTAAAACATTTGAAAATAATTTAAAAAAACAAAAACCTTGGATTTTTAATGATTAAGGTAAAAAAAAGAAAAATTCTTTTATTACCTGGTGATGGTATTGGTCCAGAGGTAATAGGTGAAGTAAAAAAAATTATTAATTGGTTTAATGATAAAAAATCACTAGAATTTGAAGTAGACGAAGATCTTGCTGGTGGTTGTTCTTATGATAAACATGGAACCCCAATAACTGATGAAGTATTTTATAAAGCTTTAGAGAGCGAAGTAGTTATGTTAGGCGCGGTAGGTGGACCAAAATGGGATGAAGTAGAATTTTCTAAAAAACCAGAAAGAGCATTATTAAAATTAAGAAAAGAACTAAAATTATTTGCTAATTTACGACCAGCAATATGCTTTGAACAATTGGTAGGTGCTTCAACTTTAAAACCAGAAGTAGTGTCGGGTTTAGACATAATGATTGTTAGAGAGCTTACAGGTGGAATATATTTTGGGGAACCAAGAGGAATTAAACCAATTGAGAATGGAGAGAGAAAAGGAATAAATACTCATACATATACGTCTAGTGAAATTGTAAGGGTGGCACGTATCGCATTTGACCTTGCAAGAAAAAGATCAAATAAAGTAACTTCTTGTGAAAAATCAAATGTTATGGAAGCCGGACAGTTATGGAAGGAGGAAGTACAAGAACTTCATGATAAAGAATTTAAAGATGTAGAATTAAGCCATATGCTTGCTGACAATTGTGCAATGCAATTATTAAGAAATCCTAAACAATTTGATGTAATTGTAACTGATAATTTATTTGGTGATATGCTTTCAGATCAAGCTTCAATGCTAACAGGTTCTTTAGGCCTTTTACCTTCAGCATCTTTAGGTGCAAAAAATAAAGATGGAGAAATGAGAGCAATGTACGAACCTATTCATGGTTCAGCGCCTGATATTGCTGGTAAATCGATAGCAAATCCCATTGCTTCTATTTTAAGTTTTGCTATGGCTCTAAGATATTCTTTAGACTTAGATAATGAGGCTGATGCATTAGAAAAAGCAGTACAGCAGGTATTAAATGATGATTTAAGAACTAAAGATATTCTATCAGATGGAATGAAAGAGGTATCAACTTCAGCAATGGGTGATGCGATAATTTCAAAATTGCAATAAATCTATAATTATTCTAAAGTTTTAAAATGCCAAGTTATACAGCTCCAGTAAAAGATATGATGTTTCTTTATGACAAGTTAAGAGACAATAAAAACTATAATGAATTAGAGAAATATAACGAAGTTAATTCTGATTTGGTAAAAGATATTTTAGAGGAAGCAGCTAAAATAAATCAAAATTTAATATTACCACTTGCAAAAATAGGAGATGAAAATCCTGCAGTGTTGGAAAATGGAGTTGTTAGAACTCCCCCAGGTTATAAAGAGGCGTACCAAAAATATATAGAAGATGGATGGACATCATTATCTTGTGATCCAAAATATGGTGGTCAAGGGATGCCCAAAACTGTAAGTGCTTTTTTTGACGAAATGTTATCGTCTGCAAGCTTATCATTTAAACTTTATAGTGAATTAAGTATTGGGGCTTATAATTGTATTAATCGTCATGCTACAGATGAAATAAAAAACAAATATTTACCAAAAATGGTTGAGGGTAAATGGAGTGGTACGATGTGTTTAACTGAACCAGTTTGTGGAACTGATTTAGGACTTCTAAAGACTAAAGCTGAAAAACAAACTGATGGAACATATAAACTAAGTGGTCAGAAAATATTCATCACCTCTGGTGATCAAGATTTGACAGAAAATATTATTCATTTGGTAATTGCTAGAGCTACAGACTCTCCAGCTGGAACTAAAGGTATAAGTTTATTTTTAGTCCCTAAGTTTATAGTCAATGA
>CACHUY010000037.1 GCA_902583295.1 uncultured Pelagibacteraceae bacterium | reverse complement strand
GTATTGATTTATTTAACCAAAACTCAATAGGCACGGTAATCAAGCACATTCCAGGTCATGGACTTGCAAAGGCAGACAGTCATAATTTTACACCAGTTGTAGATAAGAGCATTAATTACCTTAGTAAAAACGATTTTTTTCCTTTTAAAAATAAAGATAGTTTATTCGCAATGACTGCCCATATTATTTATAAAAAAATTGATCCACTCAACACTGCAACACATTCCAAAACAATTATAAATACTATTCGTAAAAAAATAGGGTTTAAAAATGTTTTGATTTCTGATGACTTATCGATGAGGAGTTTAAAATATGATTTAAGCACTAATACAATTAAAAGTTTCGAAGCTGGATGCAACCTAGCCTTACATTGTAATGGTAATTTGAATGAAATGAAGGTTGTTGCTGAAAATTCACCCCTAGTAAATAATTTTATTACCAAAAAAACATCACTATTTTATAAGAATTTAAGCTAATATCGCAACATGTCCGAGTCTGATTCTGCTTTGTTTAACGTTGATATAAATAACTACAACGGTCCATTAGATGTTCTTTTAGATTTAGCGAAAGCTCAAAAAGTTGATCTTGAAGAAATATCAATAACAAAACTGGCAGATCAATTTCATGAATATATTACAAAAGAAAAAGACTTAAATTTAGAAATAGCTTCTGAGTATTTATTAATGGCAACATGGCTTGCTTATTTGAAATCTAAGTTATTACTTCCAGGAACACCGGAGGAAGAATTTAAAGTTCAAGAAGTGGCAGAAAAATTAAAGTTACAACTAAAAAAATTAGAACTTATTCGTTTACTTTCTGAACAAATGCTTAAAAGAAAAAGATTAGGTCGTGAAATAAGAACAAGAGGGATGAAAGGAAATATCAGATCTATTTATAGTACTGAATATAATTTAAGTTTATTTGAACTTTTAAAAACCTACTCAACTATTATTATGACTAAAGATTTTCAAAGAATGAACATTCCAAAATTACCAGTATTTACTACAGAAGATGGAATTAAAACTATTAAAGATTTTTTTGGAAAACTAACTGACTGGAAAAAACTTGATGAATTAATACCTTCAAATTTTAAATCTGGTTCAAGATATAAAAGAACTGGTAAAGCAGGAATTTTTGCTGGGTCCCTTGAGC
This sequence comes from uncultured Pelagibacteraceae bacterium, assembly GCA_902583295.1. Taxonomy (GTDB): domain Bacteria; phylum Pseudomonadota; class Alphaproteobacteria; order Pelagibacterales; family Pelagibacteraceae; genus Pelagibacter. Next base: position 3,060 of record CACHUY010000037.1, on the reverse strand, counting down.
TTGCTAAAGAAGGCGATCTTTCTATTAAACAAGAAAAATTATTTGATGATATCTATGTAAAGGAAGTAAGTGATTAAAAAACAAAAAATTAATAAAGATAATGTAGTCAAGTTTCCCTCAAAATTAACTGAAATTGAGAAAGAAATAGAGGGAGTAATCTTTGCTGCTGCTGAACCGCTTGATATCGATACTATTGAAAGCAAACTTTCAAAAAAATTAAATGTTTCAAAATCATTAGAAAAATTACAACAAGAATACTCAAATCGTGGAATAAATTTAGTATGCATTAGAAACAAGTGGTCTTTTAGAACATCTCCAAAATTAGCAAACCTTATGTCTCAAGAAAAAACTGTTGAAAAAAAATTATCCAGAGCTGCTGTCGAAACTTTAGCCATAATTGTTTATCACCAACCAGTAACAAGAGCTGAAATTGAGGAGATAAGAGGAGTAGCTTTTGGAACAAATACTCTTGATATTTTAATGGAGCTAAATTGGGTTAAACCTGGAGGTAGAAAAGATGTGCCTGGTAGACCAATTCAATATGTAACTACAGATGATTTTTTAAGTCATTTTAATATCCAAAAACTATCAGATCTTCCAAATATCGATGAATTAGGTGCAGCAGGTATGATTGATAGTTCAAGTGTTGATAGCGCTATTTTTGGAACTGGTAAGTTTTATAAAGAAAAGCAGGAAGAAAAAAAAGAAGATATTTATTCTAATATTGATGAGATGCTGAATAGTACTCTTGATAGTGAAGATAAAGAGTAACAAAAAAGTAACTTTTAAATTTATAATAAAAAGGTTATAAGTTTCTATGAGCATAGGAATTTGGCAAATAGCAGTTGTTGTAATATTGGTAGTCTTATTATTTGGACGAGGTAAAATCTCTAGTTTGATGGGAGATGTTGCCAAAGGTATTAAAAGCTTTAAAAAAGGTATGGCGTCAGATGTAACTGACGATACGGAGCCAAAAAATATTTCCGACGAAAATAAAGACTCCAATAACAAAGAATAACTCACATGCCTACTATTGGTTGGTTTGAGATATTGATAGTTGTTGCTATCGCTATAGTTATTCTTGGTCCAAAAGATTTTCCAGTTATGTTAAAAAAAGCAGGTTCTTGGATTGGCACTGCAAAAAGATATGTCAGCAATATTCAAAACGAGGTTTCTAATTTAGAAATTGATGATGATAAAACTAATGACGAAGTAAAAAAAGAAACAAAAAAAGATGAGTAATGAAGAAAAAGATAGTGGCTTTGTTAGTCATTTAACTGAGTTAAGAAAAAGACTTATACATAGTTTTATTTTTTTATTTATATTTTTTATTTTCTGCTATTTTTTTGCTGAATATATTTACGGTTTTCTAGTAGACCCATTTGCACAAGCTGTAAAGGATGACGGTTCAGATAGAAGATTAATCTTTACAGCACTTCAAGAAACCTTTTTAACTTATTTAAAAGTATCTTTTTTTACAGCATTTTTTGTAACTTGCCCATTTATATTAATGCAAATATGGAAGTTTATTGCACCAGGATTATATAAGCATGAAAAAATTGCAATTTTACCTTATCTAATACTTACACCTATACTTTTTTTTCTAGGAGGTATGTTGGTTTACTATTTGATTATGCCGCTAGCAATTAAGTTCTTTTTATCTTTTGAGAGCACTGGTTTATCAACAAGTTTGCCAATTCAATTGGAAGCAAAAGTAAATGAATACTTGTCATTAGTTATGAAATTAATTTTTGCTTTTGGAATTAGTTTTCAATTACCTGTTGTGTTAAGTCTTTTGGCAAGAATAGGTGTTGTAGATAGCCAGTTTTTAAAAGATAGAAGAAAGTATGTTGTGGTAATAATTTTTGCTGCTGCCGCTTTGTTAACTCCTCCTGACCCAATTACACAAATAGGATTAGCAATACCATTGTTAATTTTATATGAATTATCAATATTTTCAGTAAAATTTATAGAAAACAAAAATTTAGAAAAAACTGATGCATAATTTAAAGGAAATTAGAAAAAATTTCCCTACTTTTGAAAAAGCCCTTAAAAAAAGATCTATTAAAATTGATTTTAAAAAATTGCAAGATTTGGATGAGGAAAATAGAAATTTAATTCAAAAAAAAGAAGCTATTGAAAAAGAAAAAAAAAATATTTCAAAATCTAAAGACGAAACTTTATTTAAAAAATCTAAAGAGCTTACATTAGAATTAGATAAAATAACGGATTTACAAAAAAAAATAAAAACAGAGTTGGATAGTTTATTATCTAATATACCCAATATTCCTCACGTTGATGTACCTACCGGAAAAGATGAAAATGATAACGTAGAGGTATTAAAATCTGGAAATATACCAAAATTTGATTTTAAACCTAAATCTCACTATGAGCTTGGTGAAAATCTTGGAATGCTAGATTTTGAATTAGCGACTAAAACAACTGGATCTAGATTTGTCTTTGTAAAAAACCATTTAGCTTTACTAGAACGAGCCTTATCTAACTTTATGTTGGATACTCATATAAATAAAAATGGATATCAAGAAATATCACCTCCGTTAATTGCGTCAGATAATACAATGTATGGTACTGGTCAATTACCTAAATTTGAAAATGATCAGTTTGAAATTAAATTCGATGAAGGATCAGATAGAAAATTTTTAATTCCTACAGCTGAGGTAATTCTAACAAACATTGTGAAAGACAAAATAGTTAATCAAAGTCATCTTCCGATGAGATTTGTAGCATCAACACCATGCTTTAGAAAAGAAGCAGGAAGTTATGGTAAAGATACAAAAGGTATGATTAGACAACATCAATTTTATAAAGTTGAACTAGTAAGCATTGTTGAGAAAGAAAATTGTTTAGAAGAATTAGAAAGAATGACAAATTGTGCAACCGATATTCTTGATAAATTAGAACTACCTTACAGGAAAGTTATTTTATGTTCTGGAGATATGGGTTTCAGTGCTGAGAAAACTTATGACATTGAAGTTTGGTTACCATCAGAAAATAAGTATCGTGAAATTTCATCATGTTCATCTTGTTCAACATTCCAGG
>CACHUY010000036.1 GCA_902583295.1 uncultured Pelagibacteraceae bacterium | reverse complement strand
TTTAAAATTTCATTTAATGGTGTTATTTGGCCAATTTTAAAAACAAGTGCATCCTCTTTTTTGAAGCCATATTTTTCTGCATTATCTCTAAATCGGTCTCTTGGTTCCATAATTGGCTCTAACGATAATACAAAAGTACCCCAATGCATACCAATTACTTTCTTACTTTTTAAATCTCTAGAAATCTGAAGCGCCTCTTCGGGACTAGTGTGATAAGATGATTTATCTTTATATGGCGTTATTGGATAAAAATTATACGCTCCAATATTTATAATATTAATATCTATTGGACCATATTTTTCACCTATCTCTTTATAAACATTTCCAACTCCAGTATCACAAGCGAATAAAATTTTTTTACCATCATATTCAATTAAAAAATTTCCCCATAAAGTTTTATTGGTATCTGTTAAACTGCGTTTAGACCAATGAACCGCTGGTAAAAATGTTATTTTCATTTTTTCATTGATGATGATTTCTTCATACCAATCCATTTCATTAACATCGCTGTATCCATTTCTTTCAAAATACTTACCTAGCTTTAAAGGAGCCATTACTTTGGTATTTTTGAAAGGAAATCTTCTGATTGTCATCATATCTTGGTGATCATAATGATTATGGGTTAGTAAAAAAATATCTACAGGAGGGATTTCTTTTAAATTTAAAGCTGGTTCAGTAAATCTCTTTGGTCCAAATATTAATGGACCTGCATTTTTAGAAAAAACAGGGTCAGTTATAATTGTTGTATTCCCTAATTTTATCAAAAAAGTTGCGTGCCCTATCCATCCAATATAATCACCATCTTTATATTTTTTGATATCAACTAATACTTGTTCCTTATCTACAACATGATCCTTTGGAACAGTCATATTGAGTTTCTTTTTTTCTTTATTAAATACTTTAAAAGACCATTTAAAATTTCGATCAACTTTTGGGGAACCTAAAGGGTTTCTAAAAGTGCCGTCTGGTAAATGATGATAGGGTATTTTATCCATATAAATATAAAATTATAAATTTTTTTTTTTATCTAAAATAGCAATAATACTTTTTTGAATATTTTCACTTATTTTTATTGTTCCTTGCTGGTTAGGGTGTATTCCGTCTTGTTGATTTAAACTTGGGTTAAGTGCCACACCCTCTAAAAGAAAAGGTATAAATTGTAAATTATGCTTCTTGGATAATTTTGGATAGATCGCATCAAAGTCTTTCTTATATTTTGTTCCATGCGTTGTTGGAGCAATCATGCCAGCTAAAATTATTTCTATTTCTTTTTCTTTTGCAATTTTTATTATTTGTTCTAAATTTTTTTTTGTTTCATCTGGCTGAATTCCTCTAAGCATATCATTTGCGCCCATTCCTAAAATAATAAGATCTATCCCTGGATCTGATAAACTCCACTCTGCCCTATTTAATCCACCTGAAGATGTGCTGCCTGAAACACTTCCATTTATAACTTGAATATTAAATCCAGCTTGTTTTAAATTATTCTCTAAAACTAAGGATAAATGATGTTCTTTAGGTAAGCCATAACCAGCCATTAAACTGTCTCCGAATAATACTACCTTTTCTATTGCACTTGCATTTATGTGCACTAGAAAGATTAACAAAATTTTTATAAATAAACTTTTATTCATGTCCACACTTCTAAGATTAAAAAAAATAAATCTTAAATATCAAACTGGCAAAGACAATATCAGAGTTTTAAAAAATATAGATTTAAATATTAAGAAAAAAGAAACTGTTTCAGTTGTTGGTGAGAGTGGTTCAGGAAAAACTAGTTTAATAATGCTAGTTGGTGGATTGGAGAAGCCAACCTCTGGAAAGATTATTTTCCAAAATCAAGAAATTACAAGCCTTAATGAGGATGAAGTATCTGAAATTAGAAAGAAAAATATTGGAATTGTATTTCAATCCTTTTATTTGATCCCAAATTATACTGCAGTTGAAAATGTTGCTTTAACACTAGAACTAAATAATTTTAAAAATCCTGAAAAAGAAGCAAAGATTTTGTTAGATCGTTTTGGTTTAAAACATCGTTTTAATAACCTTCCAAGTCAATTATCTGGTGGGGAACAGCAAAGAGTAGCCATAGCAAGAGCAATTGCTATGAAACCCGAATTGATTTTAGCTGATGAACCAACTGGTAATTTAGATACCGAGAACTCTACATTGATTTCAAATATATTGTTTAAATATGTAAAAGAAGAAGGTTCTTCTTTAATTATGGTAACCCATGATCCCAAACTTGCAGACAAAGCAAAAAGAAAAATTAAAATTAAAGATGGAAAAATCAAATAACTCTTCGGAATTTAATTTAATACTCAAATATGCTTTAAAAGATTTGAGTAGAAATTATCACAAAATCTCAAGCATTATTATAACTCTTTTTATTAGTCTTTTTATTCTAAGTGCTATTTTCACAATCGAAGATAGCTTAAAAAAAGAGCTAAATGATAATGCTAAAGCATTATTAGGTGGAGATTTAGAGATTGATTATAATCGTAATCAAGGAAACTTGGATTTGGTAAATCAAGTTAAAAAGTTTGCAACAGTTTCTCAAATGATTGAGTTTAGTACGATGCTCTCAACAACTGGAAGAGAGAAAAATAAATCTTTATTTACAAGAATTAAAACTGTGGATGAAAAATATCCACTTTATGGTGAAGTTGATTATGAGCCAATCGAGGCTTATGAAAGAATGCAAAGGGAGCCAAATACAATTTTAATTAACGAAAGTTTATCAAAAACACTCAATATAAAGATTAATGAGCAAGTTAAAGTTCAAGATCAAAACTTCACCGTCATAGGAATAATTAAATCAGTACCAGATGTAAGTGGATTTGTTGCATTTGGTGATTGGGCCTTAGCTGGCAAACAAACTTTAGAAATTTTAAAACTAAATGGAATAGGAAGTTTTTTAAATTATGAATATAAAGTAAAATTTAACAATGATGATGATCCTGCACAAATTGAAAAAAAAATTGAAAATATTTTCAAAAATGATCAAAAAGTAAAACTTAGATACCCTGAAAATTCAGCAAGTGGTATTAAAAGAATTATTAACAATTTCTCTCAATTTTTATCTCTTGTATCAATAAGTGCAATGTTGATTGCTGGAATTGGAATTGCAAATACTTTATTGTCTTTTATCAATCAAAATAACATGTCAATTGCTGTTAGAAAAGCAGTAGGATTTTATTCTGGAAATATAAAAACACTTTATTATCTACAATTATTTATTTTACTGTTTATTATTACTGTAATTTCCTATGGGTCTAGCTTTTTAATTGTTCCAATAGCAGATAAATATTTGTCTGATGGTTTAGGATTAAATGTTTATCCTGTTTTTTCATTTTTAAATTTTTTAAAAATATTTTTAGTTGGATTGCTGGTGCTTGTAATTTTTTCTATACCAACTATTAGTTCTATTGATCAAGTCAAAGCCTCTAACTTATTTAGAAATGTGTTTCAAAATTTACAGTTTTACTATTCAAAAAAATCAGTCGCAATAAGCTTTGTTTTATTATCTATTTTAATTATATTATTTACAATTGGCACCGAACAACCAACCTATAGTTTAGGATATTTTGTAGCTTTTTTTGTATGTTTAATAGTTTTTTTCTTGCTTTCAAAATTAATTATTTTTTTTCTAAAGAAATTTAAATCAAGTTCAATTGTTTCACTTAAAGTCTCAATTAAAAATATTACTCAAACAAAAAGTATTACTCCTATTACTGTAATGTCTTTAGGGTTAGGAGTTACATTATTGTTAACTCTAGCTTTAGTGGGCACTAACTTTCAAAGAGAAATTGCTAAGTCCATCCCTGATATTGCGCCAGATTATTTTTTTGTTGGTATTCAAAAAGGAGAGCGAGAAAAATTTGAACAAGGTATTTTAAATATGGATAAAGATGCAAATATTGAAATAGTCCCAATGGTATCATCTGGTATTGTTAAAATTAATGGAGTTGATCCTAATACATTCATCAAGCCTGATAATGATAGTTATTGGGTAATTGGAAGTGAAAGAAGATCATCCTGGGTAGAAAATATTCCAAAAGATAATCCAATCTTAGAGGGCGAATGGTGGGATTTATCTAAGCCAAATCAGTTACAAATATCCTTGGATGCTAAAGTTGCAAAAGATTTTAATATTCAATTAGGTGACATTTTTACTTTAAACGTATATGGGCGAGAAATTGATGGAGAAGTAATTAATTTTAGAGAAGTAGATTACCGAGATCTAAGTATTAATTTTGCAATGCTGTTTAACCCCCAATTTGCTAAGCAAATTCCACATGAATACTTAGCAACAGCAAAATTTAATTCTGATAAATTTGATGAAACAGAAATGTTGGAGATAATGCCAAGTTTATCAATGATTAAAATTGCAGATTATCTCTTAAAAGTAACTGCAGTTTTAAACAAAGTATTTATTGCTGTTACTTTAATTTCTGCTGTAACAATTATTATTGGCTTAATTGTAATATCAAGTGCAATTATGGTTCAG
>CACHUY010000035.1 GCA_902583295.1 uncultured Pelagibacteraceae bacterium | reverse complement strand
CCTTATCTAACCTAAAAGTTAAAATTTGTTATAAGATTTGACTTAAAAATAGCTTAGTTCTCTCACTCTTTGGATTAGCAAAAAATTCTTTAGTATCAGCCTTTTCTACTATCTTTCCTTCATCCATAAAAATCATACTATCTGCCACTTCTTTAGCAAATCCCATTTCATGTGTAACAACAATCATTGTCATACCTTGATTAGCCAAATTTACCATAACATCTAGTACTTCTTTAATCATTTCAGGGTCAAGTGCTGATGTTGGTTCGTCAAATAACATTATTTTTGGCTCCATACATAAAGCTCTTGCAATTGCTACACGTTGTTGTTGTCCACCGGAAAGTTGACCTGGGAATTTTTGAGCTTGATCTAATATTTGTACTCTCTCTAAATGTTTTAAGGCTAATTCTTCTGCTTCTTTTTTAGGCAATTTTTTTACCCATATAGGCGCAAGCGTACAATTGTCTAATATAGATAAATGTGGGAATAAATTGAATTGTTGAAATACCATCCCAACTTCAGCTCTAACCTGCTCAATATTCTTAGTATCTTCTGAAATTTCTGTGCCATCAACAATTATATTACCTTCTTGATGTTCCTCTAATCGGTTAATGCATCTTATCAAAGTAGATTTTCCAGACCCAGAAGGCCCACAAACTACTATTTTTTCTTTAGGCATTACCTCAAGATTTATGCCACTTAAAACTTGAAAATCTCCAAACCACTTATTTACATCTTTGATTTGTATAATTGCTTCTGACATTTTTTATCTATCTGTTTTGTACTTAAGTTCTAAGTTATAACTATACTTACTCATTGAATAACAAATAATCCAGAAAATTATTCCAGCAAAAACATACCCCTCCATTGAGAAACCTAACCATTTAGGATTAGTTTTTGCAAGACCAAGCATACCTGCTAATTCTAAAAGACCAACAACAAATATAAGAGGTGTATCTTTTACTAATGCAAGAAAAGTATTAGCAATACCAGGAATAACTAATTTAAGTGCTTGTGGTAAGATAACCAACAAATGTAGTCTCCAATATCCCATCCCTAGAGATTTAGCAGCATCATATTGACCTCTTGGTAAAGCTTGAAGACCTCCTCTTATAACTTCAGCAGTATATGCAGCTTCAAATAATACAATTGCAGCAATAACTCTAATTAATTTATCAACATAAGTTCCATCAGGAAGAAACATTGGGAACATTACTGCTGACATAAATAATACTGTGATCAACGGTACACCTCTCCAAAATTCTATAAAAGTTAATGATGAATATTTAACAACTGGTAAATCAGATCTTCTGCCAAGAGCTAACATCATACCAATTGGAAAACAAAAGATTAAAGAAAAGAATGAGACTATGAATGTTAACGATAAACCACCCCATGCTCCAGTTTCAACCCATTCCAAACCAAATTCACCTCCTGATATCAAATAGTAGATTAACAAAAACGAAATTATTGGTAAAAAAATTACATAATATAATGTTAGGTACTTTTTAAATCTTAATGGAAAGAAATAACCTAGTCCCATTAAGACTAAGACAATTATAAATGTAGCATTTACTCGCCATTGTTCAGCATTTGGATACATTCCATACATAAATCTGTTAAACCATACTTTAATATATACCCAACAAGCTCCTCCTCCAGTACATGCTTCTTTGGTGTCACCTGCAATATTTGCATCAAAGATAAACCAGTTTAATAATGGTGGAATTGAAAATATTAATAATAATATTATACAAAAGCTAAGAGCTGCATTGAAGTTACTTGTATTAATATTTTTGTTTAATTCATCTAATTTTTTAATTCCTGAAAATTCAATTCTAACAAAATGAAGACCAATCATTCCAAAGATTAGAGGTGTAAAGAAACTAATAAAACCTGGTAAAAAACCAGTTATATTTTTTTCATAAAAATTATTTAAATAAAAATCAAGTATGCCTAATGTGAAAAATAAAACTCCAAGACCTAAAAATAAATTAATATTTTCTTTATTGGGTTTTAATAAATTAACTTTACTCATAATTTTTATTTTTCCTTAATAGCAATTGATTTATTGTACCAATTCATAAATAGTGAAATTGACAAACTAATTGTTAAATATGTTGCCATTGTAATAGCAACTATTTCAATTGCTCTTCCTGTTTGCATCATTGCAGTGCCAGCAAATACTAGAACTAAATCAGGATAAGCTATAGCTGCAGCTAAAGAAGAATTTTTCGTTAAATTAAGATATTGATTTGTTGTAGGTGGAATAATAATTCTTAGAGCTTGAGGCATGATAACTAATTTTAAAACTTGTCCTGGTGTTAATCCTATAGATGCCGCAGCCTCTTTTTGTCCTTTGCCTATTCCTTGAATTCCAGCTCTTACGTTTTCAGCAATAAAAGTGGCAGTATAAAGAGTTAGTGCTAAAGTTAGCGCTATTAATTCTGGGGGTATTCCAACTCCTCCTTCATATGTAAAGGATGTTTTGGCCAACTGTTTTAATTCTGGAAAACTCCACTGTAAATCTACTCCACCAAAAATAAATGTTAATGCTGGTATTATTAAAAAAATACCAAGTGATATTAAGAATTTTGGATACTGAATACCTGCTTCCTCTTGTTTTCTTTTGGCGTATCTATTGAAAAAGAAGATTAATATTAAAGATATGATTAACGATATCAAAAATACATCAAAATTATTCCAAATTGGTGCTGGTGTATAAAGACCTTTGATTGTCATATATGATGTGCCGAGAAGTAACGATGCATCTTCTGGCATAGGTAATGCCCTTAATGCAGCAAAATACCAAAAGAATATTTGAAGTAATAAAGGAATATTTCTAAAAAATTCAATATAAACACTTGCGGTTCTATTAATTAAATAATTTGGTGAAAGTCTTGCAACACCTATCACCACTCCTAAAATAGTACAAAGAATAATACCAATAGCAGATACAAGTAAGGTGTTTAGTAAACCAACTAAATAAGCTCTAGCATAAGATTTTGACCCATCATAATCTATTAAAGAAAATTGAATATCAAATGATGCCTCTTGTTTTAAAAAACCAAAGCCAAACTCAATACCTCTGGTATCCATATTTTCTTGTGCATTCATGGTAAAAAAACCAAAAATTAAAACTATAAATAAAAGAGTTAAGAACTGAGGAAGAATTTTTTTTAATTTCATTTGGGAGTACTATAAAAAAAGGGCTAGATTAATCTAGCCCTTTTTATCAATTTATAACTTAAATTATCTTGATGGTGGAACGTATAAAATACCACCTTTAGTCCATAATTCATTTGGACCTCTGTCAGGTAAAATACCTGTGTCAGCTATATTTCTTTTATAACTTTCACCGTAGTTACCAACTTGTGTGATAATTCTGTAGTTCCAATCGTTATCAAGACCGAATGCAGCACCCATTTCACCTTCAGCACCAACTAATCTTTTAATAGCTGGGTTATCTGAAGTTTTCATCATGTCAGCATTACCAGAAGTAATTCCATACTCCTCAGCCTCGATCATAGTATTTAAAGACCATCTTACGATATCTTCCCATACTGAGTCACCTTGTCTAACAACAGGGCCTAATGGCTCTTTTGAAATAGTTTCAGGTAACACGATGTGCTCATCTGGATTAGACATTTTAGTTCTTTGTGCAGCTAAACCTGATTTGTCAGTAGTGTAAGTATCACATCTACCTGCATCATAAGCAGCTACGACTTCATCAGCTTTTTCAAAAGCAACTGGAGTATAAGAAATTCCTTTAGAGTTAAAGAAGTCTCTCATATTTAACTCAGTTGTTGTACCAATATTTGTACAAGCTGAGATACCATTTTTGAATTGGCTTGTTGAAGTAATACCAGAACTTTTTCTAACCATGAAACCTTGACCATCGTAGAAGTTTACTCCAACGAAAGTAAGTCCGATATCAGCATCTCTAGAAAGAGTCCAAGTTGTGTTTCTTGATAAAATATCAATTTCACCAGAAGTTAAAGCTGTAAATCTTTCTTTAGCACTTAGTGGTGTGTATTTTACTTTACTTGCATCACCTAGTACTGCAGCAGCTACCGCTCTACATACATCAACGTCAACACCAGTCCAATTTCCTGCAGCGTCAGCATTAGAAAATCCTGGAAGACCTTGAGATACTCCACATCTTACAAAACCCTTTTTTTGAGTGTTTTTAAGTGTCTTAGATTTTTTAGCAGCCATAGTTTCGGTTGTAAAAGTAAACAACACTGCAACCATAGCGACTAAAGAAGTTAATTGTTTTAAGTATTTAAACATTATTCTTCCTTTTGTTTTTTATTTGTTAACAAATAATTCAAAATCACTTTTGAATATTCATAATTTAAGCACGTTAAATATTTACCATCAAGATAAATTATTGGATAATTATGACCTAAAATGAACAAGATGGCGCGCCCTGGAGGATTCGAACCTCCGACCCTCGGTTTAGAAAACCGATGCTCTATCCAGCTGAGCTAAGGGCGCACAAATATAATGATACTGTTATAATACTAAATTAATATTTAAAAAGAAATTTTTTAGCTATCAATAACAAAGATAAAAATTCAACCCTTCCTATAATCATAAAAAATATAAGGAAATATTTAGTTAAAAAATTTAAGTTTTGAAAGTCAAAATCGCTAATTCCATAAGCAGAAGAATTGACTGTATTCATTAAGGTTAATACCGCCAATTTAAATG
>CACHUY010000034.1 GCA_902583295.1 uncultured Pelagibacteraceae bacterium | reverse complement strand
ATACAAAATATTATAAAATAATTTTTCTTCAATTATCCTTAGGAGTTGATAACCAATTAAAATTCCAATAAGTGCAACAGGAAACAAAATTAATGATTGCTTGAATGTTTCAAGGTTCATCATCGATAAATTGATATAAAGAGGAAGTTTAATTAAATTTACAAAAGTAAAAAAAATAATTCTAGTTCCAACATAAATTTCTTTTTTCATTCTCAAAGGAAGTAAATAAATACTAGTCGGTGTACCGCCCGCATGAACACTGAAACTAGTAAAACCTGCTATGGTTGAACAAATTCCACCTTTCAATAAATTTTTTTCTGACTTTGCTTCTTTATTTTTTTTAAAAAAGAAATAATGACCTGCAAACAAAAATCCCATCAAACCAATTATAAATTTTAGTAATTCTTCAGAAAAATATGAAAAGGTAAGTGATCCAATAATTATACCAATGGCTGCAAAAGGAACTATTAATTTTAAAGTCCCTAAATCAAATTCTTTTCTATACTTATAGGTTGCTATAAAGTCTGAAAATATCAGAATTGGTAAAATAATTCCTAGTGCTGTTGTTAAAGGCATTGAAATGGTCATTAAAGGAATAGAAATGAGCGCTATAGATCCACCTAGACCAGATTTAGCTATCCCAAATAAAACTATTGCAGGAACAACAGTAAAAAAAAATAATAGATTTAATTCCATCGTTTTAAAGAATTCAGTAATTTAGATCCTAGAGGACTTATTGGTTTTTGAAGTATAATTTCTTTTCCAGTTTTATCTTTTACAAGTTTTAACAATTTGGTAGCCAAACCTTGCTTTCTAAATAATGGATTTACAAAGATATATTCGACTTCACCAATACTATTAAATCTTACGAAGCCTAATGTTGTATTTTCATTTTTAAAGGTAAAAACCCCATCAGATTCATCTATTTTATATTTTGAAAGATCAATTTTTGCCATTAGCTCTAGTAATTTAAGAGTAAAAGAACAACTGCTATAACTACTATTATGGAACTAACAACAATATAATTGAGTTTAATATTTAGTTTTTTTTCAAAGAATTCAGTGATTTTTTCCCAAAACAAAACGATTAAAAAAATAAGAATGGCTGGAATTATATATTTTATCATATTTTAGGAATTACTATCACTAACGTAAACAGAAACTCCTCTGGAGTTTAAATCAACATCAAACTTTTTATGTAAAGGTGGAAAGGCTCTTTGTGAACAATCAAATCTGTCACATGTTCTGCAAGATACCCCTATTGGTATTTCTGAAGATTTATCATTTATATTTACGTTTTCAGTATAAATAAATTCTTTTGCATATTTTGCCTCACAACCAAGACCAATAGATAAAACACTTTTAGCTTGCCCAAATCTTCCAATTCCTTTTTCAACAGTTCTTGCAATACAAACATATTTTTCTCCATTATTCATTTTACTCACTGCTGCCTGGATAACGCCTGGTCGAGTGAATGCAGAATAAACATTCCATCTAGGACAAGCGCCACCATATCTTGGAATATCTATTCCTGACAATGAAAATCTTTTAGAAATATTCCCTGCCATATCCACTCTTAAAAAATGAAAAGGAATTCCAGGAAGTTTTGGATCTTGCAAACATGTTACTCGATGTGCAACTTGTTCAAAGGATGTTGCAAATGTATTTTGCAATAATTCCAAGTCGTATTTAAGTTTTTTACACTCCGCATGAAATAATTTATAAGGCATTAAAATTGCAGCAGCACAATAATTTAACAAAGCAACTTTTGTTAATTTTTTAGATTCTTCAGATGGAAAATTAAATCCTGATAAATAATTATCTATTTCTTTACTTGCTCCCTCTTGAGCTATTTGAGCAGCAGCGTGTAATTTTTTAGTTTCTAAAGAACTATAATCGCTTAATAAAAGTTCTTTTTTATTTTTTTTGTAAATTTTTGAAAAAGGTTTTTTCTCGTCAGGGATTACATCTTTTACTGTTATAGAATACTCAGTATTTAAATATTCACAAAGTGCAATATATCTAGTTCGATTATTTTTTTGGATTTTATCAAAAACATTATTTGCAAATTCTTCTAATTTTGGAAAGTAATTTTTATTGTCCTGTAAAAAGTCAGAGATTACTTCACCTGGAAAAGAATTTTTTCTATTGTCTACTATTTTTCCAGAAAGTGTCTCAATCTTATTTATTAATTCATGATCTTTTTTCTTTAAAATATCTCCTAATCTAACTATTGCTTTTCCAATTTTTGGGTTTGTGCTAACTAAATCTTTTACTTCAGGTCCTAAAATATCTAAATCCTCAAACAAACTATCATCTAGAATTTCAGAGATTGTGTTTTGAAGATTAATGTCAGTTTTTGATGTAAGGTCAGATAGTTGAATATTTAACTTTTCACAGACATTTAAAAGTAAATCACCATCAATTTTTCTTTTGCCACTCTCAATTAAATTTAAATAACTAGGAGAAATGTTTAAATCTTCAGCTAATTTGTTTGCTTGAAGTCCAATTTGTCTTCTAAATGCCTTGATTTTTGGGCCTATTTTTAGATCTATTTGACTCATTTTATTTTTTGTAAATTTTGTAAATTTATTTTTACAATTATTTTATAGCATTTACAAGCTTTTTGTCGTTTTTTATAGCTTTTGTAAATTTAGTAAATTATAAGATTTACATGAATAAAAAAATCAAAAACACTGAAAATGAAGCTCAAATCATCAGAAAAGAAGATTTAGATCGTCATAATAGTAGAGGTATCTACATGAGAGATGATCACTGTGATTGGGGTTCAAGTGGAATGAATGATCTTATCGAAACTTCAAACGATAATAATTAATTCAATCTACTTTTTCATTTTTCATTAATATTAAACTAAAGGATTATAATGAGTGCAGAGAAAATCTCATACGACTTAAAGAGATTTGCCGGAATTAAACGTGACTATACGGAGGAAGAAGTCGAAAGATTAAGAGGCTCAATTAAAATAGAATATTCTTTATGTAAAAATCAATCACAAAAACTTTGGAAATTATTAAATTCAGAACCATATGTAAATACTTTGGGTTCACTCTCTGGAAATCAAGCAGTACAGCATGCTAAAGCAGGTTTAAAAGCAATTTACTTAAGTGGATGGCAAGTTGCAGCAGACGCAAATACAGCTGGAGAAATGTACCCTGATCAATCCCTTTATCCATATGATAGTGCTCCTAAATTAGTTGAATCTATGAATAATTCTTTAATAAGAGCAGACCAAATTCAACACATGGAAATGCAAGATGGTGATGTTCAGGCAAAGGATAGAACGGATTACATGCTGCCAATTATAGCTGACGGTGAAGCTGGTTTTGGTGGACCATTAAATGTTTTCGAATTAACAAAAAAATTTATTAAAGCGGGTGCAGCTGGGGTTCATTTTGAAGATCAGTTAGCTAGCGAAAAAAAATGTGGTCATATGGGTGGTAAAGTTTTAGTGCCAACTGGAACTATGGTTAAAAATTTAAAAGCAGCAAGACTTGCTTCTGATATAGCAGAAGTTCCTTTGATTATATTAGCAAGAACTGATGCAAATGCTGCTAAATTAATTACAAATGATTTTGATGAAAATGATAAACCTTTTTTAACAGGTGAAAGATCTCCTGAGGGTTTCTACTATGTTAAAGATGGTATTGAGCAAGCAATTTCAAGAGGACTTGCATATGCTCCTTATGCAGATTTAATATGGTGTGAAACAGCTACTCCAAATTTAGAAGAGGCTAAGAAATTTGCAGATGCTATTCATGAAAAATATCCTGGAAAACTTCTAGCTTATAATTGTTCACCTTCGTTTAATTGGAAAAAACATCTTAGTGATGATGAGATTGCTTCATTTCAAAAAGAAATTGCTAAAATGGGATATAAATTTCAATTCATTACATTAGCTGGATTTCATACTCAAAATATTGCAATTTTTGAACTTGCAGAAAAATATAAAAAAGAAGGTATGACTGCATATTCAAAAATACAACAACAAGAATTCGCTAGAGAAAAAGACGGTTACACTAGCGTTAAGCATCAACGTGAGGTAGGTACTTCATATTTTGATGCAGTTTCAAATACCATTAGCAGTGGACAAAGTTCAACTACTGCAATGGCTGGCTCTACAGAGTCGGAACAATTTTAAAAAAATAATAACTCTCTCTCATTATTTTTATAGCCCTTAAATGGGCTATAAATGTCTTGAATTTCTTTGCAAAATTTACTCCATCTGTTAAGCATTTTTCAAAATGACTAATAAAAACTTTGGTTTTGGAACACAAATTAGAAAATCTCCTTATTTTGACTCAACGGTGAAATGGGGTGCAACTGGTTTTTCAGTTTACAATCATATGTATATTCCAAGAGATTTTGGTGATCCTGAACAAAACTTTTGGAACCTGATTGAAAAATCAATTCTTTGCGATGTTGCTGTTGAAAGACAGGTAGAAATTACTGGACCCGATGCATACAAATTCACTCAACTGTTAACTCCTAGAGATCTTTCAAATATTTCGATTGGTCAGTGTAAATATGTTTTAATCACTAATAACGAGGGAGGAATATTAAATGATCCAGTTTTATTAAGATTGGCTGAAAATCATTTTTGGCTTTCCCTTGCAGACAGTGATGTATTGTTATGGGCTCAAGGTGTTGCAGTTAATTCAGGTTTAAATGTCAATATATCTGAACCTGATGTTTCACCATTACAGTTACAAGGTCCTACTTCTAAAGACATTATGGTTAAACTCTTTGGTGAAAGTATTAAAGATTTAAAATATTATTGGTTTAAAGAATTTGATTTAGACGGCATACCTTTAATTATTTCTAGAACAGGCTGGTCAAGTGAATTTGGTTATGAATTATTTTTAAGGGATGGTTCTAAAGGAAATGATCTGTACGAAAAAATAATGAATGCTGGAAAAGAACACGGTCTTCAGCCAGGTCATACCTCTTCTATAAGAAGAATTGAAGGAGGAATGTTATCTTATCA
>CACHUY010000033.1 GCA_902583295.1 uncultured Pelagibacteraceae bacterium | reverse complement strand
AGCTATTTTTGTATTTCTTGGAGAAATTATTATTTTCTTATAGGATATTTTGGATGTGCAAATTCCAGTAATTACCGAAGATGCTATTTTGCCAGTGCCAATAAATCCTAAATTCATAAAGTTTTGATTACTTTATATTGATTATATTGAATTAATTAACAAAAAAAGAGCCTCTAATTCTCAACAATTCCCTACTTAATTCTTTATTTTCTTTGAATGGTTTTCTTCCATGAAGCCAGAAATAATTATTAGCTATAACAGAATGACCTACTGGTAATTTAGTAATTATTTTATTTTTACTTTCCTCTAAGGCGTCAGATAATTTTTGTAAAAAATTTCCCTGTTCCATGTTTTTAGGTTCTGGAAACTGATCTATGTATGAAATTTTAGGTCTTCCTTCTTTATCAAAAGAAAAAACTGGATGCTCTACCTTATAATCAATATTTTTACTCTTAGGAGACCCCCAAATAAAATCTTGTTGGCCAACAGGGTCATTGGATAAATCATCACAATGCTCCCAATCATCTAAATGTAACATTGCAGTTTCGCCACCTTGTACATTTTGCTCCTCTAGTTTAGTCATAACTAACCAATCTGTATCTTCTTTTACATATGTTCCATCTGTGTGCAAATCCATATTTCTGTAAGCTTTTCTCAAATAAGAGTCACTAGCATCTTCATGCTTTACATGAAATCTAGCATAGTATTTTCCTGCCATTGAATCATGATTGGGGACTCCAATAAGGTGAGCTATAGCAGTTGACAATTTTACTAAAAATTTATCATTAGTTTTTGTTGAAATATTTTTAGGACCGATAATAAAGCAACCGGTTGATCTATCTCGGAGTATCGAATTGATTAACTTGCTTAGTTTATTGTTAGTTAAATCATCAAGACTTTTCGCAATTGTAAATCTAGTAAACGGTTTAAGTTCTAGCGCAGTAAGATCAAATTTATTAAAAGGAAAAATTAATTTTTTTACAATATCATCATCTAATTGAATATTTAGTATTCTACTAGAGTCTTTGTGATTATGAACTTCTAAGCCCTCAATTTTTTCCATACTAAATTTTAAATTAACTTAAATAATAAATCAATTTGAATTAAAAATAATTGTTAATGGTTGCCATACATAAGGCAGAAAAAACTGTGGGATAAACATAATTTTGTTTAGACACAAAGAATACAACTAATGACAATACGACAACAATTATTCTACTTAAATAACTTGCGTCAATAAGAACACCAGCAGGAAAAATAATCGTTCTAGCAATTAGTGCTGCTAAAGTTGCATAGGCTAAACAATTAAACCATTTAAATAATTTTGAAGTCTCCTTAATACCTTGTGAGCTTACGGCTCCAAGAAATCTTGAAATAAAGGTTGCTAATGAAGTAACTAAAATTGCATAAAAAATACTAACTGACATTTAGTTCTCCTATGAGATATGCAATTGTTCCACCAATTATGCCTCCCAGTAAAATAGACCATTCTGGTGATAAAAAATAAAAAATTGGTCCTAATATTGTTCCAAGTATAACTGACAATGTAATTTGTATTGTTTTTGAGGCTCCCACCATCATGCATAAAAAATAAACTGGATTTAAAATAGCTAATCCCATCATCATATCTTTATTTAAATACTCTGAAAAATAAAAACCTATAAAAGTACCTAAAACTGCTACGCTCCAGGTTGCGCTACCTATCCCAATCCAAAAATCAATTCTTTGTTTTTTAGGAACTGTCTTATAGTTACTTTTCATTATCAACCAAGCAGACACAGCAATGAAATGACATGAAAAGTAGTATTTCCATTTAGGTTGATTTTTATGCATCATTAGTGGAAACAAAGAAACTGCCATTGGATAAAGCCTCGCATTAACAAACCAAACTGCTAAAAAAATATTTAGTAATGATGCTCCAACTAATAATGACTCCGCCATTACTAATGAACCTGGCAAAGCATAAGTTAACATTGTAGAAAAAATACTTTCTTGAATGTTAAAACCTAAATTTTTAAGTAAAGCTCCTATTGCAATGAAACAGCACCCTAAAGCTATTGCAGGACTATCAGGAGCGAGAATTGATTTATATCCTTTAAAGAAAAACTGCCTATTAATCATTAGCCACCAAGGAATAGTCGACCAACATCAGGATTTTTAAGTAAATCATCTCCTTTGCCAGCGATAGCAGTTTCACCAGATACTAAGACGTATCCTATATCTGCAAATTCTAATCCTTTTTTAGCATTTTGTTCAACAAGAATGATTGTTTTTTTTTCGTTTTCCTGAAGATCTCTTAAAATTTCAAAAACCATATCAATGTATCTTGGTTCTAATCCAATCGATGGTTCGTCAACTAATAAAACTGATGGTTTCATAACAAGGGCTCTAGAAATTTCTAACAATCTTCTCTCTCCTCCTGATAAAACTTTTGCAGGCTGATTTCTTCTATTTCTTAATCTTTCGTATTTCTCAAAAATTCTTTCAGCTTCTTGATAAGACTCATCTGTTTTTTCTTTTATATATCCACCCATTAATAAATTTTCCTCTACTGTCATGTCAGGAAATACTGAATTATCTTGAAGTATATAAGCTATACCTACAGATTTTAACTTTTCTGCTGGTGTTAAATTTGTAATTTCTTTGCCATCAATTTCAATTTGACCTGAAAAAATATTAGTAAATCCATAAATAGAATGAAGTATTGTAGATTTTCCCGCACCATTTGGACCTATTAGACATAAAGACTGTGCCTTGTTTACAAATAAATCAAAATTATGCAAAATTTCCATTTTTCCATATCCGGCATTTAAACCTTTAATGGTTAAATGTATTTCACTTGGTGATAACTTTTTTAAATCCTCTGGGCCTGGAGCTTTTCCTAATACTTCATATTGATTTGACATTATTGAGCTCCTAAGTACGCGTCTATTACACGTTTATCATTTTTTATTTCATCAGGTGACCCATTGGCCAACATTTTACCATGTGCTAAACAGAAAATATTTTCAGCAAGTTGCATAATTACTCTCATATTATGTTCAATAACTAAAAGAGTAATTCCAAAATCTTGGTTTACTTTAATTAACCTATCTATAATTCCATTAATCAATGTTGGATTAATTCCAGCTGTTGGCTCATCTAATAAAAGCATTTCTGGTTCATTCATTAGTGCCATAGCTAATTCTAATAATTTTTGTTGTCCAAAGGATAAATCCCCTGCTCTCAAATTTCTTTTTTGATATAAACCCACAAAATTTAATAAATTTTCTGCCTTTTCTGTCAGTTCTTTAGGAATTGTAGAAAAGATCTTCATTAAACTTTCATCACTTCCTTTGTGACTGATGAGCATATTTTCTACACAATTTAACTTTCCATAAATTCGAGTTTGTTGAAAAGTTCTTAACAATCCAAGTTTTGCAATAACCGGCACTGGTAATTCAGAAACCTCTTTATCATTAAACTTAATTGAACCATTATCAATTGGGTATGTTCCGACTATTGAATTAAATAATGTTGTTTTACCAGATCCATTTGGACCAATTAATCCAACTATTCTACCTTTTTCAACATTCATTGAAATGTCAACATTAGCTTTAACACCACCAAATGATTTACTTACGTTACTTACTTCCAAAATACTCATTTAAGCTCCACCTGTGCCTTACGATCTTTTTCATCCACAACCTCGCCAAATCTTTCAGGGTATTTTTCTCTTAACCATCCCATTATCCCCTCTGGGAAATATATAACGATAACTACAATTAAAACTCCAAGAGCAACATATTGCCAACCTAAAAAGAATGTCCAAAAACCTTCTTTGAAAATATGAAATACTGTTGCGCCAATAATTGGTCCCCAAAGGGTTCCTTTCCCTCCTAAGATTGCCATTAAAACCATGAAAACTCCCATCTCTCTTCCATCAAAAGCAACATCGGTTGAATCAATATATCCAACTAAGCCACCCATAATTCCTCCTGCAAGACCACAAAAGAAAGCTGATATCATCCAACCAACTATTTTATATTTCATCGTTTGAATTCCCATAGCCTCAGCCTTATCTTCATTATCCCTAATTGCATTTAATATTAATTTAAATCTGGTTGTGTAAATTCCTCTGACAGCTATGAAAGTTAGTATTAAAACAAAAAAGCTTAGAAAATAAAAAAATTCACCTCGTGATTCTAAACTTCCTACATCAGGAAAAGGTGGAGTTGTGAAACCTTGTCCAGCTCCAATGATTTCAATTCCTCCAGAAATCTCACCTGCTGCGACACCCAAACCTAATGTGCAAATGGCAAAATAATGCCCTCTAAGTCCTAAAATAGAATATCCAATTAAACCAGCCACAATAGTTGGTACAACTGCCGCAACTATCAAACCAACAGCCATCCCTTGAAAAAATTGTGCAGGAGTATGAACAAATGTTTTTTCACCACCACTTTCAGTCCATTCAGCTAGTGGGAAAAACATACCAACCTGGACAGAGGCACATAAATACATGCCGAGGCCATAAAAGAGTATATTTCCAAATGAGTTATACCCCATTTCACCACCTTGAATATTCCATGTGGTTGCTAAAACTATTAATACACAAAGAATAGATAGCTGTACTTTGAAAGCTGGAAACAAGAACGGAGCGGCTATACCAAAAATTAAAATTCCACTATATAAGAGTAAGTTATTTTTGTTCATAAAGATTTAATATTTTGTTTCTAAAATTTTGGTTAATAGTAAAATAATGTCCATCTTCCTCATGAACACTTGAACCATTTGAATGATATTCATCTAAATGTTTCTTAAATTTAACTATATCGACTTCTATTAATTTACCTTGGTTATCTTTAATTTTAACCTTTCTCATTTCAAGTACTCTCTTTTCCTAGAAAGTTTAAATCTTCTGTAAACTAGTATTAAAACTAATAATAAAAATACTGATCCAATTCTAAATTCAGTACCAAGTATATAATCTGCAAATTCTTCAAAAACACCTAAGCCCATTCCTGACATTGCAACGCCAGGTAAATTTCCTAATCCTGCAATAATAACAATCATAAAAGATCTTATTGTATAAGGAAGTCCCATATATGGGTGAATTGTAAAAGTAATTGAAATTAGTGCTCCAGCAACACCGCAAAGAGCTGCATTAATTCCAAAAGTTGCTGCATAAACTTTTTCTGTATCAACACCTAAAATCTTTGCTGCTCTTGCATTTTGTGCTGTAGCTCTGATTGCACGGCCTAGCTTAGATTTTTTCATGTAAATTACTAAACAAATTGCGAATAAAATGCTTACAAAAGCTGAAAATATTTTTGAATTTGGTAGTACAACATTATTATTAAATAACATAGTTGTTCCATAATCTGAGTTTGCAAGAACAACGTCGGCTCCAAATGCAAAGTTCATTAATTGCATGAAAAGAATACTTATTCCAAATGTGGCTAAGATAG
>CACHUY010000032.1 GCA_902583295.1 uncultured Pelagibacteraceae bacterium | reverse complement strand
ACAAATTAATTTATCTTTTTTTCCAGAGAGGGCTTCAACTGATGATGAAATTCTTTTTATGTAACCAGCATGATCTGCACCTAGTATATTAATCAAATAATCAAATTTCCTATCAACTTTATTTTTATGATAAGCAACATCGCTTGCAAAATATGTCCATGATCCATCTGATTTTTGGAGTGCACGGTCTTTGTCATCACCAAAATCTGTAGATTTAAACAGTAATTGCTCACGTTCTACCCAATTATTATTGTCCTCACCTTCTGGTGCTTTGATTTTACCTTTATAAACAAATTTATTTTTTTCTAAAAATTGAACAACATTTTCAACTTCTTTGTCTAAAACAATTTTTTTTTCACTTACAAAATTGTCATGATTTATACCAAGGCTTTTAAGATTTTTTTTAATTAGCAGTAATGCCTGTTTAATTGATAGTTCAGTTAATTCCTCACTAATTTCATCATAATTATCAAAATTCAAATTGGAGTTGGAGGATATATTTTTTGCAAAATCTATTAAATAATCACCGGGATATAGATCAGCATTATCAGATGGAAAAGTTTCTTTATGAGTTATTTCACGTATTCGAAAATATACTGATTTTGCAAAATTAATGATTTGATTGCCATAGTCATTTACATAGTATTCTTTAGTAACTTTATGATTGTTGAAGGTTAATATATTTGAAATAACATCCCCAAGTATTGCGCCACGACAATGTCCAACATGTAATGGTCCTGTTGGATTTGCAGAAACAAATTCCACAAGATAATTATTTTTTTTTTCTTTTTGATTTATTCCAAAAGTTTTAGAATTTTCACTGATTTCTTTTGTAAAAATTGCCCAGAATGATTTCTTAAACTTGATATTAATAAAACCAGGCTTTGCAATAGTTACTGTTTCAATTAATTTATCTTTATCTTTTAATATAGGTGCAAGTTGCTCTGCTAGTTCAATAGATGGTTTATTATTAATTTTAGATAAAACCATTGCAACATTTGTTGAGATGTCACAATTAAATTTTTGCGGGGGTATTTCAGCATTTATTCCATTAAAATTATCAGGAACAATTATTTTATTATCTTTTTGAAGTTCACTAAGTATTGATTTTATTTTTTCTAGATAAATTTCAAATATATTCATTTATTTGCATTATAAAGGTTTATTGCATAACGATCAGTCATGCCAGAAATAAAGTCTGAGATAGCTCTATATTTATCTTTAGTCAATTGTTCTTTTGTAAGAAACTTTCTAGGGGAAGATTGAATTATCTTAAATAATTTTTTAATAATTTTTTTACCTCTTAGATTTTTTCTTAAAACAGATTTATTATCATACATATTAGATCTTAAAAATAATTTAATTTCTTTTTCTGAACTTTGAATATTTTTAGAGAAGCAAACTATTAACTCATTTGATTTTGCAATATCTTTATGAGATTTAATTTTAAATCTCTTTAAATTTTTTTGTGTGTTGGTGATTAAGTCTTTAATCATTATATCAATTGAGTCTCTTACTATTTGATTAATTGCTATTTTATAATTTTTTTTATTAATCTTTTTTTTATAATTTATGTAAATGTTTTTAAGAAAATTAATCTCACATAGCTCTTCTAGCTTAAAAAGATTAGCTTTAATCCCATCTTGAATATCATGATTATTATAGGCTATATCGTCTGAAATAGCTGAAATTTGTGCTTCTAATGATGGAAAAGTATTAAATTTAATTTTTTTTTTAAAAACTTTTGATCCAATAAGTTTATTGATTGTGGTTAATTCATTAATTGGTCCATTATGTTTTAAAAGTCCCTCTAAGGTTTCAATAGTAAGATTTAATCCTTTAAATTTTAAATATTTATTTTCTAAAAACATAACAATTCTCAAAGTTTGTAGATTGTGATCAAAACCACCGTGATTATCCATACATTCATGTAAAGCGTCCTCTCCAGCATGTCCAAATGGTGTATGGCCTAAGTCATGAGCTAAGCTTAAGGTTTCAGCCAAATCTTCATTTAGGCTTAAATATTTTGAGATCGATCTTGCTATTTGGGCCACTTCAATTGAATGAGTTATTCTAGTTCTAAAATGATCACCTTCAGTGTTTACAAAAACTTGAGTCTTATGTTTTAGTCTTCGAAACGACGCACTGTGAATGATTCTATCTCTATCTCTTTGAAAAGGTGATCGATACTTAGAGTTAGCCTCTTTATTAAGTCTGCCTTTACTTTTAAATACGCCCAACGAAGTGTCTTTTTTCATCCTTTAATTTAAATAATTAAGTATTATATTAGTAATATCAGTGTTCAGTTATGATTAAAGAAATTAAATTTACGGATAAAGCTTTAAAACAAATAGAAAATTTATTGTCTAAAAAAGACGAAGGTTCTTTTTTTAGAATCGCTATTAAAGGTGGTGGTTGTTCTGGTTTTCAATATGAATTTACTTTTGATCAATCGAAACAAGCTGACGATCTTAATTATCAAAATATTTTAATAGATAAGGCATCTGCTGACTTATTAAAAGGATCTGAAGTTGATTATGTATCTGAATTAATTGGTGAGTCTTTTAAAATTTCCAACCCTCAAACAAAATCTTCTTGTGGGTGTGGAGTTTCATTCTCTCTTTAATGCTCATCTCATCGTGGAATGTTAATTCTGTTAGAGCAAGAATAGAAAATATCAAAAGCTATCTACTAAAATATAAACCAGATATTTTAATGATGCAGGAAATAAAAACTGAGGATATTAATTTCCCTTATGATGACTTTTCATCAATGGATTATGAAAGTCATGTGTTTGGTCAAAAAAGCTATAACGGTGTAGCAATTGTTTCAAAAAAAAAACTAATTAATATTAGAACAGATTTAATTAAGGATAAATTAAAACAATCTAGAATTATTTCTGCTGAAGTTGAATATAAAAAAAAAACTATTCAATTAATAAATATTTATACTCCAAATGGAAATCCGGTTGATACAGAAAAATATGATTATAAAAAAAATTGGATGGATCAATTAATTAAACAATTAAAATCCTTATCAAAGAAAAATTCTAATATCATACTTGCTGGAGATTTTAATGTTATTCCTGCTGCAGAGGATGTTTATAATGTGAAAAGTTTTGAAGATGATGCTTTGTATCGACTTGAAATAAGAAAAAAATTTAGAGAAATGTTAAATCTTGGATTTAGTGATGTTTACCGACATTTTAATGAAGATAAAGAAGGCTATACCTTTTGGGATTATATGAGAGGTGCATGGCAAAAAAATAATGGGATGAGAATTGATCACTTTTTAGTATCAAGCTCAATAATTGATAATATTAAAGGTATTAATATAAATAAAGATCCTCGTGGAAGAGAAAAACCTTCGGATCACACTCCAATTGAAATTAACTTAGCTTAAAGATTTAATTTTATTAACCAATTCCTCGTTAATATTTCTTGGACTTTTGTCTAATCTATTTTTATGTCTTCTCTCACCTGGAAGTCTTACTTCACCCATAGACTTCATTTTATAAAAAAATTCATCTGCATGTTTTTGCCAGTCTGTTCCTGATGTTTTATCTGGACTAATTGCTAAAATAAATTCACCCCCACTTGGAGGACCACCATCATTATTATCTTTAGCAGCTGTTTCAAAACTAAAATTATCACCAACGAGAGCACCAGCTAATAATTCTACCATCATAGCAATTGCAGAACCTTTGTAACCTCCAAAAGGAAGCAACACTCCACCATCAGCTATTTGTCCTGGATCAGTAGTTTCTTTGCCATCTTTCGTAAGTCCTGTTCCTAAAGGAACTTTGTGCCCTTCTCTTTTAGCAACTTGTACTTCCCCCATAGCCATTGAGGCAGTTGCCATATCATAAACTACAGGTGTCTTTCCAGGTCTAGGCCATGCAAATGAAATTGGGTTTGTTCCAAAAAGAGGTTTAATTGCACCAGCAGGTGCGACAGCAGGCTTATAAGAAGTACATGCAAAAGCAACTAAACCATCTTCAGCTAATTTTTCGGTTTCTGGCCACATAGCAGCCATATGATGTGAATTATTTATTGCTAAGACAGCAGCACCGTTTTCTTTAGCAGCTTTACTTAACTCTGGTAAGCTTTTATTTAATACCACAGGAGCTAAACAATTATTTCCTGCAACTTTAATCACAGATGGTGATATTTTTTTAATTTCAGGTTTTCCTTTACCATTTATTTTTCCACTTTTTAATCCTGAAACATAAGCTGGTAATCTAAATAAACCATGAGAAAGCGAACCATCTCTTTCTGCATTTGTAATTAATTCTGAAAGTATTGATGCTGTTTCCTCATCACATCCATTTGCTAAGAGAGTTTTTTTCGCTAAATTATTAATTTCGTCTAGGGTTAATGAAACAGTGTTCATTCTTTTGATTTACATTTCTTACATAAACCAAAAAATTCTAAATTGTATTTACTGTATTTCATCCCTGCTTCATCAGTAAAGTTTGATAAATATTTTGATAGTTTAGTGTTACTAATTTCAGAAACTTTTTCACAACTTTCACAAATTGAAAATGCTGTAGCCTTAGAAATTTGGCAACTAGAATTCTGACATGCGATGAAGGCATTTCTACTTTCAATTTTGTGGATTTTACCTATTTCAACTAATTTATCTAATGCTCTATAAACTTGTAGAGGCGCATTGATACCTTTTTTCTGTACATTAAAAAGAATTGAATATGCTTTTAACGGCTCATGAGATTTATCAATTAAATCAAAAATAATTTTTTGGTTTTTTGAAAGATTATGTTGTTTTTCCATTTTAAATTTCTACTTAGTTTTTTAATTTAATCGATTGTTTAATTTTAAACAAAGATAATATGAACAATATCAACGCCGCTGCAATAATTGAAGGTCCGGAAGATGTATTAAATTCTAATGAAGAATATAGTCCTAAGATAACAGATAATAAGCCCCCAATTATAGAAAATAGAACCATTTTCTGAGGACTATCAGAGATATTTCTAGCCATTGCAGCAGGGATAATTAACATTCCTGTAATCAATAATAATCCAACCATTTTGATAGAAATAGCAATTACCGCTGCCATTAATATTGTGAAAATAGCCTTTGCTCTATCAGGGTTTAATCCCTCTGCCTCAGCTAATTCATAATTAACAGTTGATGCAAGCAAAGGTTTCCAAATTAATTTAAGTACAATTAAAATTAATGCTCCGCCTGTCCAAATTACAAGTAAATCATCGGTCGTTACCGCTAAAATATCACCAAATAATAAACCCATAATATCAAATCTTATAAATGTTAAGAAACCAATAACTACTAATCCAACGGCTAATGATGAATGAGCTAAAAGACCTAGCAATGCATCACCTGGAAGATTAGTTTTTTTCTGAAGCTGAATTAATATTAGTGCAATAACTGATGAAATTAAAAATACTGAAATAGCGATGTTTAAATCAAATGTGTAAGCCATTGTAACTCCAAGAAGAGCTGAGTGAGAAAGCGTATCTCCAAAATAAGACAATCTTCTCCACACAACAAAACATCCAAGTGGACCAGTTACAAATGCTATTCCAATACCTGCAATTAGTGCTCTTATAAAAAAATCATCAAACATTAATTTTTCTTGATTTCCCCTTCATCAGAATGAACATGATCATGCTTATGTTCGTATGTTGTTAAAATTTGAGAAGCTTTTTCACCAAACAAAGCTTTATATTCATTATTTTTTGCTACATCTATTGGTGAGCCTGAACAACAAACATGACCATTTAAACAAACTACGTGATCAGTTGCTTTCATCACCATATGCAGATCATGAGAGATTAATAATATTCCACAATTTAAAGTATCAGATATTTTTTTAATTAATTCATACAAATCAATCTCACCTGTATAATCAACTCCCTGCACTGGTTCATCTAACACTAATAATTCTGGTTTTTTAGAAATTGCTCTTGCAATTAAAACTCTTTGAAATTCTCCACCTGATAAACTACCTAAATTTTTGTTTTTAAGATGAATTACGCCTGTTAATGATAGTGCTTCATCAATAGCACTATCTTCTATAGTTTCTGTTAAAAGCATAAAATCATAAACTCTAATAGGTAAAGTCCAATCAATTGAAATTTTTTGGGGAACATAACCAACTTTGGTTGTATATTTTTCAACAGTCCCCTCAATATTTTTATAAATTCCTAAAGCGATTTTAGCAGTGGTACTTTTACCAGAACCATTTGGTCCGATGAGAGTTACAATTTTACCTTTTTCAACCGTAAGAGAAACACCTTCCACTAACCATTTTTCGCTTTGACGAAAACCAGCATTATTTAATTTAACTAAAATATTATTATTAGAATTCATTTAACCCTTGAATTGTAAATGTTATATTATTACATAGTGTTATGTTATAACAACCAATTAATAGTGTATTTATGAAAATTTTAAACAAACTCCCAATAATCATATCCATTTTATCTTTATTTACTTTTTTTGTACCAGCTAATGCTGATATTAAAGTAGTTGCCTCAATTAAACCAATACATTCGTTAGCTAGTTACCTTATGAACGGAGTGGCTAAACCTGACTTAATCGTAGATGGATATGCATCTCCACACGGATTTGCGATGAAGCCATCTCATGCAAAGATGTTACAAAATGCTGATTTAATTTTTTGGGTTGGTGAAGATGTGGAAAATTTTCTAGGAAAACCATTAGGATCAATTGCTAAAAAAGCAGAAAAAATTGAATTAATGCAAATAAAGGGACTTCAAGTTTTAAAGTTTAGAGAAAGAAATATTTTTGATGATCACGATGATCATGGACAT
>CACHUY010000031.1 GCA_902583295.1 uncultured Pelagibacteraceae bacterium | reverse complement strand
AAAGTTTTCATAGAGCAGGAGCAATACCTGCTGTTATGAAGGAACTAATAAAAAATAAAAAAATTCATACAAATATTATGATAAAACTATAATCATCGATATAACTACTCACAATAAAACAGGTTCAGTTGAAACTGATACTATTTTTAAAAAAAATAATATTGGTTATGTGGAATGTCCTGTGATGGGAGGTCCTGTTCAGGCAGAAGAAGGTGTTTTAGGTGGGATTGTTGGTGCCTCTGAAGATAATTTTAAAAAAGCAGAGCCTTATTTAAAATTTTTTTGTAAAGAATACTTTTATTTTGGAGAAGTGGGAATGGGAGCAAAATCAAAGCTTCTAAATAATTTTTTAACATTGGGAAATGCTGCTTTAGTAAATCATTTAGCTATAGGTGCAAAAGAATTAGGTTTAGATTTACAGAAAGTGTATGATGTGGCTAAACTTGGATCTGGAAATTCAGCAGCATTAAAGAGAGTATTTGATAATTTATTAAAAGGTGATTTTACAGGATTTAAATTTACAGCTAGTAATTCGGTTAAAGATTTAACTTATATACAAGATCTCTTAAAAGATTTTCCTGAAGCTGAAAAAGTTGCTGAGGTAAATAAAAATTATTTCCAAAAAGCAGTAGATCAAGGACATGGGGAGAATTTTATCAGTGAGTTAATAAATAAAAAATAATTACTGAACTAATTTAAGATACCGGGAATTTACTAAAGCACTAGGTTGTATTCAAGAAATATATTTTATGAAAATTAAAATAAATTAATTGAAATTTATTTTATTATAATTACCTTTTTTATAAGGAGGTTATTATGTTAAAACTATCACCACCTGACACTTAGCTGAATAGGTTTATATTTCAAAAACAAAAAAAAAATAAAATCCACTTGGATTTAAATGCCAAAGAGGCGATATAAGGGAGCTCTTTAGGTAAAATCTTAAAGAGCGAACCCTTAAAAAAGTTAATTAATAGATTTTAATATTTCTAGTGGAAGTGGTGCTTCTGGATATTTTTTTTGACATAAAGTTTCGTAACTTTGACAAAAATCAATAATTATCTTTAAAACTGATTTTTCATTTGAATTGGTATTAATCTTTAACTCCGATATTAATTTATCTCGATTGTCCTCTAATTCTTTGATTTGCTCTCCTGTAAAAAATTCACCTGTCTCAATCTCCCAATAAGTATTATCTAATTCTTTATCACTTAAATTGTTTAATTTATTCTGTAGTTCCAAAATAGTTGGGTCATCAGTTTGCTTATTTCGCATTGGAGAATTCTTTAACTTTCCAAGACATTTATCTCTTAATCCTTCAATAAAATGATCATAGGGTCTTCCTTCTGATAAATCTCTGAAATGATTGGTTTTAAAATATTTATTAATGGCTAAATCATTTGAAACTTTTTCTTTACCTTTAATGATTGCTATTTGAACGTATATTTCTTGGCTAATGTACTCTTCTAAATACTCTATAACTTTTTGAGGTATCACTGTTTGATAAGAAATTAGATTAATTACTCATACGGTATTTACTATGGCACGCCTTACAATTGCTCCACATTAATTCTTGAAGGGTGCCTCGAATATCATCACTGTCTTCAATTACCGAGGTAAGCTTAATCATATCGTCTGAAGATTTTTGCATTAAAGCATTAAACGCATCTTTTTCCTCCCAAATTATTGGTAAAGATTCTGTCTTAAATCCCTTTTGAGTATTGTCAGGAAATAATCCTAATAATGTTTTATAATTTTCACTCATTTCGATCATCAATTCTTTTGCTTCATCAAAATCGCCATTAAAGGAAAATGATTGAACACGCTTTGCAGTACTGTAATTCTTACTAAAAAGAGCTTTTCTTCCTTTGATAATTTCTTCTGCTGTTTGCTCTGCGATACTTTGAGATCCAATAATGGTAAAAAACAGTGACAACAAAACGATACTAAAGCAATACTTAATATGGTTTACTAGCTTATGCATGTTAAAAATACCTTAACAGAGTATGGTATTATTTCAAAGCTGTTACATTGGCTAAGTGCAATATTGCTGATCATTCAAATTCCACTTGGTTTTTATTTAGTTGATTTAGATTTTGGAGAAGAAAGATTAAATATTGAAAATATACACATCATCATTGGATTATCAATATTTTACCTGGTGATTATAAGATTGCTTAATAATATTTTTAACCCCACTCCAAAATTAGATCCTAGTGTATTTAGTGGTCAAAAATTTATTGCTAAACTAAATCACGTTCTTCTTTATGTGGCAATTTTATCCATAACTATTTCTGGAATTTTAAAAAAGTTATTTAATGGAGAATCTTTAGTGATTTTTTTTAAAGAAATTAAAATCCAAGATAATTTTGAGTTAGCTGATCAATTTTATGATATACACATATTCTCTAATTATACGATTGTCGCTTTAATCGCTCTACATATTTCAGCAGTTATAGTTCATAAATTATTTTTTAGTGATAATTTATTAAAGAAAATTCTTTAAAAATATTTAATGGCAATTAATTCCAAACTTTTTTAATCTCCAATAATTATAAGGCCAAGGAGTTAAAAAACCAGCTATAAGCATTATTGGTACGACCCACCATGTTAATATGGCACCACCTGTTAAAAGATAGTCTGTTAAATTCATTGCAATTTCCATACTTACCATTGAAATAAAACTCATTCCCAAGGCGGTTTTTAAGGCATCATTAAATTTAAAATTTTGTCTTATTAAAATTATGGTTTCTAAAATAATACTTGTAATTAAACCATTGATAATTGCTAAAGTCATAATGGCTAAAACAGGCCAGGGAATTCCTGTTATTTGGAAATACAATATAGTTCCAAAGTCACCAATTGCACATCCTAATAAACACCATGCAGTATTTTTGGCACTTCTTTTCCATGTGTGATTACAAGACCAATTAAAATTAACAGTACTTTCCATATAAAAAAATTTTTAATTAATTTCTACTTTTGCAATCATTCCTACATCGTAGTGGCCTGGGACATTGCAGGCTATTTCAATATTAGATGCATTTTCAAATTTCCAAATTAAATCTTTACTCTTCTTTGGCTCCAACAGAACACTATTAGCATGACTATGAGCCATAGATTTGTCCATCATAGACATTTTGTCAATGCTATCAGCTAATATTATTTCCATCTCAACCAATTTTTGCATTTCAGATTGATGATCTTTGTGCATAGTTTGATTAGCAATATTAAATTCATGTACTAATTCACCAACATTCTCTACCTCAAATTTTATAGTTTCACCAGGTTGAACAGTAAAAGAACTTGGTTCAAAATAATTATCATACATTAAAACTTTAATTATTCTTGTAACGTCCTCTTGTTTTCCTTTTTTACCAATCTTCATACTTTTATCAGCTAGTGCAGTCGAAATTGATACAGTGAATGAAATTAATATTATAAAAAAATGTTTGAACATGTTTGTGATATAGCTAATTAAATCAAAAATTCAATGCATCAATTAAGCTTTAGTTGATATTCGTAATTTTCTTTAGACCAATAAGATTTCATATATGCTAATACACTATCAATTTCTTGGTCAGATAATTTATCTTCAAATCCAATCATCTTACCTTCATAATTTTTTACCAATTTAGCTAATCCATATTTTATTATCGCATGTAGTGTTTTATCATCATGGTGCCAAGTATGACCAGATCCATCCAAAGGTGGGGCTTTTCTATGTCCGTCACTATCTACACCCTTCCAATTTTCAGCTCCAGATAGATTTATCATATGACAAGAAACACAATTATTTTCGTATGCAATTTTACCTCTTTCAATCATAAGTTTAGAGACAGTAGTAATTGGAAAATGATTATGGGCGTTTGCAATATTGAGACCATTAGAGATAAAAAAAACAACTATTAAAGAAATAAGTTTAACAAAATTTACCATGATACTTATATAGATAATTGATTTATATTAACAAGTACATGTGTTAATTTAAGCAATGATCTTTAAACAACTTTTCGATAATAAATCATCAACTTATACCTATCTAATTGCCTCAGCAAAAGGGAGAGAAGCAATCATTATAGATCCTGTTTTAGAAAATGTTGATGAATATATAAGTCATTTAAAAAAACTTGATTTAAAACTGGTAAAAGTAATAGATACTCATATTCATGCTGACCATGTCACTGGTGCATCTAAATTAAAAATTAATACTAATTGTACAACAATTATGGGAGAAAATTCCCCTGCTGAAACTGTAGATATAAAACTTGAAGATGATGGGATAGTTAAAATAGATCAATTATCAATTAGAGCTATGTTTACCCCAGGTCATACTTCAGATAGTTACAGTTTTATAATGGATAACTATTTATTCTCCGGTGACACTCTTTTAATAAACGGAACTGGAAGAACTGATTTTCAAAATGGGAGTTCTAAGGATGCTTACCATTCACTTTTTAATAAATTATTAAAATTACCTGAAGAGACAATTCTTTATCCAGGTCATGATTATAATGGAAAAAAATCAAGTACTATTGGTAAAGAGAAAAAATTTAATCCAAGACTGCAAGTTGAAAATGTTGATCAATATATTGAAATTATGTCCAATTTAAAATTGTCAAAACCAATTATGATTGATCAAAATATAACAAGAAACCTTACTCTTGGGGCAATTTAGTATGCCTCTCCGAGAAAGAGAGGCATAAGTTATAAATAACAAGAGAGATAATTAATCAAAAATAAAATGAATTCTAAAATTAATTAACTTCTTTATACATTTTGAGAATAATTTTAATAACTTTTATTAATCAACACAGCTATGCGTTATGTGAAGTGATATATAAGTAATATTAATTACAGCTAAAAAATAAATATAACAAACCAGTAAGATAATAGACCCGAAAATATTGTTGCAATAACATTCTTAGAAAAATAGCCAACAAGAACTGCAACAATAGCACCAAAGATTTTAGGATCATTCATTTCGATGTAGACACCATAATCATTAATAAATATTGCAGGAAATATGATCGCTGGAAACACTGCTGACGGAACGTAAGCCAATACCGCTTTAATTCTTTCACCTAATAAATCCCTTCTAACCAATACGATCATAGTCATTCTTGTCATATAAGTTAGTATTCCTGCGATTGTTATTGATAACCAGGTCATTTTTTTAACCTCAACAATAATGCTGCAACAAACAAAGCTATAACAGGTGAAATAAGAATATAAGATTTAAATGGTGCTTCAAAAAATAATAAAGAACTTATACCGCAAACAAGCATTACAATTACATGATCCATTTTTTTTAAATCTTGAACAACAATTGCAATAAAAGTTAAAGGAATTGCAAACTTTAATCCAAGTTCTTCAGGAACAAATGAACCTAATATTATCCCTGCAAGTGTTGCTATTTGCCAACAAACCCACATTGTAATTCCTGTGCCTAGTAAGTGATAGTGCAGATATTGTTCGGTTTTATTTTTTTTAAAAAATTTATTAGACTCAGCAAATCCTTGATCAACCACAACATAAGAAATTAATAGCTTCTTAATCAAAGATAATTTTTCTAAATACTCAGATAAAACTGCCCCATAAAGCAAATGTCTTGAGTTGATTACTCCTACTGAGGTAACAGCAACTAATGAGGAAGCTCCACCTGATAATAATTGTAAAAATACTATTTGTGAGGCTCCTCCAAATATAATGATGGACATAGCGTAAACTAAGTATGGATTAAAACCAAGGTCTACACCAATTGCTCCACAAATTATTCCAAAAGGAATTACTGAAAGCATATGAGGAGCAATATCAAGCATACCTCTTGAAAATAACTGTTTTTTTGAAAGCATTTATTTTGTTTGTATTAAAAACAAACTATATGATCAATATTAATTGGTCTTTTAATACCAAATTTTTCATCAACTTCATGCTGATGAACATGATGAGAATGAACAAAAACAGGGATCAATAAATCACTATTGGTCTTTAAAGTATAAATAAAATTTGTTCCTCTAAATTTCCTATCAACAACCTCTAACTTAAGATTGCTTCGATCATCATGCTCGAGATCTTCCGGTTGTAATAACAATTGTACATCTGAACCTTTTGGGTAGTGTTTAATAAAATTACCTTTAATTGTTCCTAAATCTTTATTTTCTAATGAATTTTCTCCCGTTACCTTAGCAGGAATTAATATTCCCCTATTTAAAAAATTCACTACTTCAACTGAGTTTGGAAAATGATAAACATTATAAGGATCATCAAACTGCTTTATTTGGCCATCTAAAATAATGGCGCATTTATTTCCTAAATAAAAAGCCTCATAAGAGTCATGAGTAACTATTATCGTAGTAATTTTTAATCTACTCAATATTTTTTTTAATCTAACTTGAATTTCCTCTTTAAAACTTTGGTCAACATTTGATAGTGGTTCATCTAATAACAAAAGATCAGGTTGAGTTAATAGAGATCTTGCAAGAGAAGCTCTTTGTGCCTCACCTGCGCTTATTTCATGTGGATATTTATATAATATTTTTGAAATATCTAGGAATTCTATTATTTCTTT
Organism: uncultured Pelagibacteraceae bacterium; assembly: GCA_902583295.1. Taxonomy (GTDB): domain Bacteria; phylum Pseudomonadota; class Alphaproteobacteria; order Pelagibacterales; family Pelagibacteraceae; genus Pelagibacter. Next base: position 830 of record CACHUY010000031.1, on the reverse strand, counting down.
AAAGCTTATTTTCTTTCTTCTTTTTCCCTTATTTTTCTCTGCACCTAACAATATATTTTTTTCAACAGTGTAATGTGGAAATAGACTGTTATCCTGAAAAGCTAAGGATATGTTTCTATGCTCAGGTTCAATATTTTCTTTTTTTGAGGATAACAATTTACCATTTAATTTGATTGATCCTTTATCAATTTTTTCTAATCCAGCTATTGTCCTAAGTATTGTTGTTTTCCCAATACCTGATGGACCAAGAATACATAAAGTTTCGCCCTCGTTTTCAATATTAAAAGAGGCATTCTTAACCTTAGTTTTACCACCTATGGTAAAATCAACGTTTTTAATTTCTAAAAAATTTTTAATCATTTTTCTCTCAGAATATATTTAGATGTAAGCATAATAAATGCAGTTGCAATTAAAATTAAAAATAATGAAGGTGCAGCAGCAGCCTCAAGTAAATCCTCAGATGCAGAAATATAAGCAGTTGTTGCAAATGTTTCAAAGTTAAAAGGCCTTAAAATTAATGTAATTGGAAGCTCTCTAATTATTTCAAGAGAAATTAATATTACAACAAACAAAAGTGAGTTTCTTAAATATGGAATATGAATATTCATAAATGTTTTTTGTTTAGAATATCCAAGGAGATAAGAACTTTCATCGACAGATATGTTTATTTTTTCATAACCAGATTTAATTCCATTAAACGCTAAAGAATAAAATCTTACGAAATAAACTAAGACTAAACCAATGATAGAACCAATAAATATTTTTTTAATAGATAAGAAACCTAATGCTTGAACTATATTCTCATCAAACCATGCTATAAAAGTTATAAA
>CACHUY010000030.1 GCA_902583295.1 uncultured Pelagibacteraceae bacterium | reverse complement strand
GAATTGGTGATTTAGCCAAAAACATTTCGAAAAGAACTCTATTATTAAATGAAAATTTACCAAAAAATCTAGTTGACGCTTTAGTGAGGGTTTCCACAAATGTTCAAAAACAATTAAAATCTGTTTTAGACGCTTATCTGGATAGATCTTCATCGATGGCTACGAACGTTTGGGAGAATGATGAGCAAATAGATGAGTTAACTAATCTTTGTATGCAAGAAGTAATTAAATATCTTAAAGAACATGAAAGCAATTTGGATGATGGAACTCACTTATTGTTTGTTACAAAAAATATAGAGAGAATTGGTGATCATACAACAAACATTGCAGAACAAATATATTATTTAGTTGAAGGTGAGTATTTAGAAGGTGATAGACCAAAAGGTACAGAGCCAATAGTAACTGGAGAAAAGTAATAATGTCAGCACATGTTTTTATTGCTGAAGATGAAACGCCAATAGTAACTTTATTAAAATACAATTTAGAAAAAGAGGGCCATAAGGTAAGTTTTTCTGAAAATGGAGAGGAAGCACTTAAATTAATTAAAGATAAGCAACCTGATTTAATACTTTTGGATTGGATGCTGCCAGATCTTTCTGGAGTGGATCTTTGCAAAAATTTAAAGAAGGATAAAAAATTTAGTGATATACCAATAATAATGCTAACTGCTAAAGGCGAGGAAGCAGATAAAATTAAAGCATTTGACACAGGTGCAGACGATTATGTGACAAAACCGTTTAGTCAAAAAGAACTTAATGCTAGAATAAAATCTCTCCTAAGAAGGTCTAAACCTCAATCTTCAGTGGACGTTGTGGAATTTACTGATTTAAAAATAGATAGAGTAACAAAACGTGTCTACAGAAATAATAAAGAAATATCCTTAGGACCAACTGAATTTAAACTATTAGATTTTTTTATTAAAAACCCTAAAAGAGTTTATTCACGAGAACAACTTTTAAATAATGTTTGGGGTGAAAATATCTATGTAGAGTCTCGAACGGTTGATGTTCATATAAGAAGATTGAGACAAGCTATAAATATAGAAAAAACTAAACCATTAATAAGAACTGTTAGATCGGCAGGTTATTCTTTAGAGTCCTGAAGATCTTTTGGTCTAATAAACTCTTTAATTAATCCATTATTTTTTATTTCTTTCCATTCAATTAAATCAAAATTTATTTTGGCAAAGGCAGAGGTTGGAAATTTATAATTTAGTAATTTAAAATGATTATTATTTTGGTTTTTTGTTAAGGCTTTTACTAAATTTCTTACTGTAGGTTCATGGTTAATTAACAAAATAGATTTATATTTTTTTGGAATTTTTTTAATTAACTCAATAATTCTATCTTCATTTGCTAAATAAAGTTTCTTCGATGAAAAAATTTTTCTTGGTGTAGCGATTTTCTTTAAAAGTATACTTAAAGTTTTTTTTGTTCTATTTGCACTAGAAACTAATACATAATCAAACTTATAATTTTTTTTAATAAAAAATTCACAAATTAATTTAGCATTGTTCTTACCTCTTTTACTTAACGGTCTATCAAAATCGTCTAGACTGGGATCACTCCAACTGGATTTTGAGTGACGCATGACATATAAATGTAACATTATTTGTAATTATATGACTCCATTAAAAAAACAACAGAAACAAGAGTTGAAATCTAAATATATCAACAGAGAATTATCTTGGCTTAAATTTAATGATAGGGTGTTACTTGAAGCTCAAAATATAGATAATCCACTATATGAAAGAGTAAAATTTCTGTCCATAGCTGGATCTAATTTAGATGAGTTTTTTATGGTTCGTGTTGCTGGTTTATATAGCCAGATAAAACAAGAGGTAGAGTCGTTAAGTTCGGATGGATTAAATCCAGAAGAACAAATGAGTGAAGTTGTTCAAGAAACTAAAAATCTTCTTGTTAAACAGAACTTAATTTACAAAAATCTAATTTCACAACTAAAGAAAAATTATATTACTTTAGTGAAACCACAAGATCTTAGCAAAAACGAAAAAATCAAATTAAAAAATATTTTTTATGAGGAAATATATCCTTTACTGACACCTTCAGCTATTGATCCTGCACATCCATTTCCGTTCATAGTAAATCAAGGCAGAGCAGTGGTTATGAAACTTAAAAAAAAAAATAAAAAACGATTATTAAATTCAATCATCGTAATTCCCAAAGCTTTATCAAGATTTATAGAAATAGATGGAGGAAAAAATTACAAAAAATATGTTATTCTTGATGATATAATTAGTTTTTTTTCCTCTGAAATATTTCCAGATCACAATCTAGAGAGTAAAATGATATTTAGGGTTATTAGAGATAGTGACGTCGAAATACAAGAGGAAGCTGAAGATCTGGTAAGATCATTTGAATTAGCACTCAAGAGAAGAAGAATTGGAGATATAGTTCGTTTAGAAATAATCAAAAACAGCAATAAAGATTTAATAAAATTTATTACTAATAAACTAGAAGTAAACCCAGATTATATATACGAAACAGAAGGACTTGTAGGTATTGAAGATATAGATCAAATATGTAAGTTAAAAAACTCTAAACTCAGATTTAAAAATTTTAATCCTCGAGAAGTAGAAAGATTAAAAGAATTTAATAACAATTTTTTTGATACTATAAAACAAAAAGATTTAGTTGTTCATCACCCTTTTGAAACATTTGATGCCGTAATTGAATTTTTAAATCAAGCCGCTTATGATAAAAAAGTTATTGCAATAAAACAAACCCTTTATAGAACAACTTTAGACTCACCCATAGTTAAAGCGCTTATCTCAGCTGCAGAAAATGGAAAAACGGTCACAGCTCTTATTGAAATTAAAGCAAGATTTGATGAAGAGGCCAATATTCAATTAGCTAGAAGTTTAGAAAAAGCTGGGGTTCAAATTGTTTACGGTTTTGCTAAGTATAAGACACACGCTAAGTCTTCTTTAGTGCTTAGACGAGAACTAGGTAAAATACAAACCTATGTTCATTTAGGTACTGGAAATTATCACCCTGTAAATGCAAAAATTTACACAGACTTATCTTTATTCAGCTCCAATAAAAAAATTGCTGGTGATGTAGAAAAATTTTTTAATTACGTTACAGGTTATTCAAAACCTAGAAATTTAAATAAAATATCAATTTCACCAATTAATCTAAGAATTACTCTTAACAAATGTATAGATATAGAAATTTCGAACGCTAAAAAAGGAAAAAAAGCTGAAATATGGGCAAAAATGAACTCTCTGGTTGATCCAATCATCATTGATAAATTTTATGAGGCTTCAAACGCAGGTGTTAAAATTTATCTTTTTGTAAGAGGAGTCTGCTGTTTGAGACCGGGTGTAAAAGATAAATCTGAAAATATAGTGGTCAAAAGTATGATAGGAAGATTTCTTGAACACTCAAGAATATATTGTTTTGCAAATGGAAAAGAGATGCCTAACAGAAATGCAAAAGTTTTTATTTCTTCAGCTGATTTAATGCCTAGAAATTTGAATAGAAGAGTTGAACTTCTAGTACCAATTGAAAATTCAACAGTTCATGAACAAATATTAGATCAAATAATGTTAGCAAATTATTTAGACAACAAGCAAAGTTGGCAATTAGATCCAACTGGAAATTATAAAAAAATTAAATATAGTAAAGATGATTCTTTTTCAGCCCATGAATATTTTATGAATAATCCAAGTTTGTCAGGTAGAGGTAAAGCAAAATTAAAAATTCGTCCAAAAAAACTTAATTTGAGATTAATTAAAAATGACACTCAAAGTTCTTAAAGCAAATCCAAATTTAAAGTTAAAGCAAGCGAAACTTGCTATAATTGATATAGGTTCAAATTCAATAAGAATGCTAATTTATGATGATTTTACCTCGTCTAGAGTTCCTTTTTTTAACGAAAAAGCTGTATGTGAACTTGGCAAAAATTTAGATAAATCTAGAAAGTTGCACCATTCTGGAAAAATATATGCTCTTAAAGTACTTAAGAGATTTTCAGAAATTTTAAATGTATCACAAATTACAAATTTAAAAATCATAGCAACTGCAGTTCTCAGAGAAGCTTCGGATGCCAGGTCTTTTACTGAAGAGGTTGAAAAATTATTTAAAAAAAAAATAGAAATTCTAAGTGGTGATCAAGAAGCAGAATGTGCAGCTGAGGGTGTAAAAATAGGTTTTGAAAACGTTGATGGTCTTGTTGCTGATTTAGGTGGAGGTAGTTTAGAATTGGCTAAAGTTGAAAACAATTTAATTACTAATAAAACTTCCTTACCCCTTGGTGTTTTAAGATTAATTAATAATCCAATTGTTAAAAAAAGAAATCTATCAAAGTACATTAAAAATTTATTTGCTGATGAAAAATGGTTATCTAAGAAAAAATTTAAAAACCTATATTTAGTTGGAGGCACATGGAGAGCTTTATTTAAACTTCATTTATTCCAGAATGACCACCCTGTTCATATAATTCATCAATATTCAATTGATAATGAAAGATTAAAAAAATTTTTAGATAAAATTTCATCATTCAATAAGTCAAAATTAAAAACAGTTGAATATATTTCTAAATCTAGAACTCAATATTTGCCATATAGTTCAATAATTTTAAATGAAATAATGAATTTCACTAATCCAAAAAAAATCCTATGTTCTATAAGTGGTTTAAGAGAAGGGGCATTAGTTAAAGAACATTTTAAAGATTTAGAAAGTCCAGATATGTTTAATAAATCTCTTGAGCATATCGCAAAAAAAAGAGGTGATTTAGGATTAACATTTAAAAAATATTATGATTTTATTAAGCCTGTTTTTGAGGGTAATGAGCATTATAATAAAAAATTATTAAACCTAGCATGTGTTTTAAGCCATATGGACTGGGGACTTGGCGCTTTTCAAAAGGCAGAATTAGTTTTTCATGAAACTCTTAATACACCTTTGCTTAAACTAACACATAAAGAAAGAATTCAAATAGCACTGTCATGTTACTGGAGATATTGCAGCATCAAATATAATCCTAAGATTGAATATTTAACTTTTCTGAACAATAATGAAATCTTTTCAAGTAAACAAGTAGGTTCAGCTTTAAGATTTGCACACGCATTAACATCAATATCAACAATTTTTTTAGAGGAATTTAAATTATATAAAAGAGGCAACTCTGTTTTTTTGAAAATACCGTCTCATCATCAAGAAATAATTTCCAAACAAGTTACAAAAAAGTTTAAAGCCCTAGCAAGAGAATTATTTTTAGAACCTAGAGTAATTTATTCAAATTAATTTAAAATTTTTTTAAAATAAACTTAAGATTTTAATAATATAATTGAAACAATTTTTGACTAATATGTAAATGTTTTAAATTTATTCTTCTCTTGTGGGGGTGCTTACTTAGTAGGCGCCTCTATAACTTTAAGAAATGATGCTATATGAGAGGCATTACAAAATTTATTTTTAAGAATTAACTTATTAATTTTATCTTTAGATAGTAAATGTATCTTAATACCTTTCTCAGATTTTTTTTTTTTAATTATATTATTTGAATAATAACAGTAGATTTTAGTTGTTAGTCTTCCGGGCTCACAATTTATTGTGAATATTTTTTTTGGTGTACCTGATATTTTATATCCTGTCTCCTCATAAAATTCTCTACAAGCTGCACTTAAAGGATTTTCTCCTTTATCAATTATACCAGATGGAAATTCATAGGTGATTTTACTAACGGGGACTCTTTTCTGACTTACTACAACAAATTTATCTTTTTTAATTTCACATACTATCAAGGATAAATTAGCTGTTTTTAAAAAATGATAATAACCTTTTTTTTTAAATGGTTTATTAATTAGTTTTATATTGTTTGTTAAATTAATATTTTTCATGCATCTATAACATATTTTTATTTGACTAATATTAAAGTTTTTTTTAATCCTGAAATGAATTAAATTATTTTTTCTGAAATTAATTTGGAAATTCTTGGTATTAGTTCCATGGTGTTGCTGTTCATTGGATTAATATATGAAGATTCAAGAAAGCTATTATATGCTTTTTCGTACTCTTTCATTTCCACATATACTTGTCCTTTCCCGATTAAAGCACCAAAATGTCTTTTTTCCAGTTTTAATACTATATCAATATCCTTTAATGCATTTTTATGTTTGCCCATTAAATACAAAGTGGTTGCTCGTCTATTCCAAGCCTCTGCCCAATTAGGGTCTTTATCAATAATTTTACTAAAAATATTGTAAGCTTTTAAATAATTTCTATTTTGGACGAGCCTAGATCCTTCTCTTAAGTCTATTGTTAATTGGAAGTTAGTTGGATGTGTCTCCCATAATCTCCATATTTTATTTTCAAGTATTTTAGATTGTTTTTGCGAATTACATTCCTTCAACTGAATAAAAAGTTTATTTAATTTTGTATTTGTAGTTTCAGCATTTAAACTCAAAGTTGAGAATATAATTAAAAATAAAACGTAATAGTATTTTTTCATGTGTAATAAATTTGTAATATTTTTGTAACATTAATGAAACAAAAAGAAAAATTCTATAAAGACAATAAAATTAAGAATTTCTAACAAATAAAAGGTATAAGCAATATTTGTTCTCCAAATTTAACTAACTTGATTCGAAAATTAAATGAAAAATACAAAAATAGAGGCAATTGTTTTTGATTTAGCTGGCACTCTAATAGATTTTGGAAGTCAAGCGCCATCTAAAGTTCTTATTCATATTTTTAATGATAATGGAATACCAATAACTAGAAAAGAAGCTATTGGTCCTATGGGCATTGAAAAAAGAGCACATATAAGTCAATTAATCTATTCAAAGAAAATAAATCTACTATGGAAAAAAAAGTATAAAAAAAAACCCAGTAAGAATGATATAGATAAATTATTTAAACTTTTTAATCCTGAGCTTAAAAAAATTATTAAAAAACACTCTAAATTAATTACAGGGAGTAAAAAAACTATTGAATTTATAAAAAATAAAAAAATTAAAATAGCTACAAATACTGGATACTCTGATGATATTTTAAAAATTATATTGTCGGAATTAAAAAAACAAAAATTTACACCAGACATTTCATATGGTTCTTCATATGCAAAAATTGGAAGACCAACAGCAGAGATAATATACAAAATTTTTTCTGACCTAAATATAACAAAGGGTTCAAGTTGTATAAAAGTAGACGATACTATTCCTGGACTATTAGAAGGAGTAAATGCTGGGATGTGGGCAGTAGGTGTCATTTTTTCAGGTAATGAATTTGGTAAAACAGAGGACGAATTTAATAAACTATCTTACAAAGATAAATCTAAATTTAGAAAAATGATCAAGAATAAATTTAAAAAAGTTGGTGCTGACTATGTAATAGATACAATTAAAGATTTACCTAAAGTAATTAAATTAATTGAGAAAAGAATTACGTAAAATCACCTATTGAAAAGCATTTTTTTAACCACAAATATTGCTAACATTGCACCTAGTAACTCTGCAATAATAAATAAAGGTGTATTTAAATAATTGATACCAGTAAATGTGTCTGTAAAGGTTCTAGCTATAGCAACGGCAGGATTTGCAAATGAGGTTGATGAAGTAAACCAGTATCCTGCAGTTATGTAGAATCCAACACACGCAGCGGTTACAACTTTTCCACTTTTCATTGATCCAAAAATTACTAAAATTAATCCAAACGTAGCTACTATTTCTGCAACAAATATATAAATACCATCTCTAGTTTTTGATGATAATTCATATATAGGTAATTCAAAAAAAAAATTCGCTAATCCCACACCTACAAGGCAACCTGATATTTGTGAAAAAATATAAATATGAAATAATTTAAATTTTAGTTTTCCTGTAAAAACCATACTTAAACTCACAAATGGATTAAAATGAGCTCCTGATATATCAGAAAACACTGTTATAAGAACAAATAAACCTGCTCCTGTTGCAATTGTATTTGCTAATAACATAACTGCAAAATCGTCTGTAAGATTTTGAGCCATTATACCAGAACCAACAACTATCATCACTAGGAAGCAACTACCTAAGAATTCACTATAGATTATTTTTTTTTTGCTATTTTTCATAATTTTTAATCCATTCATTAATTCTAGTTTCTAGGTTAGAATAAGTTTTATGTATTTCTAATGAAATTAGTTCTTCTTTATTTGTTTTTTCACTATTTTCTAATTCATTAATAATATGAACAGGATCTTCAATATCCCAATGTATTATTTTTTCTGGAGATGGCCACACCGGACAAACTTCATTACTAGCATTGTTACATACAGTAAAAACCTGGTCAAATTTTGTTTTTTCATCTAAA
>CACHUY010000029.1 GCA_902583295.1 uncultured Pelagibacteraceae bacterium | reverse complement strand
CGTTGTTTTTCATAGAGTTATTGATGGCTTTATGGCTCAAACTGGTGATGTTAAGTTTGGTAACTCAGAGTCTAAAGATTTTGATTTAAGAAGAGCTGGAATGGGAGGATCTGATCTACCAGATTTGAAGCAAGAATTTAGTAGTTTGCCTCATGATAGAGGAACTTTATCAATGGCTAGATCTTCAGATCCAAATAGTGCAAATAGTCAATTTTTTATATGTTTTAAACCAGCACCTTTTTTAGACAGACAATATACTGTTTTTGGTAAAGTGATTGAAGGAATGGATTTAGTAGATAAAATTAAAAGAGGTGATGAAAGTAACAACGGATCTGTAACAGACCCCGATAAAATCGTAAGCTTTAAATCACTATAATCTTCTGAATGGCATTAAAAAATTTTGCCTTTAAAGTTTTAAAGAAAGATAAATTTGCTAGATCAGGTTTAATAGAAACACATCGCGGTAGTATAAATACTCCTGCCTTTATGCCTGTTGGTACCCAAGCAACTGTAAAAGCTTGTACAATTGATGACATAAAAAAAACTGGTTCGCAGATAATTTTATCTAACACTTACCATCTAATGATTAGACCAGGTGTTGAACGAATAAAATCTTCTGGTGGCCTTCATAAATTTATGAATTGTAATTTACCAATTTTAACAGATTCAGGTGGCTTTCAAGTAATGTCTCTTTCGAAATTAAATAAAATTGATCGTGAAAAAGGAGCTATATTTAATTCTCATGTAGATGGTAAAAAATTTTATTTAAGTCCTGAAGAAAGTATAAGAGTTCAACTAGGGTTAAATTCAGATATCGTTATGATAATGGATGAGTGCCCAAAAAAAACTAACGATTATGATTTAATAAAAAAATCTATGGATCTATCTCTGTATTGGGCAGACAGGTCAAAAAAGGCATTTGGTATAAATCCACATAAAGCTCTATTTGGTATTGTGCAAGGAGGGCTATTTAAGGATTTGCGTATTAGGTCATTAAAAGAATTAATGAATATAGGTTTTGATGGTTATGCATTAGGAGGACTTGCTGTTGGTGAAACACAGCGAGAAATGTTTTCAGTTTTAGATGATGTAAAAGAATATTTGCCAGATGACAAACCACATTATTTGATGGGTGTTGGTACACCTTCTGATATTCTTGGAGCTGTTAAACGTGGTATTGATATGTTTGATTGTGTTCTGCCCACCAGATCTGGAAGAACTGGACTTGCCTTTACTTGGGAAGGAAGAATAAATATCAAAAATAATAAATACCAAAACGATAATACACCGCTAGATTCAGGTTGTGATAATTTAAACTTGAATAAATATTCTAAAAATTACCTAAACCATCTTTTTAATACAAATGAAATATTGGCATCAATGTTATTGACACTACATAATATCAATTTTTATCAAGAATTAATGTCCTCTATCAGAGACAATATAGAAGCAGGTACGTTCGATAAATTTCATGATAAATACATTGACAAGTTGTAGTAGAATTTAATATTTGTTTAAATTGACATTTGAAAATATAAAATAAATCTATATATAACAGTAATTCAGTTTGAATAAATTGGGGGCCCTTAGCTCAGTTGGTAGAGCAATTCCCTTTTAAGGAATGGGTCGATGGTTCGAGTCCATCAGGGCTCACCATAATTCATTTAAATTGTCTCTATTGGTGGATAATCTAAAATCACCTCATTCATTTTCTCATTTAAATCTTTAATTCTATTGGCAGAAGAAGGGTGTGTGCTCATAAATTCAGGGGGTTCTTTTCCTTTATTAAGTTTTTTCATTCTCTCCCAAATTTTAACTGTTTCTCTTATATCATAACCAGATAGAGATGAAAATATCATACCTAAATAGTCTGCTTCGCTTTCTTGTTTTCTATTAAAAGGATTTAAAATACCCAATTGAGCCAATAGACCAACAGCGTCCATACCCGTTGATCTATTGATATCTGAAAGCACTCCACCAGAGGCAATATCAATTATTCTTGTTCCAACATTTAGCAAAGTTCCTCTGCTAGCTCTTTCAACCGAATGTTTTGCAACAGCATGGGCAATCTCATGACCCATAACAGCAGCTAAACCATCAGTATTTTTTGTTGCTTCAAGAATACCCGTGTATACAGCAATCTTTCCACCAGGCATACACCAAGCGTTTCTTACCTTTTTTTTATCTATTAAAATATATTCCCAATCAAAATTTGCAGTAGGATCATTTAAACCTTCTCGATCAAAATATTCAGATATAGAATATTCCATTTTTCTTCCAATCTGTTTTATTTCATTAAGAGTTTTTTTATCGTCACTCATGTTTTCTTTTTCTTTAATTTTTTCATAAATTAGTGCTGCTTGAGCATTTAGCTTAGCTTCAGAAACTATTTTTAATTGTTTTCTCTCAGTAATAGGTGCTGTAGTGCATGAGGGTAAGAAATATCCACAACAACCACAACCAACATAAGATAAAAATTTTCTTCTATTCATAAGTGTATAAAATTGATAATACTAAATTATCATGAATCTTAATAATAAAATCTTAATTGTTTTATTTATCATTGCAATTATTTTTGTTATTTACGCAAGTTATAATTAGATATATGGCTAAAAAAAATTCAAAAAAATCGTTATCTCTAACATTAAGAAACTATTTTATAGCTGGTGTTGTTGTTTTAATACCAATTGGTTTTACTTTATATCTTAGTAAAATTTTAATTGGTGTTTCATCAAATTTAATTCCAGCAAATATCAACCCTAATAGTTATTTGCCGTTTAATATACCTGGTGTTGAAATAATAATTTCAATTATATTCATTACTTTTGTTGGTGGTTTGTCACTTTCCTTTTTTGGAAGAAGAATTTTAAAATTAATTGATGATCTTTTTAAAAGAATCCCTTTTTTAAGAACTGTATATTCTGCAATAGTTCAAATGACAGAAACGTTTTCTAAAAAAGATAACGGTCAAAAAAGTGTGGTGTTAATTGAATATCCTAGAAAAGGAGTATGGGCTGTCGGTTTTGCAACTAAAGAAAATACTGGTGAAATGGCTCAGAAAACTAATAAGAAACTAGTTAATGTTTTTGTTCCAACAACACCAAATCCTACAAGTGGTTTTTTACTAATGTTTCCTGTTGAAGATGTTATTTATTTAAATATGTCATTTGAAGAGGCCTCTAAATTTATAGTTTCTGCAGGAACTTCCACAAAATCTTAAGCAATATCATTAATAATATCTGCTCTATCATAAAGTTTAATCAGTGGTTTAAATTTACTGATATCTTCGTTAGAGTTTTCAATTCTTTTAATTTCTTTTTCAGCAAGTAAAAAAAGATCACTATTATGAATAGGGTCAGCTAATTTAAAATTTTTAATACCACTCTGTTTAAAACCAAGTAAGTCACCAAAACCTCGAATTTTCATATCTTCTTCAGATATTAAAAAACCATCATTATTTTGTTTTAATATATTAATTCTTTTTTTTGCATTTTCAGATAAGTTTGATTTAAACATTAATATACATGTAGACTCTTTGTCTCCCCGACCAACACGTCCTCTTAGCTGATGAAGTTGAGATAAACCAAACTTGTTTGCATTTTCAATAATTATTACGTTTGCATTTGGAAAATCAATTCCAACTTCAATAATAGTTGTTGAAACTAAAATTTTGAATTTATTTTTTTGAAAATTATTTAATATTTTCTCTTTTTCATTTATTTCAGTTTTTCCATGTAGTAATAAAACTTGATTTGGAAATAATTTTTTTAAAAATTCAAATTTATTAACTGCAGATGTATGATCTAATTTTTTAGACTCATCTATTAAAGGGCATACCCAAAAAATTTGATTTCCTAAATTTATCTCTTTTTTAGAACATCATCAATTTTACTCTCTAGTTTACTATAAGTTTTAATTGGTTTTCTAGATTTAGGTTTTTCTTTTATTACTGATAAATCCATATCGCCATACATTGTCATGGTTAAGGTTCGAGGTATTGGAGTAGCTGTCATTAACAAAACGTCACAATTATCACCGCCTTTATCAGACAACTTTTTTCTTTGATCAACCCCAAATTTGTGTTGTTCATCGATAATAATTAATCCAAGTTTTTTATAGCTGACTTTTTTTTGAAATATTGCGTGAGTTCCAAATATAATATCTATTTTATTATTTTTTAATTTCTCTAAAATTATTTTTTTACTTTTATAATCGGATTTTCCTGAAATTAATTCAATTTTTTTATTATTAGGAAAAATTTCTCTCGTAAAATTATAATGCTGACGTGCTAATATTTCTGTAGGAGCCATAAAAGCTACTTGGTAACCTGCGTTTATTGCGTTATAAGCAGATAGAAGTGCTACAATTGTTTTACCACTTCCAACATCACCCTGTAAAAGTCTAAACATTTTGGTAGATGTACTTAAATCTTTATTAATTTCTTTGAGGGTATTTACTTGGTCATGTGTTAAAGAAAAACTTAATTTATTTATTAGAGCATTTTGTAAATTATAATTAATTTTTTTTCTTTTTTTTTTAATTTTTTTAATTTTTCTTCTTATTTCAGAATTCACTAAAAATGTTGAAAATATTTCGTCATAAGCAAGTCTCTTATAAAAATTGTCTTTATATTTGCCAATATTTTCTGGTTTATGAAGTTCTACAATGGAATTATTCCAACTTAAGTTTCCAAATTTCTTTATAATTTCATTAGAATGCCACTCATCTAATTCAGGCAATTTATTAATAATTTGGTTTATAATTTTATTATAAACTTTTTCGGATATTCCTTCTGTTAGAGAGTATTGATTGTGTACTTGTTTTATCAGAGAAGAGTCCTCAGATATATATTTTGGGTTTGTTAATTGATATTTGTTTTTAAAATAACTGATTTTACCACTTATTGTTATTTCTTTACCTATTGGAAGAATTTTTCTTACATATCCCTCATAACTATTAAAAAAAATACAGTCTAATTTTCCAGTATCATCTGAACAAATAACTTTATTGGGTAAGTTTCTTATTCTAGGAAATAGATACTTTTGAGGTGTAACTGTAACAGTTTGATTCTCACCAATTTTAAGATCTTTTATTTTTGAGGATAAACTTCTATCTGTATAAGATTTTGGAAGTTTCCACAAAAGATCGAATAAAGTATTAATATTTTTTTTTTTAAGTAAATTTGTTGTTTTAGTTCCAACACCTTTTAACTCTGTTAAATCTGATAATAAATATTTATAATTACTTTTAATAATCATATTAAATTAATATATTCTAATTATGACTATCAACATAGATGAATTAAAAAAAAAAATTATTTACAGATCTAATTATCGTGGCACAAAAGAAATGGATAAGCTTTTGGGCACATTTACAAGAAAAAATATTAATAATTTAAATTATGAAGATTTAATTGATTTAGAAAAATTACTAAATATAGACGATACAAATTTATACAATTTTTATACTGGTGCTGAAACAGATTTTGAAATAGAAAATAATAAAGTAAATTTACTTTTTAAAAATTTTAAATATTAAATAGTGGCGGAGAGACTGGGATTCGAACCCAGGAAAGAGTTGCCCCTTTGCCGGTTTTCAAGACCGGTGCTTTCAACCGCTCAGCCATCTCTCCGTTCGCAAGGTTTTATAAGTATAATATTAAAATTCAACAAAAAAACAGATGATTTTATTTTTAAAATTTTGCCTGGTGTACAAGTCTCGTACAAGTTATCCTATAAAATCCTAAAACTTATCAGTTTATTATTTAATTTCAGCAAACATAATTATTGGTCCCCTGATAGACCACTGATAAAGTCTTTATATGATAAATTTAATAGTTTGGGGAATAATTTTATTTATAACAATAACTTGGTCAATTGGAGTTATCTTTAAACCTAAAAAAATGGGTGGACAAGAATCATGGGGTCCAGTCAATTTCAAAATTTCTATTTTGTGGTGGATTTCTATTGGATTTATTTTTTTTACTAACTTATCAGTACTTTATTTAATCATTGTTTTTCCATTATCTTTTTTTATTGTTAGCCTTTCATCAATGAAAGCTGAAGTTAAGTATGTCAGAGATGGAAATTTAAAGCCAGAGACTGTTCTTAAAAGAAAACAACCAAACACAGAAGCATTATTACCTGCAATAATCGGAGTTTTGATTTTATTAAGCATAGTTTATTTAATAGATAACTATTTTATATTATGACATGGAAAATAAATTTTTTTATTTATTAGTAGCAGCATATATTTTGTATAGTACTTATGAGGGCTACAGAAATCAGAGAAATATATTTATTTCTTTTTTGTCTCTATAATTTTAACATTTGGAGTTGGTTTATCTTTATTAGCTTGGGCGGCCTTTTTTTGGTATGGCATTCGTTATGGTCATGATATTTCATGGTGGATTAAAGTTCCATTAATACCTATTGCTTCTTTAGCGATGGTATTAATATAAGTGTTTATTGCTAGTCCTTTTTGGGGAATTTATGATAATTATATTAGAGATGGAAAATTAGGTTTTAAAAAAATTCCTGAAAAGATAAATAAAATTATTATTAAATTTAAAAATCTATTTTCAAAAAAATAAATTTTATTGTATAATAAACTTGTCCTGATTTAGAAAATAACTCTACTTGCTGGGACTTTAAACACAACGCTAAAGGAGAAACATGAAACTAAAAATACAATCAATAAAAAACTACTTTAAATCAAAAAAGGACAGGGGATTAGAGCCTATATTCTTTGAAAAAATAGGTGATAAAAATACTTCTAGAGATGTAATGTTAGAAAATTTAATTAAAGCATTAAAAAAGAATGGCTGGACTTATAAAGATAAATAATCTGCGTACAAGTGGCGTACAAGTTAAATAGCTTAGGCAAGTCAATAACGATGTGTTTTTCGTGAAAGCAGAATTTTAAATAGTACGCAATGGCTTGATAATATGTGAATCGTCGTAAGGTGGTTAGGGTATCCGTAGTATTTCAAGACCGGTGCTTTCAACCGCTCAGCCATCTCTCCGTTTGCAAGGTTTTATAATTATAATTATTTAATTCAACCTTAAAATAGTCTATTAAAACTAATAACGACTAATTCCATTAAATCTTATGAACAAAGAATTCAATAAGGGGTTACTACTTGCTGGTTCCGGCTCATTTTGGTGGGGATTTATTGGTGTTATTTATTTTAAATCCATCACTTATATTGGACATATAGAACTTGTTGTTCATAGATGCCTTTGGTCTACTGTCACATTAATTATAACTACATTTTTTTTTTCTAAATGGCATATTTTTTTTGAAATTATAAAAAATAAAAAAAACTTAATTTACCTTTTTTTTTCTGGTAGCTTAATTTTTATTAATTGGGCAGCTTGGATTTATGCAATAGCCACAAATAGAATAATTGATGCAAGCTTTGGTTATTTTATAATGCCAATTCTTAGTGTGATGTTAGGGTACATTTTTTTTAAGGAAATTCTTAATAAAAAAAGAATTTTTTCAATTATTTTAGTCATAGTATCTATACTTTATTTGGTTATTACGAGTTATAAATCTTTGCCATGGCTTGGTTTAGTTGTAGCATTTAGTTGGGGGTTTTATAATTTATTAAGAAAAAAAATTAATATAGATACAGATGTCGGATTATTAATAGAAAGCATATTTATATTACCATTTGCTATTGCAGCATTTTATTTAATATTCATAAATGGATTTAATGATTTTAAAATTGAAGATCCTCCTATGATGTTATTAATTTTTTTGGCAGGACCAATGACTGTTATTCCACTATTTTTATATGTTAAAGGTGTTGAGTTATGTGGACTTGGCCCAACTGGAATGATTTTTTATATAACTCCAACTTTACAATTTTTACTTGGTTTCTTTTATTATGATGAAGTTTTTTCATTAAATAAATTAGTTAGTTTTATTTTTATTTGGATTGCTGTAATTGTATATTTGAAAGATTTACATGAAAATAATTAAATACTTATTAATTATCTTATTTACTTTTAATATTAATGTTTATGCTGATATCAATATTGAATTTGAAAATTGGAAAAAAGGTTTCAAAAAAATAGCACTTAAAAATAATATTTCTGAAAAAACTTTTGATAAAGTGATGTCTAATACTAAATTCCTTCCTAATGTTATTAAATACGATCGTTTTCAACCAGAATTTTATGAAGATACAAAGACTTATATCTCAAAGAGAACTTCTAAAAAGAAAGTTTCTAAAGGCTTGTCTTTTTATGAACAAAATTCAAATCTGGTTAAATCAGTAGAAAAAAAATTTAATATTGAACAAGAATTACTTTTATCATTAATGGGTATCGAAACAAATTTTGGAACTTATGTTGGAAAAATGGACATTCTATCATCTCTTGCAACATTAAGTTTTGACCAAAGACGATCTGAGTTTTTTACAAATGAATTGTTAATACTTTTAAAGCTTATTGAGAAACAACAAATTAATTCTGAAACTCTTTTTGGATCTTGGGCAGGTGCATTTGGTTTTTTTCAATTTATGCCCTCAACAATGGAAAACTATGCAATAGATTATGATAATAATGGATCAATTGATTTAAAAAATAATAAAGATGCATATGCATCAGCAGGTAATTATTTAAATCAAATTGGTTGGAAGGCCGGTCAACCTTGTTTTTTAAGAGTCAATTTATCTAATGATATACCTAGAAAATATTTAAATGTTTCAGCTAAGAAACTTCACAACAAACAAAAATTAAAATCATATAGTAAATATATTAAAAA
>CACHUY010000028.1 GCA_902583295.1 uncultured Pelagibacteraceae bacterium | reverse complement strand
GTCAAATTTCAGAAGAAGCAAAAGAAACTATTGATGCAAGCGGCCATACAGTTTTGCCAGGATGCATAGATACTCAAACTCATTTTAGAGAGCCTGGATCAACCGATACGGAAGATCTTCACACTGGAAGTCGAGCAGCAATTGCAGGAGGGATCACTAGTGTTTTTGAAATGCCTAACACTAATCCACCAACTTCTAATAAAAAAGAGTTTCAAAGAAAATTAGATCTTGCAAAAAACAGAATGTACTGCAATTATGCATTTTACTTTGGTGCAACAGCTGATAACGCAGACGATTTAGCGAGTTTAAAAGATTTAGAGGGTTGTTGTGGGATTAAACTTTTTGCAGGATCTTCAACTGGAAATTTATTAGTTGCTGAAGAGGATGATATCGATAAAGTTTTTCAAAATGCTTCAAAAGTTGTTGCAGTTCACTCCGAAGATGAAGCCATACTAAAAGTAAATAAAAAACTAATTAAGCAAGGAGATGTTCACACTCATCCAGTTTGGAGAAGTGCAGAGTGTGCAATCTCATCAACAAGAAGAATCGTAAGAATTGCAGAAAAATATAATAAAAAAGCTCATGTTCTTCATATAACGACAAAAGAGGAAATTGACTTTTTATCACAACACAAAGGAAACATTACCTTTGAGATTACCCCTCAACATTTAACTATTTATGCGCCAGATTGTTACGACAAACTAGGAACTTATGCTCAAATGAATCCACCTATCAGAGATAAATCTCATTACGATCGATTATGGTATGGAGTGAGACACAATTTTAATGACACAATCGGGTCTGATCACGCTCCTCATTTGAAAGTAAATAAAGACAAAGAGTATCCCAATTCTCCATCTGGAATGCCTGGTGTACAAACTCTTATGCCGGTGATGCTAAATCATGTGAACGAAGGAAAATTATCATTAACTCAATTAATTAATTTTGTTTGTGAGAATCCTGTTAAAATTTTTGGTATCCAAAACAAAGGATTTATTAAAGAGGGATACGATGCTGATTTTACAATAATTGACATGAATAAAACGATAGAAATTAAAAACGAAAATATTGAGAGTAAATGTGCATGGTCACCGTTTAATGGTTACAAATTTAAAGGTACACCTACTCACACAATTATTGCTGGGAATATTAAAATGCAAGATGGTAAAATATTAGGAGATCCTGAAGGAACTCCTTTAAAGTTTAGTTAAGCTTAACTGTAAAGCTATTTACAAGAATTACACCAAGTACAATTAAAAATAACCCAACTATAGCTTGCCAAGCTAAAGTTTGTTTGAAAAAGATGTAGCCTAATATCGCTATTGTAAAAATTCCAAGACCACTCCATGTAGCGTAAACAATTGCAATTGGGAGCTTATTAACTACAAAAGTTAGAAGATAAAATGCGCAAAGATAAAAAACTGATAGCGCAACCGTTGGGATAAGCTTTGTAAAATTTTGAGATACTGGTAAAAGCATAGTTCCAGCTACTTCACAAAATATTGCGCCAACTAAAAAGATATAAGTCTTAACCATCTAGAATTTTATTTCTGATTAAATCTTCTTTAATTTCACTTAATATCGCTGGATCATCGATTGTTGGAGGAACTTTGTATTCAACATTGTCAGCAATTTTTCTAATTGTCCCCCTTAAAATTTTCCCTGATCTTGTTTTAGGAAGTCTCTTAATAACAATTGCTACTTTAAATGCAGCAACAGGACCAATTTTAGCTCTAACCATTTGAATACATTCTTTTGAAATTGTTTCATTATCTTTATCTACTCCAGATTTGAGAACTACTAAGCCAATTGGTAATTGACCTTTTAATTTATCAGCAATCCCTAACACAGCACACTCAGCAACTGATTGATGCTCAGATAAAACTTCTTCTATTGCTCCAGTAGATAATCTGTGACCTGCAACATTTATAATATCATCTGTCCTTGACATAATCCAAATGTAACCATCATCATCAATATGACCTGCGTCATAGGTTTGATAGTAGCCATCATAATTTGACATATAATTTTCTTTATATCTTTTATCAGCATTCCAAAGCGTAGGGAATGTTCCAGGTGGCAAAGGTAGTTTTACCACAATATCTCCCATTTCATTTGGGTCTGCTATAGATTGATCTGGTTTGATAATTTTTACATCATATCCAGGCACTGCTTTACAAGCTGAACCATACTTAGTTTCCATCATTTCTATTCCGGTACAATTAGAACTTATTGCCCAACTCGTTTCAGTTTGCCACCAATGATCTATCACTGGAACTTTAAGTAAATTTTCAGCCCATTTTATCGTGTCTGGATCAGCTCTTTCTCCTGCTAAAAATAAACTTTCAAAACTACTTAGATCATACTTTGAAAAAAACTCACCATTAGGGTCTTCTTTCTTAATTGCTCTAAATGCAGTTGGCGCGGTAAACAAAGATTTAACTTTATAGTCTGAAATAATTTTCCAAAATGCTCCAGCATCTGGAGTTCCAACTGGCTTACCTTCAAATAAAACTGTTGTGCATCCTTTAAACAATGGTGCGTAAACAATATATGAGTGTCCAACAATCCATCCAATATCACTTGCTGACCACCAGATATCATTGGTATCAATATTATAAATATTTTTCATGGTCCACTTCAAAGCAACAATGTGACCACCAACATCTCTTACTATTCCTTTTGGAGTTCCAGTTGTGCCTGAGGTATATAAAATATACGCAAACTCATTAGAGTTCATCTCAACACAATCAGCTGGTTCTGCATTAGATACAACTTCATCCCAGCTAATTTCAAGAGGAGCATTTAATTTTACCTCGTGACCTGGTCTTTGAAACAAAATCATCTTCTCTATTTTATGATTTGCTATTTTGATTGCTTCATCAACTAAAGGTTTATACTCAACTGTTCTTCCAGGTTCAAAACCACATGAAGCAGTCACTAATAGTTTTGCTTTACTATCATCAATTCTGCTTGCAAGTTCAGTAGATGCAAATCCACCAAAGACTACAGAGTGTATTGCACCAATTCTTGCACACCCAAGCATTGCAATTACGGCCTCTGGGATCATTGGCATGTAAATGATTACTCGATCACCCTTATTAACTCCTTGATGTTTTAATGCTCCGGCAAATTTTGCAACTTTGGATTTAAGTTCTTCGAAGGTAAACTTACTTTTGCTACCTGTAATTGGGCTATCGTAGATAAGAGCAGTGTTTTTTCCTCTACCTTGATCAATATGAATGTCTAAAGCGTTGTAACACGTGTTGGTTACTCCATCTTCGAACCATTTATAGAAGGGAGGATTAGATTTATTCAAAATTTTTGTCGGTTTTTTAAACCAAAAGATGTCCTCAGCTGCTTCTTGCCAAAATTTTTCAGGATTTTTGATTGAATGATCATAAATTTTATTGAATTTATCAGACATATTTATTTGATTCGATTTTAGTAATTATTTTGGTTTTTAACTTATAAATTGTATTTAATTTTAAAAATTAAGTAAAATCAATGTTAATTAGTGACAATTTGCTCTTCATTAAACCAATTTTATTTGCTATTTAACGTGAACTTTGACTTAGGGAAACTTAAGTCTAGTTTATATAAACTAAATAATAAAAACTAACTAAAGAGAGGGAGTTTTTTATGAAAAAACTAAAATTGTTTGCTTTAGCAGCGATGGCTCTGATTGGATTTTCAGGTATAGCTATTGCAGCAGAAGCAACCATGTTGAATCAGGATGATTTCGTAGGAATTTCATTTTGGATCATCTCTATGGGAATGTTAGCAGCGACTGCTTTCTTTTTCTTAGAAGTTGGTAACGTGGCAGCAGGCTGGAGAACTTCAGTTATTGTTGCTGGGCTAGTAACTGGTATTGCATTCATACACTACATGTACATGAGAGAAGTATGGGTTGCTACTGGAGACTCACCAACTGTTTACAGATATATTGACTGGTTAATTACTGTTCCATTACAGATGGTAGAATTTTATTTAATTCTAGCAGCTATCGGTAAAGCAAACTCTGGAATGTTCTGGAGATTGTTACTTGGTTCATTAGTAATGTTAATCGGTGGATACTTAGGTGAAGCTGGATACATCAACGCTACTCTTGGCTTTATAGTCGGAATGGCAGGTTGGATATACATTCTTTATGAAGTATTCTCAGGTGAAGCTGGAAAAGCTGCAGCAAAAAGTGGAAGCAAGGCTCTTGTAACTGCATTTGGTGCAATGAGAATGATTGTTACAGTAGGTTGGGCTATTTACCCATTAGGTTACATATTTGGTTACCTAACAGGTGGAGTAGATGCTGACTCACTTAACGTTGTTTACAACTTAGCAGACTTTATTAACAAAATTGCATTTGGTCTAGTAATCTGGGCTGCTGCAACTAGCGTTAGTGGAAAAAGAGCTAAGTAGTTTTACTTAATAAATTAAATTAAGGGCAGGTATAATTTTATACTTGCCCTTTTTTTTACCTGTAATAAAATTATGTATAATAACTATACATAAATTAAAAATGGACGTTAAATTAGATAAATGGCACAAATGCCATGTAGATAAAGAAATCCTTAAAGAGTTATCAAAAAAATCTGACCTAAAAGGTTTTCAGCATGTCTCAGTTTTTTTTGGATTAATAATTTTAACTGGAACTTTAGCATTCATTACCTGGGGAACTTGGTGGTCTGTATTTTGGTTTTTAGTTTATGGTAATATTTATTCATTCTCTAATCCATTGTGGCATGAGACCGGTCATAAGACTGCTTTTAAATCAAAATTTTTAAATGAGATTTTTTATTATGTTTCATCATTTATGTCTAATTTCGAACCTATAAGATGGAGATACACTCACTTTGTTCATCACGGAAATACTTACTCCACAGAAAATCCCTTTGATCACGAAATAGAATATGGAAATGATCTAAGCGACACACCAAAAAGATTACTTATTAATATTACTCCCTTTTTAGATTTACTTTTTTTTAAAAAACATATTTCATTTGAAATTATTCAGCATGCCTTTGGAATTAAAACAAAAGTTATGAAAGACAGCATTCCCGAAAGTGCTCAGTCAAAAGCAATATTTAATTCAAGAGTTTATCTATTTATTTGGCTAACAATTATTTTGTGGTCAATATTGGTTTCAAGTTGGTTACCTATTCTTTATCTTTTACTGCCGCAATTTTATGGAAAAACATTACATAAACTTGTTGCTTTCACTCAACATGCTGGTCTTGCAAGAAATGTTAAAGACCATCGTCTTACTTCAAGAGAAATGTACTTAAACCCTGTTCTAAGTTTTTTGTATTGGAAAATGGAATACCATTTGACACACCATATGTTTCCTACAGTACCTTCTTATAATCTTGATAAGCTTCATCATCATATTAAAGATCAACTTCCAAGAACAAACGAAGGACTAATTGAAGCGTATAAAGAAATCATTCCAGCAATAATGAAACAATCAAAAGATGAAGATTATTTTCTAAAAAAAGAGATTCCTCAGTTACAAAATGTATAAAAATTGTCTGAGTCTAACTTTACTCACTTGCTCTATCTAAAGAAGAGCCTATATATAAATAATGCCAAAAATTACATATAATACGAGTGATAATAAAACTCATACGATTGATGTTCAAAACGGATTAACAGTAATGGAAGGTGCGATCCAAAATGACATTCCTGGTATTGATGCTGATTGTGGTGGTGGGATGTCATGTGCTACCTGTCATGTATATGTTAATGAAGAGTGGCTCGATAAGCTTCCAGAAAAAGAAGATGGGGAAGAAGATATGTTGGATATGGCGTTTGAACCCAAAAAAAATAGTCGATTGAGCTGCCAACTCATCGTTTCAGACATACTTGAAGGATTAGTGGTAAGCATTCCATCAAAGCAAGGATAAATGAACAAAACGGATGTATTAATTATTGGAGCAGGTCCAACAGGTTTATTTTGTGCACATCAACTTGGAATAATTGGACTAACTTGTGAGATTGTAGATAATTTAGATAAGGCCGGAGGACAATGCATTGAGCTTTATCCTGATAAACCTATTTATGATATTCCAGCAATACCTGAATGTACTGGTGAGGAATTAACCAATAATCTTTTACAACAAATCAAACCCTTTAATGTTAATTTTCATTTAAACCAAAGAGTGGAAGAACTTAAAAAAGTAGAAAATCGTTGGCACATAAAAACTAATGGCAATAAAGAATTTGATGTTGCAAGTATTGTAATCGCAGGAGGGGTAGGATCCTTTGAACCAAGAAAATTTCCAGTAAAAGAATGTGAAAAATTTGAGGGAAAAACTTTATTTTACTCAGTTAAAGATAAAACAATTTTTAAAGATAAAACCATTTCAATTTTTGGTGGAGGAGACTCAGCTCTCGATTGGGCTATAGAACTTTCTAATTCTTCTAAAGTAAATTTAATTCACCGAAGAGATGGATTTAGTGGAGCAGAGTCAAGTGTTCAAAAAGTTAAAGCTTTAAGTGAACAAGGTAAAATAAATTTATATACTAAATATCAAATGGATTCTGTTTCAGGTGAGAATAAAATTAACTCAGTTAAAATTAAACACGATAATGGAGAAGTAAAAGACATTAAATCTGACTTTGTACTAGGTTTCTTTGGGTTAATTATGCAACTTGGTCCAATATTGGATTGGGGTTTAAATATTGATAAAAAAAAGGTTGAGGTGAATACAGAAAATTTTGAAACCAATATAAATGGTATATTTGCAATTGGTGATATTTGTTCTTATCCAGGTAAATTAAAATTAATTCTTTCAGGTTTTCATGAGGGAGCATTGGCTGCAAGAGGGTGTTTTAAGTATGCAAAACCAGATGAAAAGTTAAGATTTGAGTTTACAACTACCTCAAAAGCTGCACATGAAAGATTAGGTATTAAAAATGATTGAACTATTTTCGTCTGACACCCCAAATGGAAAAAAAATAGGCATTATGTTGGAGGAAATAGGGTTCAAATATAAAGTTACAAAATTAGATTTAGCAAAAGGGGATCAATTTAAAACTGAATTTAAGAAGATTAGCCCTTTTGCAAAAATACCAACAATTGTTGATCATTCAAATAATAATCAAGCTATTTTCGAGTCTGGTGCAATTTTGATTTATTTATCAGAAAGAAGTGGAAAATTTTATGACAAAGAGAATAAATTAAATATTGATCAATGGCTAATGGCACAAATGGGATTGATTGGACCAATGATAGGACAGTACCACTATTTTTACAGATTTAATAAAGGTTTAAGTGAAGTTGGTGAAAAAAGATATTTTGAAATTACTAAAAGTATTTATGAGGTTTTAGAAGATCACTTATCAAAAAATAAATATTTAGCGGGTGAAAATTACTCCATTGCTGACATTGCGACATGGCCATGGTTAGCTAGACATGAATGGCACGATATTGGTCTTAAAAGTTATCAAAATTTGTCTAGATGGTATTCTGAAATTTCTGAACGTGAAGCTGTAATTAAGGGATATGGTTTTATGGATGAAAATGCGGTTATACCGAAGCCTTAAATTTAGCTTACCAATCTATACAACGAACTAAAAATTCCCATTCCAGATAATTCAATTGCAAGAACTATAATGATTATAAGAATTAATTTTTTGTTCATTTAAGAAATAAGTAAAGTATTAAAATTGCCCAAATAAATGGATAATAAAAATAGATATATTTTTTAGCAAATAAAAAAGAAATAGAATTTTGATATGTGGATTTTCTTTTATTTTTTTTAGTCATCTGCATGAACCTTTTCATCTTTTTCATGCTTTTCTTGGGCAGCAATAGTATATTTTGCAACTGGTCTTGCCATTAACCTTTTTAATCCAATAGGTTCTGCAGTATCTAAACAAAATCCATATGTATCGTCTCTTATTCTCATTAAAGCTTTATCAATCTCAGAGATTAATTTTATTTGTCTATTGATAGCTTTCATTTCCACATTTTTATCAGTATAGGAGCTTGCTTGATCAACAATGTCAGCTGAAATACTATTGTCATCCATACTGCCATTGTAAAGTGCTTCATTGTTTGCCTTAACTAATTCCTTTTTCCACTCATTCAATTTAATTCTAAAAAAAACTTTGTGTTTTTCGCACATATATTTTTCAGTATCTTTTGGTTGATATGTTTTTGAAATTTTAATTGGTACTTTAGCTGCAACTTTTTTTGGTTTGCTTACAACTTTAGTTTTTGTTTTAGCGACTTTTTTCTTTACTTTAGTGGTCTTTGGCATAGGTCAATTTTGAGCTCCGGAGTATATTCAGCAAATTAGGGGTGTCAAGCAACCTGATTTAATATAAATATTTATAAATGAGCATTAACAGCAAAAATATAAATAATATTTTTTATATTTTTGTTACAGCTCATCTAATGTTCTGGACTTTAATTCCATCCCTTACGAATCATAATTTACCTCTCGATACCATTGAGGCTTTAGCTTGGGGAAGTAATTTAGATTGGGGTTTTAATAAACACCCACCTATGAGCGCTTTTTTTCCAGAGATTTTTTACCAAATTTTTGGTTCACAAGATTGGGCTTATTATTTACTCAGTCAAATCTTTGTAATTATTTCATTTTATTATATCTTCAAGCTCTCCAAAGAAATCTTAAACAATAACTTATTAGGCTTAATTTCAGTTTTATTAATCGAAACTATTTATTTTTATAATTTTACTTCTCCAGAATTTAACGTAAACGTTTGTCAACTCCCATTCTGGTCCCTTACGGCTTATTATGCATGGAGAATATTTAATGGAAAAACCATTAAATTTTCTGACTGTTTTTTAGTTGGTCTATTTGCAGCTTTTGGTTTTTTATCGAAATACTTGTTTCTTTATCTTTTAGTGTCTATTGATTTGTTGTTTATTTATCTAATCTTCATCAAGAAAGATCGAAAATTTGATTTTAAATATTTGATAACAGCTGAAGTATTTTTGGTTGCTTTGGTGCCT
>CACHUY010000027.1 GCA_902583295.1 uncultured Pelagibacteraceae bacterium | reverse complement strand
CAAATTATCACATTCATTAAAAGAAAAAATTAATTCCGATTTAAAGAAAATTACTTCAAAAAAAAAAAGTTTTAGTAATTTAAAATTTAATTTAATTCCTAATTTATTAGGAGTGTTAAATTTGACACCTGATAGTTTTTCAGATGGAGGAAAATTTAATAAAAAAGATAAAGCTATAAAACAAGCTATGAATTTATTCAACTCAGGGGCAAACTTAATTGATATTGGAGGAGAGTCTACTAGACCAGGATCTAAACCTATAAATGAAAAGTTAGAATGGAGCAGAATAAATAAAACTTTAAAACTATTGAGCAAAAAAATACCAATATCGTTAGATACAAGAAAATCAAATATAATGAAAAAAGGAATTAAACTTGGAGTGAAGTTAATCAACGATGTTTCAGGTTTAGAATATGACCCAGAAACTTTAAACATATTAAAGCTTAATAATACTCCATTTGTTTTGCAGCATTCTCAAGGACGACCTGAGGATATGCAAAATAATCCTTCTTACAAAAATGAATTGTTGGATATTTATGATTTCTTTGAGAAAAAATTAGAATTTTTGAAATCAATTGGAATAAATCATAATAAAATAATCATTGATCCTGGAATAGGTTTTGGAAAAAATTTGAAACATAATATGAGTTTAATTAAGAACATTTCTATTTTTCATTCACTTGGATTTCCTATACTTGTGGGAAACTCAAGAAAAAGGTTTATTAAAAATATATCTAGGATTAATGATAGTAAATTAAGAATTGGAGGTACAGTAGCTTCCTCAATTTATATGATGACCCAAGGTGTTCAAATTTTAAGAATTCACGATGTTAACGAAATTATGCAGGGTATGAAAGTTTATAAAGAGATAATTAAAAATTAATGTCAAAAAGATCAGAAGTACCAGCAATTACTCATGTTGATTATTCTGCAAGAATACAAACGGTCCACAAGCATACAAACCCTATATATTTCAAATTATTAAAAAAATTTAAAGAAATAACAGGTTGCCCTATCTTAGTGAATACATCCTTTAATGTCAGAGGTGAACCGATAGTAAATTCTCCAACAGATGCTTTTAATTGTTTTATGGGAACGGAACTTGATAGGCTAATAATTGGAAATTGCTATCTGAATAAAAAAGAGCAAAATAAATCAAAAGTAAAAGATTATAAAAATAAATTTGAACTTGATTAAAAATAATTATTTAATGAAAATTAATATTTGAAATTCAAACTGTGATCTAATTAAATCTATTTATTTTATGAAAATAAAGAAAGCATTAATTACTGGGATAAGTGGCCAGGATGGAGCATACTTATCTAAATTACTTCTTGAAAAAAATTATAAAGTTTATGGAATAATAAGGTCCAAAAGTAAAAATACTCTCTGGAGATTAAAAAAATTAAAAATAAAAAACAAAATCAGTATATTAAATATAAATCTTAATAGTTATAAATCTGTATTAAAATTAATTAAAAAAGCAAAATTTGATGAAATCTATAATTTAGCATCTAGCTCCTCAGTTGCTGAGTCTTTCAAAAATCCAAAAAAATACTTAAAGAATAATACAGATATTGTTATAAATATTCTTGAGTCTATAAGATTGGTATCTAATAATACAAAATTTTTTCAAGTATCTTCCTCAGAAATGTATGGAAATAGTTTTCAAAAAAAAATTGAATTAAATTCAAAACCTAATCCAATAAATCCATATGCTGTATCTAAATTAAATTGTCAAAATATAACTCAAGTTTACAGACTAAATTATAAGATTTTTGCAGTTTGTGGAATTTGTTTTAATCATGAGTCTTCATTGAGAGATAAAAAATATGTAAGTAAAAAAATTATATCTTTTCTAAAAAATTTAAAAAAAGGAAAAAATTCTAAACTTACTCTTGGAAATATTTTGAAAAAAAGAGATTGGGGAAGTCCTATTGATTATGTAAATGCCTTTTGGCTATCATTACAACAAAAAAAACCACAAGATTATATAATGTGTACTGGTCAATTTTATTCTATTAAAAAATTTATTGAGATAGCCTCTAAATTTGTAAATATCAAAATTAAATGGAAAGGAAAATATCCAAATTTAATAGGCTATGATCAAAATCATAATGAGATAATTAAATGTACAAAAAAATTTGAGAGAGAATTTGATACAAATGGTTTTACCGGTAATTATGAACTAACTAAAAAAAAGCTTAAATGGAAATTAAAATATAATATTAGAGATATTATTGAAGAAATGTTTAAAAATTAATTTTCAGATTAATTTTCGAAGTAGTTTATAGTAAAAAATTTTTGTCTGATTTTTCATGCCGTATTTTTTAACGTAAATTTTTTTATCTTTTATAGCACTTTTTTTAAACTTTTTATTTTTTGAGACTTTAAGAATTACTTTAGAAAATTCTGAAATATTATTAGAGACTATAGGAGTACTAGATCTTTTATTATAATCTAATCCTTCTATGCCTTTGGTAGTACTAAGAACAACTGTACCCAACATAAGAGCTTCAATTATTTTAATTCTACTACCATAAGCCTCAAAAATCGGTACTGATAAGCATATACAAGATCTATAAAGGTCAATTAGTGTATTTTTTTGTATAACTCCAAGATTAATAACAAAGTTTTTATTTTGATAAACTTTAGGTCCTCCTGTAAGTACTAATTTTATACGATCATCATTTTCTATAACTTTCGGCATAATTTTTTTAATCAAAATATCTATTGCCTCTTTGTTTGGCGGATAATCATATGATCCTGCATAAAGTACAAACTTTGAAGGAAATATTTTTTTTGATATTTTTTTAATTTTATTTAAAAGAACCGCATTGGGAAATATATCAACTTTTTTATTATAATATTTTAATATTTTTTTTTTTTCTAAATTAGAGACTGCTGTAAAAACATCTATGCTATTGACTATTATGTTTTCTAAATATTTGGTCAGATTAGATATCAGAAATCCACTATTTTTTTTTCTTATTTCATATTCAATACTTTGACCTCTATACACCCTTATGACTTTTGGGATTAATAATTTAATAATTTTAAAGACTATGTACGAAAAGCCTATCCAACTTGCCCCCTCTATTATCAATATAGGCTTTGAGGAATTTTTTAAATAATTAAAAATTTTAATTATTAAAATAGGCAAAATAAGTAATTTAAAAAAAGAGTG
Organism: uncultured Pelagibacteraceae bacterium; assembly: GCA_902583295.1. Lineage (GTDB taxonomy): Bacteria > Pseudomonadota > Alphaproteobacteria > Pelagibacterales > Pelagibacteraceae > Pelagibacter. The sequence goes on along the minus strand of CACHUY010000027.1, from coordinate 8,319 downwards.
TTTAAATAAAATTACTTCTGAAGATATATTTTTTTTATTTATTTTAATTTTATAATCTAGTATTTGAAAAAGTCTTTTTTCACCAGGATAACACTTAAAAAAACTGTAAGATACTACAGCTGATCCTGATTTAGCTGGATACACAGGGTAAAACCCTATTATTGCTGATTTAGTTTTCTCTACAAGATTTTTAGACTTAGCACCATAATAGAAATTACACACTCTTGTGTAATATCTTGTCATCTATAAGTTTAGTGAACTATCTTAGGTTTAAGTCCTAATGAACTTAGTGCAGAACCCTTATCATTATCCTCAACCTTAATGTCCTCTTTGTCTTTTGGATAAACATTTTTATTTATCAAATTTTCTATTTCTTCACCTGAAAGAGTTTCATATGTTAAAAGTGCTTTAGCCAATTTGTGCAAATCGTCAATTTTTTCAGTTAGCACTTTTCTTGCTCTTTCATAACCTTTATCAACAATTTTTCTAATTTCAGAGTCAACTTTTTGTGCAGTTTCCTCTGACATATTTTGTTGTCTTGCAACTGATCTACCCAAGAAAACTTCTTCCTCGTTTTCTCCATATGCCACTGGTCCAAGTTCTTTACTTAATCCTGCTCTCATGACCATTGCTCTAGCTCTTTTAGTTGCTTGTTCTATATCACTCGATGCTCCAGTAGTAACTTTGTCCTCACCAAATATTATTTCCTCAGCAACCCTTCCGCCCATTGCAATAGCAAGTTGAGCATGAAGCTGCTCACGTGTTTGTGACAATTCATCCCTTTCAGGTAATTGCATAACCATACCAAGAGCTCTCCCCCTCGGAATTATAGTAGCTTTATGAATTGGATATGCTGCACTCTCATTAATAGTTACAATTGCATGTCCAGCCTCATGATAAGCTGTTAAAGTTTTTTCCTCTTCAGTCATTACCATTGATCTTCTTTCAGACCCCATCATTACTTTATCTTTTGCATCTTCAAATTCAACTAAAGTAACAATTCGTTTATTTTTTCTAGCTGCTAACAAAGCTGCCTCGTTAACAAGATTTGCTAGATCTGCACCTGAAAAACCTGGTGTCCCTCTAGCAACTGTTCTTAAGTTAACATCTGGTGCCATCTTAATTTTCTTAACATGAACTTTTAAAATTTTTTCTCTGCCAATTATATCTGGATTAGATACAACCACTTGTCTATCAAATCTACCTGGTCTTAATAAAGCAGGATCTAAAACATCTGGTCTGTTAGTTGCAGCAATTATAATAACTCCTTCGTTAGTATCGAAACCATCCATTTCAACTAATAATTGGTTTAATGTTTGTTCTCTCTCGTCATTGCCTCCTCCTAGACCTGCACCACGACTTCTTCCAACAGCATCAATCTCGTCGATAAAAATTATACATGGTGAATTTTTCTTTCCCTGTTCAAACATATCTCTTACTCTTGATGCGCCAACACCAACAAACATCTCAACAAAATCGGAACCTGAAATAGTAAAAAAGGGAACTCCTGCTTCACCTGCAATCGCTCTAGCTAAAAGAGTTTTTCCTGTTCCGGGAGGTCCAACTAATAATGCACCTCTCGGTATTTTACCTCCAAGTCTACTAAATTTTTTTGGATCTTTTAAAAATTCTACAATCTCTTCAACTTCTTCTTTAGCTTCTTCTACCCCCGCAACATCGTTGAATGTAACTTTTCCTTTAAGCTCATTCATCATTTTTGCTTTTGATTTTCCAAAGCCCATTGCTCCACCTCTTCCACCTTGCATCTGTCTCATAAAGAAAATCCAAACAGCAATTAATAACAGCATAGGGAACCATGAAAGTAATACACCAAATAAAGACGGCATTTTTTCTTCTAAAGGAGCAGCTGAAATACTTACCCCTTTTTCAGATAATTTTTCAATTAAATTTGGATCGTTAGGAGAGTAAGTAGAGAATGAATTGCCATTAGAGTAAACTCCCTTTATATTGTTACCTTGTATCTCGACCTTTAAAACTTCTCCATTATCAACTGATGTTAAAAAATCAGAAAAAATTATTTGATTGCCTCCTCTAGGACTTGATTGAGGGCTTTTGAACATGTTATAGAGACCTATAGTTAGGAAAACTATTATTCCCCACATTGCAAGATTTTTTAAATTCATAGCTCTAAAGTAAGAATTATTATCAATTAAACAAGTGACAAAATATCAATGAAAATATTATATTTAGTGCTCTTTTAGAACTATGATTGACTGATGCACTTTATAAATAATGCAATTTCCAAGTGTAAATTTAATAGAAGTTCTAGTATCACCTTTTAATTTATCTATAATCATATCAACTTTCTTTCCTCTAACAGGGTAATATTTCTTACCAACAAATTTGATTATTTCTGTTAAAGATCTAAAAGTTATTTCATGAGGTTGCTTAAAAAATTCTTCATTTAAAATGATTTTGCTTTTATCTTTATAAATATATGAATTATATTTTAAATTGTTTGCAACATAAAATTTTATAGTTTCATTTGAGTCTTTTAAATTTTTAATTGTTAACAGAAATTTATTCTTATCCAGCCCATCGTTTTGAAGATGTTTTATTAACTTTCTTATCCTTACCCTTTTAAATTTATTATCCTCATTAGAAGGATCCTCAATATAAGATTTAAAAACATTTGTAGTAACATAATTTAAATATTTTTTTTCAAAATTTATCAGCGGTCTGATTATATTTACTTTGTCTCTAAGAGTTTTTTCACTAAAAGAAACTAACCCATTAAGGCCACTTCCCCTAGAAATTCTTATAAAAAAATTTTCATACAAGTCGTCTATGTGATGACCTGTTAAAATAGTTTTGATATTCAGTTTTTTAGCTTGATTAATCAAAAGACTATATCTTTTATTTCTAGCAGAAGACTGGATATTGTTAGTAGGTTTTTTTCCATACCACTTTAAAATATCTAACTTTATATTGTATTTTTTTAATAGTTTTTTTACCAATTGAGCTTCATTGGATGAATTTTTTCTAAGTCTATGATCAACTATATAATAATAAGCGTTAAACGATTTTTTAATTGAATAAATTTTAGTTAAAAAACATAAGGCCAAGCTATCTGGGCCGCCAGAAACCCCGACTATAAAATCTTGTTTCAATTTAAGAATGTTTTCAAATTTTTTATAAATTTGAAATATTTTTTTATTTCTTAATTTGTTAAGTAAATTTTTATGAGTCTTGTTTGATGCAATCAAATTTTTTGGACTCATATTTTGCTTTTTGTATTACTGATTGATTTGCATTAGGATATTGAAGCTCCACACCATTGATCATTTTACATCCCTGATCTTTTTCTCCAATTTGTACCATTGATACACCTAATTTTAATAAATTTATTGGTGCCTTCTTGCCTTTTGGATATTTTTGATATCCTTCTAAATAAGCTGATGCAGCATCTGTATATAATTGTCTTATTCTAAATGTTTCTGCATACCAGTACTGCGCACTTCCTGCTAATTCGTGATCCGTATTAGAAAGAACAAATTCTCTAAAAGCTCTCTCTGCAGTGCTGTAGTCTCCAACTTTTAAAAAACTAGTTGCAAATTCATACTGTTTTTCTGCTGAAATATCTTGAGGTAATAATTTATCTTCTGATTGAAAATTTTCAGTTACAATTGTCGCAGTAGTTTCAACTGATTGAATTTGCTGAGACGTATCTGAAGTTTCTGTATCTTTATATGATATTGAACCAAGGTCTTGGGGCTGGGAACTTCCTGGAAGAATTTTATTTTCATCTATTTTAGGCTTTGAACTTAATTTAGATGAACTATCACTTAATATGCCTGAGCTAATTGATGACTCTATGTCTTGAAATCTTACTTGATTGTCAGCTTGAATTTTTGACATTCGATTTGAAAGTTTATCCAATTTAAAATTTATTTCTTCAAATTTATTTGTTAATTCTCTAAATTGACTTTCTATTTCAGACAATTTAAGTAAATGTCTTGTAAGAACATCTTCTGAATTTTGATCTATTTCTAAATCTGAGCTACTAACCGATGTATTTTCTATCTCAATTGATCCAGAGTAAACAGCCCTCTCAAGAGTTTTTAGATCATTTTTAATAATTTCTAAGGTTTCATAGATATTGTGATTATCTGCAAAGGAATTACTTATAATGACAAAATTAAAAACTAAAACAATCTTTAATATGATTATTTTTAATATCAGTTTCATTAACTATTTACTTTATGATTATAAAAATGGCAAAAAAAAGACCCCAATACCTCTGATGTAATTGGGGTCTTTAAATTAATATTTTTAATTTGCTTTAACAGTAACTGATCTTCTGTTTTTTGACCAAGACAATGGGTTTGAACCAGAGTCAACTGGTCTTTCTTTTCCATAACTTAAAACTGTAATTCTGTCAGAAGATATTCCATAAGTCATTAAATAGTCTTTAGCTGCGTTAGCTCTTCTTTCTCCAAGTGCTAAGTTGTATTCTCTAGTTCCTCTTTCGTCTGCATGACCTTCAAGTACTACATTAATGCTTGAATTTTTTCTCATCCATGCCGCTTGCGCTCTTAAAGTTTCTCTAGAAGCAGTAGTTAAAATTGACTCGTTTGTTGCAAAGAAAACTCTGTCAGGAACTCCCTCAGCTAGATATTCAACTGTATCTGTTCCAGTATACACATCACCTTGCATTGAACCTTTTATATCAGAAGCTATTTCTTTTTTAGTTGCACAGGCTGATAAAACTATACATGCAGTTAATACTATAAGTGTGTTTTTAAAAATTTTGCTTAATATCATTAAATTGCTCCTTGCTGCTAATTTCAAAGTATTACTTTTTCACAACTAATTAGAGGTTTCAAGTCTAAAAATCAAGAAATTTCAATATTTCCAAGGTTAAATTTATATTAATTACTTAATAAAGATGACCATGATGGGTCAGATGCATCAGTAGGCGTCTTTATTTGACGCTCATTATAACCAGTTAAATCAATAGACCACAACTTTGCGGTAAACCCTTCCCCTTTGTCGTTAGTCTTTGTTTCTCTATAAAAAATTAAAACTCTTCCATTTGGTGACCATGAAGGAGCTTCCTGATAGTAATTTTCTGTTAACAGCCTCTCTCCCTTTCCATCTGTTCTCATAACACCTATATAAAACTTACCTTTATGTAACTTAGTAAATGCAATTAAATCTCCCCTAGGTGACCAAACTGGAGTTCCATAAAGTCCATTTCCAAATGAAATTCTTTTTACATTACTTCCGTCACTCTTCATTATATAAATTTGTTGATAACCACTTCTGTCAGAATTAAATGTTATAAATTTTCCATCAGGGGAGTAAGATGGTGAGGTATCGATAGACGGATGATTTGTAATCCTCTCTACAATTCTGTTTTCTAAGTCCATAGTGTAAATATCAGATTTTCCGTCTTTTGCAAAACTCATAATAATTTTTTTTCCATCTGGAGAAAATCTTGGTGCAAAAGTCATGCCAGGAAAATCTCCTACAACCTCCTGTGTTCCAGTCTCAATATCTAATAAATAAACTCTTGGAAGATTTTTAAAATAAGACAAATAAGTAACCATTTGACTTGTTGGATTAAATCTAGGAGTGAGAACTAATTCATTACCTAAAGTTAAAAATTTATTATTGAAGCCATCTTGATCCATAATTGCTAATTTTTTTATTCTTTGTGTCTTAGGGCCTTCCTCAGCAACATAAATAATTCTAGTATCAAAATATCCTTTTTCACCTGTCAGTCTTTCATAAACTTTATCAGAAATTATATGCCCTACTCTTCGCCAATTGCTTGGAACTGTAGTGAATGCTAATGCCATCATTTCTTTAGCTGCAAGTACATCCCATAATCTAAACTCAACTCTTAACTTGTCATCTACATAATTTACTTTACCTGTTATTAGCGCTTGTGCTTTAATTAAATTCCAATCTTCAAATCTTGGTTTAAGATTGGCAATATCAGGAGCTTGTAAAAAGGCTTCTTTACTTAAAGGATTAAATAATCCTGATGTACTCAAATTATTTTCTACAATACTTGAAATTTCTTCTCCAATATTTTTTTTCTTTAGTGCTTTTTCAAAACTTTTTCTTGATTGTTCATCAATGGATAAAGGTGAAACTGCTACTGGAAGAGGGTCAAGATTACCACGCGTAATATCTACCTCGATTAATGCGTATGAATTTATCGGAATTAAAATTAAAAATAATGTAATAATTTTTTTTATCATATTAATATTTATATTAGCCTTCTAACATCTCCCTTGCATCAAAATTTAACTGTAATTCTTTCCATCTTTCATAGCCAGTTGTTGGAACTCTTAATGGCTGACATAATTTGACAGCTCTTAAAGCACTTTCTGCTAAGACTTTATAAAATCCTTGTCCTGGTTTATTCATTCTTGCATGATCTAAAATTTCAGTTTTTGTTACAGATCCATCTGGCTTTAAATTTAATTTAATTCTTACTAGTAAGTTTTCGTTATAAGGTAAACCTAATGGAATACTCCAACATCCAAAAATTTGTGCTTTAAGAGCATCTTCTTCGCTTAATGTTAATCCTGTGTTCTCGATATTTCTCTCTTGATCTTGGGTAATATCATTGTTTTTTTTAATTACTTCAGCAGTTTCTTCCTTGGATTTATCAATTAATGCAGCAATATTATTTGGATCAAATAAATCTTTTTTTTCAAACTCCGAAACCTGTTTAACCTCTTTATCTACTTTTTCTGGATTTTGCTTTTGTTCTTCTTTTGTTTTAATTTTTTTTACAGTTTTGTCTGGAAGAGGGATTGCCTCAGGTGTTTGATTTTCAATTTTTTTATTGTTTTGATCTGGAGAGACTACAGTTTTAGTTTTTGTTTTTTTAACTTTTTTTGGTGGAGCTTGTTCAGATACAAGTTTTTCTTTTTCCTTAACTTTCTCAATAATTTTTTTTGCTTTTGGAGCAAAAGGAACATTTGTTTTTTCAGCTATCTGAATTAATTCAACCGATACAATTGGGGGAATATCTAGTGGTTTCTTCGACAAAAATGGAAGGCTCAATGCTGTTATAATAATTAATAATGCATGAAAAACAGAAGAGATAATTATACTTCTATTCAATTTAGTTACCTCTGCTTATAAGGCTCTGATATTAACGCTACCTTAGTAAAACCTGATCCAGATAGAAGTCCCATTATTTCAAGCACTCTTCCATAATTTATAGTTTTGTCACCTCTGACGTATATTCTTGTGTCTGTTCTATTTTTTGAAACTGCCAAGACTTTTGCAATGATATTATTATACTCAACTTTAGATTCTTGAATAAATATCTCCCCTTTTGCATTTATAGATAATGTTAATGGTTCTGTTTCCTCGGGAAGAGAATCTGCAGAGCTTTCTGGTAAGTCTACTTGAACACCAACGGTTAACAAAGGTGCTGTTACCATAAAAATAATCAATAATACTAACATTACATCAACAAATGGCGTAACATTAATTTCACTCATGGGTTCTTTGGAAGAACGATTTAATTTAAACGCCATTTAAATTATAGTTAGAAACCTTTTTGAAAAATTTTCTAATTTTTCAAAATATTTTTTGGAGTCATTATTAAATTTGTTATAAGCGACAACTGCAGGTATTGCAGCTAACAAACCTAATGCAGTTGCAAATAATGCTTCGGCTATTCCTGGTGCTACTATAGCAAGACTAGTATTTCTTGAAATTGCTATTGATTGAAAAGAATTCATAATTCCCCAAACAGTTCCGAATAAACCTATAAAAGGTGCTGTAGAACCAACTGTAGCTAAAAAAGTAAAACCTTTATCAATTTTTGCCATTTGCTTCTCAATCCCATTTTCTAAAAGTGCATTCATCCTCTCACTTAAATTGTTTCTTGTTTTTTTCTTTAACAACCCTTCCATTGCATTTTGAAAAACTAACGCCATAGGATCTTCAAGTTTTGATGGTAGATTATTATATAAATTTTCAGCAGACTTAGAATTCCAAAATTTTTCCTCAAACTCTTCAGAAGATTTATTTATTTTTTTAAATAACCTAAATTTATCTATAATTACCGCCCAAGAATATACTGAGCAAACTATCAAAATAATCATTACTGATTTTACAATTATGTCAGCTCTAAAAAATAAGCTAAATAAAGAAAAATCTGTGTTGGTGCCTAATTCTACAGCTTTTGCTGCTATGTCTGCTTCCATAATTACTCTTCACACTTAAATGTGTCATGAATTTGACTTTAATTGTGCTGTTATTACTCTTCTTTATATGTTTCATGGAAATAACTAGCTATTAGAATAGCATCTGCCTTATTAG
>CACHUY010000026.1 GCA_902583295.1 uncultured Pelagibacteraceae bacterium | reverse complement strand
AATAAACTTTTAACTATATTATTAATTTTATTTTTAGCAGCATGCCAACAATTTGATGATAACAAAAAAGTAGTAAATTACTCTAATCATCTAAAATATACTAATACAGGTTTTACGTTAATTTATGACGAACAACTTAAAAAAGATAACAAAATATCTAAAAAAATTGATAATAGAGCTTTAGTTATTTTTCACAAAAAAATTAAAAAAAATTCATTTGTTAAAATTACCAATCCTGTTAATGATAAATCAATCATTGCTAAAGTTATTTCAAATAATGTTCAATTTTCAAATTTTTATAATTCAGTAATAACAAAAAGAATTGCTAATGAATTATCTATTGATTTAAGTGAGCCTTACGTTGATCTTGTTCTTATATCTGAAAATTCCACATTTATTGCTAAAAAAGCAAAAATATTCGATGAAGAAAAAAATGTAGCTGAAAAAGCACCCGTAGATGGAATTATAATTGATAATTTAGGAGCAGACTTAAATAAAAAAAAACAAGTAAAGAAACATAAATTTTTATACTCAATTAAGATCGCTGATTTTTATTATAAGGACTCAGCAGAGAATATGATCTTAAGAATTAAAAAAGAGACAAATTTGAAAAATCCATTAATAAAAAAATTATCACAGACTAAATATAGGGTATTATTAGGTCCATTTAATGATATAAAAAAACTTAAAAAATCATTTGATGAAATAAAATTATTAGAATTTGAAAACTTAGAAATATTAAAAGATGCTTAAGAAATTAATAATTTATATTTTCCTTAGCTTATTTATTTATTCATTTTCTCATGCCAATTTTGATGTAAAAGCAAGAACAGCAATACTTCAAGACTACTATTCTGGTGAAATTTTGTATGAAAAAGAACCTGATAGATCGATTTATCCAGCTTCAATGACAAAAATTATGACTTCAATAATTGCTTTTGATTTGATCAAATCTGGTGATTTGAGTTTAGATGAAAAATTTATTATTTCCGAAAAGGCCTGGAGATTATCTACAGCAGGTTATTCTTCAATGTTTATTATGGTGGGAGATCAAGTTACTGTAGAAGATTTACTTAAAGGTATAATTATTGCCTCAGGTAATGATGCGTGCATAGCTTTAGCAGAGGGTATTGCTGGTACAGAAGAAGAGTTTGCTTTGTTAATGACTGCTAAAGCGAGAGAAATTGGTATGGAAAATACAAATTTTACAAATTCTTCAGGTATCAATGATCCTGATAACTATTCTACTGTAAGAGATATAATGATTATGTCTAGATATCTAATTGAAAAACACCCTGAGTTTTACAAAATGTTTGCTGAAAAAGAATTCACATGGGATCGTACAGGAGGTGATCCAATTACCCAAGGCAACAGAAATCCTCTACTTTATAAAAACCTTGGGGCCGATGGAATTAAAACAGGTTATCTAGCTGTAGAAAAATACTCTTTAGCATCCTCTTTAGAAAGAAATGGTAGAAGATTGATAGCTGTAGGTAGTGGTTTTAATACAAAAAGTTCAAGATCTAAAGAAAGCACCAAACTTTTAACTTATGGACTAACTAATTATGACTTAGTAAGAATTGCTAAATCTAATGAACCTTTTCAAAAAATAAATGTCTGGCTTGGTAAACAAGACTCAGTCGAAGCTTATACAGAACAAGATATTTATAAAACTATTAAAAAAGCAAAAAAAAAATTACTAAAAGTTGTTGTTAAATATGAGGGACCTGTAGAGGCTCCAATCAAAAAAAATCAAAAAATTGCAACATTAAGAGTAGTTTATGATCAAGAATTGGTTGGCGAATATGACCTATTATCATCGAAAGAGGTTAAAAAAGCAAACTTTATATCCAGATTAATTAAATCAATTAACTATTTAATCTGGGGTGATGTTTAAAAAGCCTATAATTGTTTTTGAGGGAATTGAAGGGAGTGGAAAGAGCTACCATTTAACTTCTGTTGCAAGATATTTAAAACAAAAAAAAATCAGCTTTATTAAAATACGTGAACCCGGCGGCAGTCAAAATTCAGAGAAGATCAGGAGACTAATGTTAAATAATAAATCAAATTTTAATAAAGATACCGATCTATTGTTATTTTTATCATCAAGAAGTGAAAATATTAGTTTAATAAAAAAAAATTATAATAAAAAAATTATTCTAATTGATAGATTTACAGATTCTACAATTGCTTACCAACATTATGGTATGGGTGTAAATTTGAAGTTAATTAATGTGTTAAATAAGTATTTACTTAAAGATATAAAAATAGGTTTTACATTCCTAAATACGGTAAATAATAAAAACTTGTTTTTAAGACTAAAAAAAAGAAAAACACTTAATAGGTACGATAAATTTAATTCAGCGTTTTATAATAAAGTTCAGAATGGTTTTATTAAATTGGCAAAGTCAAAAAAAAAATCATATATGATAATTAATTCAAATTTAGAAATTGCAAAAAATAGGAAATTAATCTTAGATAAAATAAATAAATTAATTTAATATATGGAGTCTTTATTGCAAAAATGTTTATTTGGACATTACGAAATTTTTGATTCGCTAAAAAATCTATATTTAAATAAAAAGTTTCCTAACAAAATAATTTTATCAGGTGAGAAGGGTATAGGCAAATGTACTCTAGCCTATCATATAATTAATTATATTTTATCCCTAAATGAAGATCATAATTATGATACTAAAGATTATAAAATTAATAGTGAAAATAAATCTTTTAAATTAATTAGGAATAAATCTAATCCTAATTTTAACCTCATTGATGTTGAGGATGGAAAAAAAAATATTGATATTAATCAAATCCGAGATCTAGTCTCTAATCTTAATAAATCTTCATTTAATGTAAATCCAAGATTTGTTTTGATTGATAATATAAATTTACTTAACATTAATTCTGTAAACGCATTACTTAAAGTAATCGAAGAACCAAATGATAATATAAATTTTATTTTAATAAATAGTAACAAACGTGTGCCTCCTACCTTAAAATCGAGATGTATTAATTTTAAGATCTCACTTTCTCAAAATCAAGTAATTGAAATAGTTAACAAGATCTATAATCAAGATATTTACAATTTATTTAACAAAGAATTGATTAATTACTATACCACACCTGGTCGGTTATTGATGATTTTAAAAATTTCAGATGAGTTTGAAATCGATATAAAAAATTTATCATTAGAAAATTTTCTATTATTGATAATTAAAAATAAACTTTATAAAAAAGATAAAAAATTAATCGAGTTGACTTACTCATTTATTGAAATTTACTTCAGAAAAAAAGTTAATATTAAAAATATTGACATATTAAATTTTTATACTCTTTTTTTAAAAAAAATTATTAATACAAAAATGTATAATTTAGACGAAGAGTCTATTTTTATGGAATTTGAAGATCGAATTTTAAATGGATAAAAATTTTTATATAACAACTCCAATATACTATCCCTCTGCCAGACCCCACATGGGCCATGCATATTCAAGCATAATTGCTGATTTTTTTTCTCGATTTAAAACAATCGACGGATACAAAGTCTTTTTTTTAACTGGAACTGATGAACACGGACTTAAGATTCAAAGATCGGCTGAGAAAGAAGGTTTAGAACCTCTTAAATTCTGTGACCAAATTAGCAAAACATTTAGAGATTTATCTAAAACTTTAAATTTAACCAATACAGATTTTATACGTACAACTGAAGACAGACACAAGAAAACAGTTCAGCATTTATGGAAAGAGCTAGAAAAAAATGATGATATTTATCTTTCTAATTATTCAGGATGGTACTCTGTTTCAGATGAAGCTTTTTATAATGAAGATGAAATAGAAGAAATAGATGGTAAAAAAATTTCAATTAGTTCAAAATCAACTGTAGAATGGATAGAGGAGGAGTCTTATTTTTTTAGACTCTCTAAATGGCAAAAGCCCTTATTAGATTTTTATCAAAAAAATCGTAATTTTATTTCACCTGAATCAAGAAAAAATGAAGTAATAAATTTTGTTAAAAGTGGTCTCAAAGATCTATCAGTAAGTAGAAAAACTTTTTCATGGGGTATTCAGGTTCCTGGAAACGAAAATCATGTTATTTACGTTTGGCTTGATGCACTTACAAACTATATAAGCGCCTTGAACTATCCCAATAAAGAAGATGAATTATTTAAAAAATTTTGGCCTGCTTCAGTTCATTTAATTGGGAAAGATATATTGAGATTTCACGCTGTATACTGGCCAGCTTTTTTATTAGCTGCTAAAATAGAACTACCAAAAAAAGTATTTGGTCATGGATGGATTCTTTCAGGTGATGAGAAAATGTCCAAATCAAAAGGTAATATTTTAGATCCTCTAAAAATTATTGATGAATACGGCTTAGATCCTTTAAGATATTATTTGATCAAGGAAGTCTCTTTTGGGAATGACGGCAATATATCTCAGGATAGATTGGAGGATTGTATAAATAGTGACTTAGCAAATAATTATGGAAATTTATGTCAACGTGTTACTGCGTTTGCTATAAAAAATTGTGATGGAAAAATACCAGAAAAAATTAAATTTGAAGATGATGATTTAAATATCCTAAATAAATTTAAAGATAATTTAGAAAACATAAGATCTAAAATAGATCAACAAAACTTAAACTTTTATATTGATTATATAGTTAACTCACTCTTTGAGGCCAATAAATATTTTAATGATCAAGAACCTTGGAAAAAGAAGGATGATATTACTAGATTAAATACTATCGTTTATACTTCTTTAGAAATTATTAGAAAAATAAGTTTTTTACTTTATCCAATAATTCCAGGATCAGTATTAAAGGCTTTAAAAATATTCAATCTTGGTGAAAATGACATTAAATTAGAAGACATATCTAAAAATGAATTTTTAATTAAGGGAAATAGTATAAATAAAATAGATATACTTTTTAAAAAAATAGAAAAAAATAATGATTGATTCACACTGTCATCTTGATCATGAACCATTGATCAGCGATCTTAGTAACGTAATACAAAGATCAAAAGATGTTGGCATTAAAAAATTGCTGACCATATCTACATCAATAGATAGTTTTTCTAAAATTAAACAATTGATCCATAAAGACGAAATTATTTACGGTACAGTTGGTATTCATCCACACGAAAGTGACAAAAAAGTTTTAACTTCCTCTCAATTAGTTCAAAATTTTAATGAAAATGAAAAAATTATTGGCATAGGTGAAACTGGATTAGATTTTTACTATAATAATAGTGATCGTGAGAAACAAATATCGAGTTTTAAAGAACACATAGAAGCATCAATTGAGACAAAGGCACCATTAATTGTTCATTCAAGAAATGCAGAAGATGAAACATATGAAATACTTAATTCATATAAAAATAATGATCTTAAAATTTTAATGCATTGTTTTACAGGATCTAAAGAATTTTCAAAAAAACTTTTATTATTAAACTCATATTTTTCAGCAAGTGGAATTATTACCTTTAAAAATTCCTTAGATTTGCAAGGTACTTTTAAGTCGTTACCTCTAGATAAAGTATTGATTGAAACCGACAGTCCTTTTTTAGCCCCTGTACCAAATAGAGGTAAAAAAAATGAACCGTCATTTATTGATTTTACAGCCGATAAACTTGCGGAAATTAAAGAAATATCAAAATTTAAACTCATTGAAATAACAACGAATAATTTTAATAAATTGTTTTTTAATTAGAAATTATGAAATTTATTATATTAGGATGTGGTAGCTCAATGGGTGTACCAAGACCAGATGGTTTTTATGGAAATTGTGATCCAAACAATAAAAAAAATTACCGAACAAGATGCTCTGCATTGCTTCAAACTTCGGACGAAAATATTTTGATAGATACTTCACCCGATCTTAGGCAACAGCTACTGAGACATAAAATAAAAAAAATAACTAAAGTACTTTATTCACATATGCACGGTGATCAAACGCATGGTATAAATGATTTAAGATCTTTCTACATAAATAGCAGAAAACCAATAAATGTTTATGCTGATAGGTTTACTTCAACTTATCTATTAAAAACCTTTTCTTATATTTTCAAAAGTTATTCTAAAGAATATCCCGCGACATTGAGATTAAATAGATTAAAAAATAATTTTTTTACATTAAACAATAAGAAAAAAGTTAAAATTAAATCTGTTGTAGTAGTGCATGGTAAAGTTAAATCAAATTGCTTTATTATAGATAAGAGATTGGCTTATATTAGTGATGTCAGTAAAATTCACAATAAAGATTATAGGTATTTTAATAACCTGAAATATTTAATAATTGATTGTTTATGGTACAATTTTCATCCATCTCATTTTAATTTAGAAAATTCTTTGTCAATGATTAAAAAATTCAAGCCTAAAAATGCTATTTTAACAAATTTATCACCCGTATTAGATTACAAAGTTCTAAAAAAACTTTTACCTAAAAATGTTATCCCAGCACATGATGGTTTAACAATTAAATTATAGTATAGCTTCAATTTTTTTTATTAATTTACCTGACATAGGTTTAGTAAAAGACGCGAATGTATCCTCAATTTTACCTTCTTTATTAATCAATATTTTATGAAAATTCCATTTTGGAACAGCAGATTTTCCATAGTTTTTTTTCGCCCATTTAAAAATTTCATGAGCATTATCACCTTTAACTTCAGTAATAGTTGTTAAAGGAAAATTTATATTAAAATTAACCTCACAAAATTCTTTTACTTCGTCGTTATTTTTTTTTTCTTGGTTAAATGAATTTGAAGGAACCCCAAGAACTACTAATCCTTTTGACTTATAATTATCCCATAATTCCTGAAGCTCTTCGTATTGATTTGTAAAACCACAATAACTAGCTGTATTCACCACTAAAACAGCTTTATTTTTGTATTCCTTAAAATCTATTACCTCTCCAGTTATGCTTTCGATGTTAAGATCGTAA
Organism: uncultured Pelagibacteraceae bacterium; assembly: GCA_902583295.1. Classification (GTDB taxonomy): domain Bacteria; phylum Pseudomonadota; class Alphaproteobacteria; order Pelagibacterales; family Pelagibacteraceae; genus Pelagibacter. Next base: position 5,004 of record CACHUY010000026.1, on the reverse strand, counting down.
AAAATTTTCTCATACTCAGCTTTGGCTGGATTATTAAAAAAAATCATTATTATTGTTATAACTGTTAAAAAGTATTTTTTCATATAGTGAAATTAATTTTTAGGTCTATTAGGTGTAAGTAATATTAAAAAGTATCCAAATAAAGTGGACAATAATGACCCAGTTAATACACCGATTTTAACTCCATCCATATACTGAATATTCTCTGCAAAAGCTAAATTTCCTACAAAAAGACTCATTGTGAAACCGATACCAGTTAGTACACCAACTCCATAAAAATTATACCAGCTCGTATCACTAGGCATTTGTGCAATTTTTGCCTTAATAGATACATATGAGAAAATAAAAACACCGAGTTGTTTACCAACAAATAATCCTAATAAAATTCCTAATGGTACTTTATTTAATAAAGACCCAAAAGTTAAACCTTCTAAAGATACTCCTGCGTTAGCAAAGGCAAATAATGGCATTATACCAAAGGCAACATATGGACTGATAGCATGTTCAATTTTTATTAATAATGAAAAATCTTTTTCTTTTTTTCTATGAGGTATTGTCATAGCCAGCAGAACTCCAGCAATGGTTGCGTGTACCCCAGAGTTGTGAGTAAAGTCCCATAGAAACAATCCTACAACTAAATAAGGTAAAAATTTTTTTATATTAAATTTGTTGATCAATAATAAAATGATAAAAGCTGCAAGCATTAAGAGTAAATATTTAATACTTAAATCTCCTGAGTAGAAAAGAGCAATAATAACTATTGCTCCTAAATCGTCTATGATAGCAAGAGCTGTCAAAAAAACTTTTAAAGATAAAGGTACTCTTTTTCCAAGTAGTGACAAAACACCTAGTGAAAAAGCTATATCTGTAGCTGAAGGTATTGCCCATCCTTTTAAAGTTTCACTGTCACCGAAATTTATAAAAACATAAAATAATGCAGGTACTAACATTCCGCCTACCGCAGCAATTATTGGAAGTAAGGCTTGTTTTATATTTGACAGTTCTCCTTGTAAAAATTCTCTTTTAATCTCAAGTGTTACAAAAAAGAAAAATATTGCCATTAAAGCATCATTGATCCAATGAATTACAGATAGTTTTAATCCAAAATTATTAATACCAATGAATAGATATTTATTTAATGTTGAAAAGTATAAATCTGCCAAGTTTGAATTACTTATAAATAAAGCAATGATAGCAGCTAATAACAAAACTAATCCACTAGCTGCTTCTAATTTAAAGAACCATTTAAAAGGCTTTGATATATAATTAATCATAGAATTATGAAAGGTCTATAATAAATAGTTTAATATCTTTCAATGTTTCATATAGGTTGAAAAGCAACACTTCTAATCCAGGAAATATGTTAATTAAAGGTGTTTTTATAGTATCGAGTAATATAGTTAGTGCCCCTAATGAAATTATTAATACAAGCAAATATGAAAAAAACTTGCTACTTTTTTTGTCTTTAATTATCTCAGGCTTACTTTTAGTTACTTTAATATCTGTTAATTCAGTTTTTGCTTCTTCATTATCTTCAATAGTTTCTTTTTTTGTTGGTTCACTAGGCTTATTATAATTTGATTTTTTGATATCTTCATTTTTTTTAATAACAATATCCTCATTTATTTGTAGAGGTTCTGGTATTGGATCTTCTTTTTTATAAAACCAAACACGATCACACGAACCACATTGTAGACTTCGTCCCGCAGCTGGGATTAAATTTATATCAATATTGAATTTTTTTTTTTTACAAGGACATTCGATAATCATAAATTATTATATACCAGATATTTATTAAAATTCTTTTAATTTTGAAACTTTAATCATTGAAAATATCAATAACTACTGTATTAGTAATGCTCTCGGAGTGTAGCGCAGCCTGGTAGCGCATCTGGTTTGGGACCAGAGGGTCGCAGGTTCGAATCCTGCCACTCCGACCATCAATATGAAAAAAGCAATAATTTATATTCCTAACAAAAGCCCAATGCAATCAGGTCTTGGAAAAACTAACAAGTGGGTTTTGGAATTTAAAACAAAAGACCCAACAAAAAATCCTTTGATGGGATGGGAAAGTTCTGATGATACTTTAACTGAGTTGAAATTAGAATTTTCATCTAAGGAACTTGCAATAAATTATGCAAAAAAGAAAAAAATCGAATTTGAGCTAATCGAACCTAAAAAAAGAAAAACTGTAAAAAAATCTTATGCAGATAATTTTTTAAAATAATTATATGTTTAGATTTTTTACTGAAAAAAATTGGTATCTGTGGTCTTGGTTAGGTTCTGCCATAATACTTTCATCACTTTGGATTCAAGTTAAAATTGATGTAAAAATAAATGAGTGGTTTGGTGAATTTTATGACATGATCCAAAAAGCACTTGGAGCTCCAAATGCGATAACAATAGAAGAATATTGGGCAAGTTTATTATCATTTATAATTTTGGCAGCTATGTATGTTGGTGTTGCGGTATTAGTTAGTTTTTTCACATCACATTATTTGTTCAGATGGAGAGCTGCTATGGTCGAATGGTACCACTCTGTTTACGACAAAGCTCGTAAAATTGAAGGTGCAGCTCAAAGAGTTCAAGAAGATACTATAAAATTTTCAAGAATAATGGAGTCTCTTGGAACGAGCTTGATTGAAGCTTTGATGATTTTAATTGAATTTATGCCAATTTTATTTGGCCTAAGTATTGGTATTCCAATTTTCTTTTTTGGGGATTGGGATTACGGTTTAATCGTTGGTGCTCTTATTTGGTCAATTGGTGGAACAATTTTTCTTATAATTTTAGGCTTAATATTGAGGTTAGTAGGTGTTGAATATGATTTGCAAAAAAAAGAAGCAGCCTATAGAAAAATATTAGTAATAGCTGAGGATGATGGAACTATAAGACCGAAAACTATAGACGAATTATTTGAAGGTGTAAGAAGTATCCATTATTTAAGTTATTTAAGATATTTATATTTCAATATTGGTAGAATTGCATACCTACAAGCAAATGTATTATCTGCATATGTCTTTTTAGCACCAGCTATAGTAGCAGGAGCAGTAACCTTAGGTGTAATGCAGCAGATAATAAGGGCATTTGGAAGGGTAGAGGGATCAATGCAATATATATTAAAAGCTTGGCCTACAATAATAGAACTTGCAAGTGTTTACAAGCGTTTAAGAGAGTTTGAATATAAAATTAACCAAGATGAATTAGTTAAAGAAAAAATATAATGGCTCTTGACAAAAAATTTATTGATCAATTTGCAGATGTTACTTCAAAGGCAGCTTTAGCTTCATATAAATTTGTAGGGAAAAAAGATAAAATTGCCGCTGATAAAGCTGCTGTTGACTCGATGAGAAATGAATTAAATCAAATTAATATTAAAGGTAAAATAGTTATTGGTGAAGGTGAACTTGACGAGGCTCCAATGCTATATATAGGTGAAATAGTTGGTACTAATAATGGTCCCGAAATAGATATAGCTGTTGATCCATTAGAGGGAACTAATTTTGCTGCAAACAATCTTCCTGGTGCTTTATCTGTTATGGCCGTAGCTGAAAAAAATAATCTTTTTAACGCACCAGAAACTTATATGGAAAAAATATCTGCCAATGTAAATGAAAAAGGTGTTATTGATTTAGATTTCACAATTAAAAAAAATATTTTTAATTTATCTGAGTTTTTAAACAAAAAACCAGAAAATATAACAGCATGTATTATGAATAGACCTAGGCATAAAAAAATCATTAATGAATTGAATAAAATGGGAGTTAATATTAAATTAATCTCAGATGGCGATGTGTCGGGTGCTTTACTGGTAACCGATGACAAATATGGTGTTGACATTTTTCTTGGAACAGGAGGTGGTCCTGAGGGTGTTTTAGCTGCAGCAGCACTTGACACTTTTAACTGTAATTTTCAGGGAAGATTTTTATTTGTCACTGATGAAGATAAAATAAGAGCTAAAAAAATGGGTATTAAAGATTTAACAAAAAAATATCAATTGAAAGAGATTATTAAAGGCGACACAATTTTTTGTGCGACAGGTATAACCTCGAGTGATTTAGTTTCAGGTATAAAAATTGAAAAAGATGAATATATTAGTGAAACATTAATTACACATAAGAGCTCAGGTATAAAAAAAATAATTAAAAAGTTTAAAATAGATCGTCCTAAACAATACCTTTAATTTATTAAAGCTTGATTAATATTCGTTTTTACAATAAAAAAACAGCAATTTGGTCCCTTCGTCTATCGGTTAGGACACGTGGTTTTCATCCTCGAAAGAGGGGTTCGATTCCCCTAGGGACCGCCATATAAATGTCTTATTTTGCTTACCTGCTAAAATCGGTTTCCATTGGAACTAAAAAAACATATGCTGGATACAGTACAGATGTTGAAAAAAGATTAATTAAACATAACTCTAACATCGGCGCCAAATCAACAAGAGGCTACAAATGGAAAATAGTATATCAAAAAAAATTTAAAACAAAAAGTGAGGCCATGTCGTATGAGTATAAACTTAAAAATGATAAAATATTGAGAAATACTATTTTACAAAAATTTGATAAATGAAAATATCTATATTATTACCTTATAAAGAAAATTTTTCACCAGTAAATGCTGGTGCTGTGTCTATTTTTATAAATGATACGTATAAAATTAGTAAATTTAAAAAAGATATAATTATTTATGGAAATACAAAAAATAAATTAAGATTTAGTAAAAATTATGTTAATTTAGAATATAAAAAATCTTTTATAAAAAGTTCATCAAAATCATACATTTTAGAATTCCTTAAGAGAGAAAAAGAAGTTAATTCTGATATTATAGAATTTCATAACAGACCCTCTTATTTAAAATATTTAATTAAACTCAAATACGCTAAAAAAGTTTTATATTTTCATAATGATCCTTTAGAGATGAGTGGTTCAAAAAAAATTGATGATAGGATCTATTTAATAGACAATCTAGACAAAATAATTTTCAACAGCAATTGGTCAAAATCAA
>CACHUY010000025.1:7500-12435 GCA_902583295.1 uncultured Pelagibacteraceae bacterium | reverse complement strand
AAAAAATTAAAATTATTTTTACTACCAAAAGATGAAGCAGATAAAAAAAATGCTATTATTGAAATTAGAGCAGGAACTGGTGGATTAGAAGCAAGTTTATTTGCATCTGATCTCTTTAAAATGTATGAAAAAGTAAGCAATAAAAAAAAATGGTCCTTAGAACTCATTTCAATTTCAAGAAGTGATGCTGGTGGCTTAAAGGAAGTTATAGCCTCAGTTAAAGGTAATAATATTTATTCAACACTTAAATATGAAAGTGGGGTTCATAGAGTACAAAGAGTTCCTGATACTGAAACTCAAGGAAGAGTTCATACATCAGCAGCAACAGTTGCTGTATTACCTGAAGCAGAAGAGGTTGATTTAAAAATAAACGATTCAGATTTAAGAATAGATGTTTTTAGAGCTGGCGGACCTGGAGGGCAATCAGTAAATACAACAGACAGTGCTGTAAGAATAACTCATATTCCTACTGGATTATCTGTTTCTCAGCAGGACGAAAAATCACAACATAAAAATAAAGCAAAAGGAATGAAAATACTAAGAGCACGTTTGTATGAATTAGAGAGATCTAGAATCGATCAAGAAAGATCAAAAGATCGTAAAACTAAAATTGGGACTGGAGATAGATCAGAACGTATTAGAACTTATAATTTCCCCCAAGGAAGAGTTACAGATCACAGAATAAACTTAACACTACATAGATTAGAAGAATTTTTAGAAGGTGAAGCCTTTGATGAAATGATTGAGTCATTAACTTTACAAGCTCAAGAAGAGAGCTTAAATAATTTAAAATAATGAATATAAATTCAGCTATTATTCATGGTGCAAAAGTTTTAAAGGATAATTTAATAAAAAATCCATATTTAGATTCCGAAATACTAATGACGAAGGCAATCAAGAAAGATAGAAAATATATTTTGCTTAATTCTAAAAGAGATCTAAATAAAGGGGATTTAAATACTTTTCTAAAATTGATAAATAAACGATCAATCGGAAAGCCAATTGCTTATTTAACAAATAAAAAATCCTTTTGGAACTCAGAATTTACTGTATTAGACGATATATTAATACCTCGACCAGATACAGAATTGGTTATTGAGAAAGTTTTAGATTTAACCGCATATAAAAAAAAATTAAATATATTAGAGATAGGTGTTGGATCAGGATGTATACTTTTATCAATTTTAAAAGAGAGAAAAAGTTTTTATGGGACAGGAATTGATATAAGCAAAAGTTGTTTAAAAATAAGTAAATTAAACGCAATAAAGCTTGAAGTAAGCTCCAAACTTAAATTATTTAAATCAAATGTTGACAAATTCATGTTAGGCAAATATGATTTAATTATATCTAATCCTCCATATATTAAAAACTTTGATTTAAAATATTTGGAAAAAGATGTTGCTAAGTTTGAACCAAAACTAGCTTTAGATGGTGGATTAGACGGTTTATCAGCAATCAGAAAAGTAATTAAGAAATCATCTGAACTGATTAAGAAGAATGGTAAGTTTGTTTTAGAGATCGGATTTGATCAAAAAAATAAAGTAATTAGTTTATTAAAAAAAGAGGGATTTTATATTAACAGTATTAACAAAGATCTTGCTAATAAGGATCGATGTATAGTCTGTACGAAAATATAGTTTTTAGAAATCATGGTAACATTTAGAAATAATACTAATAACAATAGAAGAAATAATTTTAGAAGAAACGACAGAAACTTCAAATCAAACGGAGACAGACCAAAATTTGGATCAAATTTCTCTAATAATGAAAATTTTAAAAGAAAAGCTCCTGGGAGGAACAACCATAATGCGCCAAAATTAATTGAAAAATATAACGATTTGGCGAGAGAAGCTTCTTCAAATGGTGACAAAATTTTATCTGAAAATTATCTTCAACACGCAGATCATTTCACGAGAGTTTTGAATGAAAGAGAAAGTGTTAGAAGAGAGCGATTTTCTGATAATAAAAGCGAGGATAAACCTAATCTTTCAGAGGAAACTAAGATACAAAATGAAGAAGTTTCGAAAAGTAATTTAGCTAGCGAAGCAAAAAAAGAGAATGAGGAAGAAAAAGTTCCAGAAACTCAAGTTTAAATCCTCAGTTTATTCCTATAATTTTTTCAGATTTTAAAACATCAAGTTTTATTTTTTTAGTCTCAAAAATTTTTCTTTCTTTGCCTTTTAAAATCTTTCCAGATGGTAGTTTTAGATTTTGAGAATTAACTTTTTTTCCATTAATTATAACTTCGTAGTGTAAATGAGGACCAGTTGATTTACCTGTTGATCCTACATAACCTATAGTTTGACCTTGTTTAACCCTTACTCCAGTTTTAATACCACGAGCAAATTTTGACATGTGTGCATAAATAGTTTGATAGGTAGAATTATGTCTTATTTTAACACAATTTCCTCCACCACCACACCATCCTGCTTTTTTTATTATACCGTCACCTGATGCCATTATAGGAGTTCCCATTGGCGCAGCAAAATCAGTTCCTCTATGCATTTTATTAAAACCATCTATAGGATGTTTTCTCATTCCAAAAGGAGATGAAAGCCTTGCACCATTTATTGGAGTCTTCATTAATGCTTTTTTAACACTTTTACCATTTTTATCGTAATGACCTTCACTGCCATCTTTATCAAAATAATACAAACTATTATCTTGACCGCTAAGTTTTAGATTTGCAAAAAGAATTTCTCCAGTTTCGATTATCTCTTTTTTTTCGTTTAAGAATATTTCATACATAATTTGAAATTTATCTTGTTTTCTTATATCTCTTTGAAAATCAACCTGAAATCCATAAATTCTTGCAAACTCAATTATTGTATTAGCTGGAATATTTTGATCAGTCGCAGCTTTGTAAAGACTTTGTAAAATAATATTTTCCTTATAAACTATTTCTTTATTCAGTTTTATTAATAAAATCTCTTCTTTAAATTCATTATCCTCAGTATTTCTTTTTAAAAATATTTTTTTAGTACTTGAAATTTGATACACAAATTCACTAATTTTATTATTTGTTTTGTCTAAATTAAATTGAATTAATTGTTTTGTATTTAATTTATTAAGATTAACTTTGTCTTTTAGAGAGTTTTTTATTTTAAGAATTTCACTTTTTTCGATTGAATAGCTTTCTAAAATTTTGTCAAATGTTTCTCCATATTTAATTTTATGTTTAATTTTTTTGTATTTAGGCTCAAGGTTATCAACTAAATGACTTAAAGTTTTTTTGAAATAAATATTATCAATAAAATTATTATAAGCTTGTATATTATTATTTTTTTTGAAATTAAAATAACTAGTTGAGACGACTGTGATTCCAAATAAAAAAATAAGTCCAAAAATTTGAATATTTTTTCTGATTTTATCTTTTAAATTTTTTAGCATTTGAAAATGAATAGGTTACAATTATTAGTTTAGAGAAACTTAAAAATCAAAAAAAACCCTTAAAAATAGCAAATTTTAATCCAATTTTTTAACGTTAAACGCTTGATTTCCTATTATTTTAGCCTATAAGCACTGAACTTTCTCAGTAAAACTATTGTTAACACAATAAATAATTGAGGATTATTGAGCCTTTTTTGCTCAATTAGCTATTTAAAACGTAAATATTTAAGAAGAGAAGTGTGGACGGTTAAGGTTACCAAAAATTTGTCGTACACACTTCAACATCATATAAATTTTATTCTTAGAATTTATATGGAAGCTAGTGTGCGCCGTTTTTAAACTTGAGAGTTTGATCATGGCTCAGAACGTACGCTGGCGGCACGCCTAACACATGCAAGTCGAACGAAGTAGCAATACTTAGTGGCAGACGGGTGAGTAACATGTAGGTATCTGCCCTTTGGCCTGGAATAACACGAGGAAACTTGTGCTAATACCGGATAAGTCTTTACGGAGAAAGCTTTATGCACCATTGGATGAGCCTGCACTTGATTAGTTTGTTGGTAGGGTAATGGCCTACCAAGACTGTGATCAATAGCTGATTTGAGAGGATGATCAGCCACATTGGGACTGAGACACGGCCCAAACTCCTACGGGAGGCAGCAGTGGGGAATCTTGCACAATGGAGGAAACTCTGATGCAGCGATGCCGCGTGAGTGAAGAAGGCCTTTGGGTTGTAAAGCTCTTTCGTCGGGGAAGAAAATGACTGTACCCGAATAAGAAGGTCCGGCTAACTTCGTGCCAGCAGCCGCGGTAATACGAAGGGACCTAGCGTAGTTCGGAATTACTGGGCTTAAAGAGTTCGTAGGTGGTTGAAAAAGTTGGTGGTGAAATCCCAGAGCTTAACTCTGGAACTGCCATCAAAACTTTTCAGCTAGAGTATGATAGAGGAAAGCAGAATTTCTAGTGTAGAGGTGAAATTCGTAGATATTAGAAAGAATACCAATTGCGAAGGCAGCTTTCTGGATCATAACTGACACTGAGGAACGAAAGCATGGGTAGCGAAGAGGATTAGATACCCTCGTAGTCCATGCCGTAAACGATGTGTGTTAGACGTTGGAAATTTATTTTCAGTGTCGCAGCGAAAGCGATAAACACACCGCCTGGGGAGTACGACCGCAAGGTTAAAACTCAAATGAATTGACGGGGACCCGCACAAGTAGTGGAGCATGTGGTTTAATTCGAAGATACGCGCAGAACCTTACCAACACTTGACATGTTCGTCGCGACTCTAAGAGATTAGAGTTTTCGGTTCGGCCGGACGAAACACAGGTGCTGCATGGCTGTCGTCAGCTCGTGTCGTGAGATGTTGGGTTAAGTCCCGCAACGAGCGCAACCCTCACTTTTAGTTGCCATCATTAAGTTGGGCACTCTGAAAGAACTGCCAGTGATAAGCTGGAGGAAGGTGGGGATGACGTCAAGTCCTCATGGCCCTTACGTGTTGGGCTACACACGTGCTACAATGGTATCTACAACAGGAAGCAAGAC
>CACHUY010000025.1:0-2500 GCA_902583295.1 uncultured Pelagibacteraceae bacterium | reverse complement strand
TTTAGTAAACTCCAAATTGTTGGATTGCAACCTCTTACATTAGGAATAATACCAAAATGGAAATTATATATTCCTTTACCAAAGTATTTAATAAAGTCTTCTCTTAAAATACCATCATATCCACCAATAATTCCAAAAGTATTATTTTTAATATTTTTTTTAATTTCATCAAAATTTTTAAAATATTTGATCTTATTTTTACGACAAATTTGAATTAATTGATTTTCATATTTATCAGCATGATTTTTTTTATTTTTTTTTCCAATAGCACCAATAATGTTAAAATCTTTTTGCTTTATTAATGATTTTAAAATAAAAATTCCTAATTTAGATGTTCCAAAAAAAAAAAAATTAATTTTTTTCAATTTTTCTCGTTTATGATTACAGTTTTAATTACTTTATCATTGTAAGCTGAATTATTGCTAAAGGCAGTTTGAATATCATTTAAATCGAATCGATGGGTAATAATTTTGTTTAATGGTAGTTTATACTGCTTAAATATTTCATAAGATGTATGAAGCAAGTTATTTGATCTTCTACAGTTTAAAATTAAAATTTCTTTAATCCTAGCAACATGTGGGTTGTATTCTAAAAAGTCATAAGTTGGAATACCAACTACAACAAGTTTTGCTAAATTTCTTGACAAATCAAGTGAATTTAAAAAAGTATTTTTTTTTCCTGCGGCATCAAAAACATAATTATATTTATTTTTATACTTTTTTTTCTCCGCATTAAACTGATCTTCCGTGATGGTTTTGCAAGGAATTAAACTCTTAAGGAATTCTAGTCTATAGTCTAGCTTATCAATTATCAATATCTCGGCTGCTCCTGAAATATTCGCTATAAGTGACAGACATATTCCTATCGGACCAGCTCCAAGTATTGCAACTTTACCTCCAGTTTCAAAGTTTATTTTTTTAAATGCATGTAAAGCTACCGAAAATGGTTCTAATAAGGTTGCTTCCTCAAAAGATACTTTGTCGTCTATTTTTATCGCCTGACTGGAGTGAACCAATATTTCTTCTTGAAATGAACCGCTAGTATTTTTGGTACCTAGAAATGTAGAGTCTGGACACAGGTTAAAATGACCTTTTCCACATTCATAGCAATTTTGGTCATTTTTATGAAACAAGCATGGAAGGTTGGGTTCAATTGCTATTCTTTCATTTTTACTAAATAAATTTGATTTACTATCTATAATTTCTCCACTTGGTTCATGCCCCAGAGTAATTGGGAAATCTATTTTATGACTTCCTAAACCACCATCATCATAATAATGCAAATCAGAACCACAAATTCCGGTTGCTTTAATTCTAACTCTTATGAAGTTTTCTTTTAGCTCGGATGGTTTTATGTTGACTTCTTTTACTTTAATTTTTTTAATATCTAATAGTTGGCTAATCTTCATTATTATTTAATATGATGTTTTAAATTATTTGTCATAAAGTCTATATCAGAATAAGTCAACTCAGGATAGATAGGGAAAGAAAAGTGTTTTTTTACAAATAAATCAGAATTTATAAATTTTTTAGAGTTAACCTTATATAGAGGTTGTTTGTGTAAAGGGTATGGCCAAACTTGACCGGACAGAGGAATATTTATCTTACTTAAAATTTTTTCAATTTTCTTACATTCTAATTTTTTATGCTCTATAAATAATTTATAAAAACTACACGTCTTTTGATACTTTGGCCAATATATCTTAAAGTTTGTATCTTTTAATTGAGACTTTATTCTATAAGCAAGTTGGTATCTTTTTTTAATTCTATTTTTTACTCTTCTCAATTCAACTAATCCTAAAGCAGCTTGAAATTCTGTAACTTTGCAATTTGAACCTTTAATTTTTCTTATCCAAGAGTCTTTTTTTGGTCTTCCAAAATCTTTTAGTGATCTAACTTTTTCATTAATTTTTTTACTTTTTGTTACAACCATCCCACCTTCACCAGTTGTCATTACTTTAGTGGAAAAAAAACTAAAACATCCTACATCTCCGAAGGATCCTGCATGTTTTTGGCCTTTAAAAGATCCATGTGCATGTGCAGCATCTTCAATTAGAAGAACAGAGTACCTTTTGCAAATTTTTATTATTTTATTAATGTGCTTACTTATTATTCCACCAGTATGAACAATGCATACTCCTCCAATTTCTTTATCTTTTTTTAATTCATTTTCCATTTTATCTACATCAATACCGAGTGTATCGAGTTCAATATCACAATAAACCGGAGTTTTATTTGCATTTTCTATTGCTACATGAGCTGCAAAAAAATTATTTGTTTGCAACAAAATTTTCTTTTTTTTCACTAACTTGAAAGACAATTCTAATGCATCAGTTCCTGAACCAATAAAATTTGAATACTTAATTTTAGTGAATTTTGAAAATTCTTGCTCAAAATTTTTAACCATTGCTGCCTCTGCTAAAAAACCTGATTTTAATATCTTTTTGCAGTATTTTGAGAATTCAAAAATATCTTTCGAGGAATACTGTAAGTCAAATTTT
>CACHUY010000024.1 GCA_902583295.1 uncultured Pelagibacteraceae bacterium | reverse complement strand
AGCAAATTAAACCTAGAATATTAAACTCAAAAAGAAGATATTATGATGAAAAAACTATTAATCTTTTAAAGAAAGTTAAGTTTCTATTAAAGGACCAAGGTATGACAATTAATGGTGTAAAAAAGATCCTAAATAATGAAGTTTCTTTAAAGCTTGACGAAATTGCAGATAAATCTATAAAAGCTAAAAATTTAAAAAATAAATTAGTTAAGATTTCTAAAATTATAAAAGAGTTGAAATAATATGGCAAAAAAAACACATGTTAAAGTAAGATTAGTTCCCGAAGCAAAGCCTGATAGTTCATTCTTTTATTATGTAAAAAAACCTGCTGGTGGAGAAAAAGCTAAAGTTAAACTTTCAGCTAAAAAATATAATCCTGATACAAGAAAACATGAAATGTTTGTAGAGAAAAAATTACCTCCACACAGTAAATAACTATTTTTTTTTAAAGTTTCTTTTCTCGTAATCAATATAAGCCCAAATCATATTTTTCCAGATTCTGTTTGTAATTTTTGGATCTATTTTATTTTTAACCGATTTTTTCTTAATATTTCTTAAAATAGTATTTATTCTTTTTTGATCAATAATTTGGTTTTTTTTATCTTTTAATTCAAGAACCTGTTTGACAAAATTTGTTCTTTTTTTTATTATTTTAATAAGTAAATTATCAAGTTTATCTAATTCAATTCTAATTTTACCTAATTTTTTTCTTTTTAAAGGCGACATTTATATATTTGGATTATCAAAAAAATATTATATTTAATCGCTTATGTACACAGTTAATCCAAAAATTAACAATCAATTATCCATTTGGTTGATTGCAATGTTTATTATCATTTCCATTATGATTGTGGTAGGTGGTTTAACAAGATTAACTGACTCTGGTCTTTCAATAACAGAATGGCAATTATTTTCTGGATTACTTCCTCCTCTTAACCAAAAAGATTGGATATTGTATTTTAATTTATACAAAGAAATACCTGAGTTTAAGTTACAGAATTTCAACATGTCATTACAAGAATTTAAAGTGATTTTTTGGTGGGAATGGGCACACAGATTTTTAGGGAGATTAATAGGTTTGTGCTATTTAATTCCACTAATATATTTCTCTTTCAAAGAAAAAATCTCAAAAATACTAGATTTATATTTCATTTTTTTTCTTATTTGTTTCCAAGGTTTTATTGGTTGGTATATGGTCAGTAGTGGTTTAGTTGACAGGGTAGACGTTAGTCACTTTAGATTATCTGTTCATTTGTTAATAGCTTTTTTGATTTTATCATTAATCTTTTGGAATTTCCTAAAATATCAAAATTACAATCAAGTTGCTGATGGATTAAATTCAATTATTCCATTTATATTTTTAGTTTTAATTTTAATACAAATTGTAATTGGTGCATTTGTTTCAGGAATGGATGCTGGAAAAATTTATAATTCCTGGCCTTTAATGGGTAATACCTATTTTCCAAATGATAATAAAATTGAAAATTTATTTAAATTATCTGCTTTTAGTGATCCATCATTAGTGCAGTTTATTCACAGAAACCTAGCATATGTGATTGGATTATTTTATGTTATAATATTTTTTAAAGTATATAAAAATAAAATAACTAAACTATATAGATCAGTAAATATTTTAGGATTTTTTATAATTTTACAGATTATTTTAGGTATTTTTACAATTATACTTGGTGCACAAATCTATATTGCAGCAGTACACCAAGTAAGTTCTATTTTTTTAGTAACTTCTTCTATTTACTTTTTCTTTATAAATACCAGAACTAGCTAACTGCTTTAAGTTTACCTTTTGAGGATTTATTTAAAGCTTGATCTAAATCTTCAATAATATCGTCAATATGTTCGATACCTATACACAGTCTGACATAACTTTGTGTTACACCAGAAGCAATAAGCTCTTTTTCATTTAATTGACTGTGTGTTGTACTAGCTGGGTGGATAGCTAAACTTCTAGCATCTCCAATGTTTGCAACATGATAAAACATTTTTAAGGACTCAATAAATTTTTTACCAGCTTCAATTCCACCTTTTAGCTCAATACCAACCATTGGTCCATTTCCACCTTTTAAGTATTGTCTAGCTCTATCTGAAATATGTTTATCATGTTCAGTCGAGTAAATTACTTTAGTTACTTCTTTATGTTTTTTTAAAAAATTAACAGCTTTTTGTGCATTTTCACAATGCTGCTTCATTCTTAAAGCAACAGTCTCAAGACCTTGTATAATTGCAAAAGCATTATCCGGAGCACACGCTGATCCTAAATCTCTCAACAAGCAGACTCTAGCACGTACAGCAAAAGGAACATTGGCACCCGTCATCTCAGGCACTGCCTTTCCCCATACAACATTGTTATAACTTGCATCAGGTTCGTTGAACAGTGGTTGTCTTTTAGGATCAGCCGTCCAATCGAAATTTCCACTATCAACAATACTTCCAGCAATTGCTGTTCCATGTCCACCAATATATTTTGTTAAAGAATGTATAACTACAGCAGCTCCATGTTCTATAGGCTTGCAAATGACAGGGGCGGCAGTATTGTCCATTATAAGAGGTATATTGTATCTTCTTCCAATATCTGAAACTTCTTTAATTGGGAAAACTCTTAAATATGGATTAGGTAGAGTCTCACCATAAAAAGCTCGTGTGTTATTATCAATCAGTTTTTCAAAATTTTTAGGATCACTTGGATCTGCATATCTTATCTCTATTCCAAGTTTACTTAATGTATTGTTAAATAATGATACGGTTCCACCATATAAATCAGTAGAACTAATGATATTATCACCTGCCTGAGCAACATTTAATAATGCAAAAGACGAGGCAGTTTGACCTGATGATACAGTCACACATGATAAACCACCTTCAAGAGCAGCAACTCTTTTCTCTAATACGTCGTTTGTTGGATTCATTATTCTGGTATAAATATTTCCAAACTCTTTTAGTGAAAATAAATTTGCTGCATGCTCTGTACTGTTAAACTCATAAGATGTAGTTCTATATATAGGTACAGCAACAGCATTTGTTGCAGGATCACTTCTGTAATCTCCACCATGGACCGCAATAGTCTCAGGATTGTTTCTTTTAGTACTCATAATATACTCCTTTTTTAGTGCTTTAACTTAATGTAAGGCGCACAATATAGTTCAAATGCCTACCGATAATTTTGTGAAAATTCCTCTTTAGCAGTTTAAAGCCCGCAATAGGATCAAATCGGCTTGATCTTTTTATCAAATTAATACCTATTTTCAAGGTAAATATAAAATTGACATTGATTTTAATAATAGTATTAATCCTCGCACAATGACGAAATTCCTTAAAAAAGACCAAATAACATCATCTTGGTATGAAATTGATGCAACTAATGCTGTTGTTGGTAGATTGGCAACAGTTGTTTCAAATATCATAAGAGGAAAAAATAAAACAACTTATACTCCACATATGGATGATGGTGATTTTGTAGTTGTTAAAAATATTGAGCAAGTAAAATTCACAGGAAAAAAATTTCAAGACAAGAAGTATTACAGACACACAGGTCACCCTGGTGGTATAAAAATCGCTACACCTGAGAAATTACATGAAAAAAAACCAGGTGAAACTTTAAAACTTGCAGTTAAAAGAATGTTACCTGGTGGTGTTTTGGGTCGAAAACAATTAACTAAATTAAAAATTTATACAGGTAATGACCACCCACACTCTGCACAAAATCCTACAGTTATCGAATTAAATAAGTTGAACAGTAAAAATTTAGCTAGAAATTAATATGGAAAATACTCAAACTTCTCCAAAATCCCCTAAACTTAAATTAGATTTTAAGGATAGTAAATATGCAACTGGTAGAAGAAAAACATCTATTGCTAAAGTCTGGTTGAAAAAAGGATCTGGTAAAATTTATGTAAATGGAAAATTATTTAGTGATTATTTTTCAGATGAGACGCATAAAATGCAAATTACAAGACCTTTTGAGATTATAAATCAATCTACAGACTATGACGTTAGATGTAGTGTTAAAGGAGGCGGACCGACTGGTCAAGCTGGTGCAATGGTTCACGGCATATCTAAAGCATTAGTTTTATTTGATGAAAATTTAAAAGGTACATTAAAAACAGAAAAACTTACCACCAGAGACTCGCGAGCAGTTGAGAGGAAAAAACCTGGTAGAAGAAAAGCTAGAAGAAGCTTCCAATTCTCTAAAAGATAATTTTTTTTTAATATTTAACTGTTATAATATAAAATGCCCAAGCTTAATGCGTTAGTCGCTGGATCAACTGGATATATTGGTACTCAATTAATTAAGATATTGATTAAGCATAAATATATAAACATAAAATATCTATGCGGCAATTCTTCAGCAGGTAAGAGTATTTCTTCTTATGAAAAGTCATTATCAAAATATAAATTACCTAAAATAAAAAAATTTAATAAAAATTTATTAAGAGATGTTGATATAATTTTTACTGCTCTACCAAATGGTGGAGCCCAGGACATATCTAAACATCTCAATAATGAAAATATTTTAATTGATTTAGCCGCAGATTTTAGACTTGAAAAGGCCTCAGAATATCAAAAATGGTACAAACAGAAACATCGATCAACTAAACTTATAAAAAAAAGTATTTATTCACTTCCTGAAATTAATAAAAAAGAACTTAAAAAGTATAATATTATTTCAAGCCCTGGTTGTTATCCAACATCTATACTTTTGCCACTAATACCTTTATTCAAAAAAAATCTTGTCAACGTCAAGAACGTAATAATAGACTCTAAATCTGGTTATTCTGGTGCTGGAAGAGGTGTTCATAAAAAATACAAAAATAAAAATTTATATGAATCTTTAAGTGCATATGGTGTGGGTAA
Source organism: uncultured Pelagibacteraceae bacterium (assembly GCA_902583295.1). Classification (GTDB taxonomy): domain Bacteria; phylum Pseudomonadota; class Alphaproteobacteria; order Pelagibacterales; family Pelagibacteraceae; genus Pelagibacter. The sequence continues at coordinate 8,434 of CACHUY010000024.1, read as the reverse complement.
TCATCGACACAATTCAGAAATAGATCAATTACTAAAAAAATTTACAAACAAAAAAATTCAAGTAAGTTTTACACCACATTTAACACCAATGTTTAGAGGTATTTTAAGTACTATTTATTTAGATTTGAATAAAAATGTAAATCAATCAAAGGTCCTAAACTCACTATCAAAATTCTATAAAAAAGAAAAATTTGTTAAGATTTCTAAATCAAATACTCTAATAAGCACAAATGATGTTATTAATACAAATAATTGTCTTATTTCAGTCTGTAAATCTAAATTCAAAAATAAAGTTATAATACTTTCAGCTATAGATAATTTAATAAAGGGTGGAGCAGGGCAAGCAGTTCAAAGTTTAAATAATAGATTTAATTATCCCGAAACAACTGGATTAATATGAGGTTACTATTAAGTTCATTTCTAATATTGTTTCTTAATAATTGTTCTTTAAATAAAGATTCTCAATATTGGACTGAAGACTTTATTAAAAAGAAGGAAGAGCAAAAAAAACTTTCAAAAATATTAAAAAAATCAAAAGATATAACCACAATGACGATGGAAGAATATAAAATATATATAGAAGACCATACGAAAAAAAGTAATTATCCAGATATTAGTAAATGAAGAAAAAATATAATATTGCTGTAGTGGGCTTAGGACAAGTTGGTATTTATTTGCTCAATGAGTTAAATAATAAAAAAAAAAGTATTGAATTAAAAACAGGAACACAAATTAATGTAGTCGCGATATCTGCAAAAAATATTAGAAAAAAAAGAAAATTTAAAATTAATAAGAAAATTTTTTATACAAATCCTCTTGACGTACTTAAAAACCATAAAGTTGATATTTTATTTGAGGCAATAGGATTATCTGACGGCGTATCTAAAAATATTGTAGAGAAAGCTTTAAAAAATAAGGTTCACGTCATTACACCAAATAAAGCTTTAATTTCAAAACATGGGAATTATCTAGCAAAATTAGCAGAAAAAAATAATGTTAACTTAGAGTTTGAAGCTTCTGTAGCAGGGGGTATCCCAATCTTAAGATCAATAAAAGAAGGATTAGCAACAAACAAGATCACAAAAATTTATGGAATATTAAACGGAACCTCAAATTACATATTATCTGAAATGGAAAATTCTAATCAAAAATTTAATGATGTTCTTATTAAAGCACAAAAACTTGGCTATGCTGAACCAGGCAATCCTAAATTAGATTTAAATGGTTTTGATGCTTTTGCAAAGGTAAGAATTTTATCTGCACTCGCATTTAATAGTAAAATCTCACACCACAAATGTTTAATGGAGGGGATAGAAAAAATTGAATTAAAAGATATAAAAATCGCTAATCAACTAGATTTAAGAATAAAACTTCTTGGAATTACGGAATTAAAAAATAATCAACTTTTTGAGACAGTTCACCCATGTTTAGTTAACAAAAAATCTTATATTGGCAATGTTAACGGGGTAATGAATGCAGTAATTCTTGAAGGTAAACCAGTTGGCGAAAGTATCCTGCAAGGTGAAGGTGCAGGTCCTGGTCCCACTTCATCTTCTCTACTTTCTGACTTATTGTCCATACTTAGAGGGAATATTAAAAAACCTTTTGGAATTCCTTTTTTTCAATTAAAAACTCTAAAATCTTATAATATAAAAAATTATACAAATTCTCTATATTTAAGATTTGAAGTAAAAGATCGTCCAGGTGTTTTATCGCAAATTACCAATCGTTTAGCTAAGTATAAAATATCTGTAAAAAGACTTATCCAAACACCTGATAAAAAAACAAATAAAGCAACTATAGTAATTATAACTCACAAAACTTCTGAGAAGAATTCAAAGAATTGTTTATCTATATTTAAAAAAAATAAAAATATTTTAAAAACTCCAACACTTATTAGAGTGCTTGGTTAATGGATATTTATTTTAAACTTTTTGAAGTTTTATTTCCTGTTTTTTTTATGGTGGGTATTGGTTACTTTATTGGTAAAAAAAATCCTAAATTAGATACTTCTTTTATCACAAATTTTGCTGCTAATGTTGGAAGCCCTGCGATGGTTTTTTACGCTATAACTACCACTGGTGTAACATTCTCAATGTTTATTGAGTATTTTTGGTATTCATTAATTGCAATATTTGCCTTTGCTTTAGTAGGTGTAATTTTTTTATTTTTTTTAAAGAAAGAAATAATACGAGAACTTCCTCCATTTGTTTTACCAAATGTCGGTAACATGGGATTACCAATTTGTTTATTTGCTTATGGTGATTTAGGCTTAGGTATTGCAGCTACTATCTCTTCATTGGTTATATTTTTTCATTTTACAATAAATGTTTTTTTGGCTAGTAAAAAATTTAGTTTTAAGCTTTTACTTCAAAGCCCACCTGTATATGCAATAATAATTTCAATTATCTTTATATATTATGAAATTGAAACTCCAGTTTTTTTAGTGAATACAACGATGATTACTGCTTATACAGCAATATTTTTAATATTGATGTCTTTAGGTATAGCTCTTACAAGATTAAAAGTTTTTTCTTTTAAATCTGCTTTTATTTCTTCAATATGTAGAGTTTTCATTGGTCCATTAATTGGACTAGGTATTATAAAAATTTTTAATTTATCTGGTTTTGCAGCAGGTGTATTTTTAATTCAGTGTGCTATGCCAAGTGCAGTTTTGACTTATTTAATTGGTTCAATGTATTCACCTAAAAAAATCGTTGATAGCATTGCAAGTATGATCGTAGTTTCAACAATTATGTCATTTATAACGTTACCAATTGTTGTATTCTTTGCTTTAAAATACTTCTATTAAACTATATCCTTCTTTTATGAAGGCAATAATTTTAAATGCATCTGCTTGGATGATTGTTCCAGTAATGGATGCTTTTGCTAAATATTTAAGCTCATCTATGGATGTTCTTCAAATAACTTGGGCTAGATATTTTTTTACTGTAGTTTTTACTTTATCTTTAATGCTTATTTTTTATAGGCACTCTTTAGTTTGGACAAAAAAACCAGCACTTCAATTAATTCGAGGATTAATTTTTGTTTTTTCTACGTATTTATTCTTTTATGCAATATCAGAAATTTCACTTCCTAAAGCTTTAACTTTAGCTTTTGTTGCTCCAATTTGTGTTACAGCCTTATCTCCATTTTTCTTAAATGAGAAAGTAGGGGTGAAAAGGTGGACTGCTGTATCACTAGGATTTATTGGAACATTGATTGTAATAAGACCTGGCTTTATTGAGCTTAACTTAGCTACAATGGCTGCTCTAGGTAATGGAATTTGTTATGGATTTTATCTTATAATCACAAGGAAATTGAGTAACTCAGATAATCCACTTTTAACTCTTTTATTATCAGGTTTGATAGGAACAATAATAATTAGCCTATTTATGCCCTCAGTTTGGGTTAATCCTTCATCAAATCAATGGATTTTAATGGCTTTAATCGGCCTTATAGCCTCTGTAGCTCATCTTTTCCTTATATTATCACTTAAATATGCTGATGCCTCTAAATTAGCTCCTTTGGGCTATACAGAGATAATTACAAATATACTTATTAGTTACTATTTCTTCCATGAATTACCTGATAATTGGACTTATTTAGGTCTATTTATTATCGTTCTTAGTGGGCTATATATCTCTAGAAGAGAATATTTGCCTACCCGCACTAATTAATAGTAAATAAATAGTTACTAATATATAATGTAATACATTAATATAAATATTTAAACTATTGTTATTATAGGTTTATTTAATATTAAGTAGCAGATATGTTAAGATAAATTATTCAATTTATATTAGAAAATAATGAATTATTTTATATAGATAAAGGGTAAAGTGGCAAGTGTATTCAGAAAACAAACCTTAAAAATTAAAAAGTATTTAATACCAATGGTTTTTTTGAGTTAATTAAATAAAAAATTCAAAATTCATATTTTAATAAGTGAGTAGGGGAACTAAAATTATTAAAAATTCTATTAAATTTCACAGTAAATTTAGCACTGGTATCATTGAAAAGTAGAACAATGCAGTTATAGAATATATGTTTTAAACGTCCATAGAGGTACTTTATTTTCTTATATCTCGATATATAGTACAACTGAAGGGTGCAAAGCACGATTAATGACAAATGACGGTTAAAGATTGAAAAAATATTGATTTTACAAGTGTTTTTGAACATAAAATAGGCCTAAAAAGGTACTAAATATAAACTTTTTCAGATCTCAATAAACGGAGCTTTGTCTTAATTCCACCTCTTCCTGAGTATCCACCAAGGCCCCCATCGGATCGAATTACTCTATGACATGGTATTTTAGGGGCATACGGGTTTTTTCCACATGCATTAGCTACAGCACGGGCTGATTTAGGCTTTTTTATTGCAATTGCTACCTGTTTATAGGTTTTGACAGTGCCTATTGGTATAGTTTTAAGGTATTTCCAAACTTTTAATTGAAATTTTGTTCCTTTCATTAATAAAAATTTAAAATAACAAAGCAAACTATAAAAAAAACAGATAAAATAGTGAGATAGATCGTTTCTACTGTTTTTCCAGTTTTTTTATACTGAATAAAGCTTAAAATTACAAAACCAATAGAAGTGATTAGGAAATATATTGGTTCAATTACTCCGTCTAAAGATCCCATGCTTAATTCTGTTTTGATTTAATGTTTATTATGACTATTTTCAAATAATTTTTCATAAAAATCAGAAACTTTTCTTATTTCCTCAACAGTTGCATCAGTTAATAAATTATAATTATTGACAATAAATTTCATCTAATATATATTTTCCGATAATTAATGGTTATCGGAAAATATATATGAATGAGTTAATAACAGACGTTAAAAGCCTTCAATTAGAGACTTTAAAGAATTTAAAAAATTCGAAAGCAAATAATACATTGAGAGCTTATCAATCTGATTTCAAGGATTTTTCAAGCTTTTGTTCCAAAAATGGTTTTTCATCTATACCAAGTGATCCAAAAATAGTAGCTTTATATTTAACTCACTTAAGTTCTTTTAGTAAATTTAGTACTTTAAAAAGAAGATTAGCCTCAATAAAAGTTATTCACAGATTAAAAGGCCATTATATAGATACAAAACATCCTATAATTGCTGAAAATTTAATGGGAATAAAAAGAAAAATGGGAGTTAAACAAATATCTAAAAAACCATTATTAATCAATGATTTAAAATCAATTATTAGTGTAATAGATGAAGAAAAAAATGAATATAAGAAATATCAAAATCGAGCTTTATTGTTAATTGGATTTGCAGGTGGCTTTAGAAGATCAGAATTAGTATCAATTGAATATGAGGATATTGATTTTGTTAATGAAGGAGTAAAAATATTGGTTAAAAGGTCAAAGACAGATCAAACTGGTCTTGGAATGACTAAGGCAATCCCCTACTTCGAAAATAGAGTCTATTGTCCTGTTATATCGTTAAAAGAATGGATTTCGTATGCCAAAATTAACAACGGTAAAGTATTCAATATATCTGACAAAACAGTAGCTTTAATAATTCAAAAATATGCACTTTTAGCTGGGTTAGATAAAACGAGATATGCAGGTCACAGTTTAAGGTCTGGATTTGCAACATCAACAGCTGAAATCGGTGCAGATGAAAGAAGTATTATGGCAATGACAGGTCACAAAACAACACAAATGGTTAGAAGATATATACAGGAAGCAAATTTATTTAAAAATAACGCATTAAATAAAATTAAAATTTAATTTTTTAATTTTAATTTATACTTTTTTTATTTTTTTAAATAAATTAAGAGCCCTTTCTATTACTTCATCAGTGTTAAAGTATTTATACTGGGCCAATCTACCTTCAAAAAAAATATTTTGTTTTTCGATTTTATCAATTAATTTTTTATATTTATTAAATTTATTTAAATTTTCATTGTTAATAATAGGATAGTATGGGTCACCATTAGACTTTGGATACTCTTTAGAAATAATTGTATATGGAGTTTTTTGTTTAGTGACATGTTTTATCTCAACTTTTCTAGTAAATTTATAATCATTAGGATAGTTATATTGAACAGATTTTTGTATGTATTTCTTTTTAAATGTTTTAAATTTAAAATCTAAAGATCTCCAATTTAATTTACCATATTTATAATTAAAAAATTTATCTGGTGTACCAGTATAAATAAGAAATTTATTATATTTAATTTTTTTTCTTATTTTAAAAAAATCTGTGTTTAAACTTAGCCTTATTTTTTTATTACTTATCATTTTTTCAAACATTTTGGTGAAACCTTTTTTTGGCATAAATTTTAATTTTTCATTTACATAATACGAATTCCTATTAAATCTAATCGGTACACGTCCAGCAATATTACTTGATAATTTTCTTGGATTTATACCCCACTGTTTAATTGTATAATTTTTATAAAATTTTTCATAAATTTCAGAACCAAGCTTAGATAAAATAAAATCTTCAGAATTCTTAGGATTTTTAATTTTAATTTTTTTTTTGTTTATAAATTTAATTGCTTCCTTTTTAGATTTAAATTTAACATCAAAAAAATTTTCAATGGTATCTAAATTTATAGGAAATGGATAAAGTTTTTTATCAACACAAGATTTAACAATATATTCACCAGGGATCCAATCAGTAAAGTTAGATAAATATTTAAAAATTTTCTTATTTTTAAATCTTAGGTAATGCGGTCCATATTTATGATATAAAACCCCCTTTTTATTTTTTTCATCATAGCAATTACCTGCAATATGCCTCCTTTTTTCAATAATAAGACAAGATAAATTTAATTCAGTGGATATTTTTTGGGCCAAAACACAGCCAACAGGACCGGCACCTATGATAACTACGTCAGCATTGTACATTTATAAAGATCAATTATTATATGTTTTGTTATAATATTTATGACTACATTACTTTTAAAATAGTTTCAAATTTTACACACATAAATTAAATTTAAACTTTAAAATTTTAAATCTGTCATATAAATAACATTTAAATGAATGAACATATATCTATTATTTTAACTGCTCACAAAAGTAAAGATCTTGTAATTAATTATATTAAAAATATTTATCAAAAATTTCATATTATAGTAATTGATAATTCAAGTGACATTGAGTTAGAAAAAGAAATTAAAACAAATTATCCAAACGTCACATTTGATTTTATGTCAAATAATGGTTACGGAGCAGCAATAAATTGTGGCAGTAAATTTGTAAAAACTAAATATTTTTTAGTTAGCAATCCTGATGTTGAAGGTATTACACCTGATAGTATTATTAAATTTTATGATGCTGCTATAAATATCGATGATCAATTTTCTATGATGGGTCCTGTAGATTTAGATCATAAACCTGAAAGACGTAAAACTGGATATGATAAAATTGATCTTTTAGAAACAAATCAGATTAGTGGAATATGCATGTTTTTTAACAAAAAGAATTTTGATGCAATAGGCGGTTTTGATGAAAATATTTTCTTATATTTTGAAGATAATGATATTTGTAAACGATTATCTAAATTAAATAAAAATTATCAACTTAACTCAGTAAAAGTTAATCATATAGCAGGCACTTCTGTGATTCCTAAAAATGAGAGTGATAAAAATAAACAAGACAATTTAAGAACATGGCATTTTATTTGGTCAAAATTTTATTACTACAGAAAACATTACACATATTTTATTGCTCTAATTTTATTTATACCTACAGTATTCAGAATTTTGTTTAGAATCTTCTTTTATAAAATCAGAAAAAATAATAAAAAAATAAATAAATATAAGACAAGATGGTCTGGTTTAATCACTTCTATGATGGGTAAAAATTCTCATAAAAGAATTTAAAATAAATTACAAATTATTATTTATAATTTACTAATATAAGATAAATTTTTTTTAATTTAGCTTTAAAATATTCAACGTAATAATTGAAATTTTTTTTAGGATCTTTTAGTTCTCCCATGTATTCTCTAAAAATTAATTGTTTTTTATTATCTAAGCCAGATCTTAAGTAAAATTTTTCAAAAAAATTAATACTTATCCCCCATTTCTTCAAAAAAATTTTATTACCTCTGCTACCTAAGTATGTAAATAGTGATTTATCTTTCTTCCTAGTTGTTATTGATCCAAAATGATAAGCTAAACTATTACCTATGCCTTTAAAAATTCTAATATCATTTTTCCATAATTTCATAGCAAAATCTGTATCATCACCCCCTGTTGGTGAAAACTCTTCACTCCAACCACCAACTTTATTCCAAATATCCTTATGAATTAATCCTGGGCATTTAGTTGTGCCTTGAAAATTAAATGTTTTAATTTTATTAATATTTTTTAACAATTTTTCTTCGTCAAATTCATCTATTTTTTGTCCAGCATCAAATTTTACTTGTCCAGCTCCAACCATAGTTCCTGAAACATAAAAATTTTTATGT
>CACHUY010000023.1 GCA_902583295.1 uncultured Pelagibacteraceae bacterium | reverse complement strand
GAGAAGTTTAAAATTCCAAAAAAAAATAAAGTTTTATTAATATATGGTGTTATTAACAAAATAAAAGGTATCAAAGAGGCTATTCATTCCCTTTTACTTAATAATCAAATAAAAAATTTGTCTATAATGGTTGTTGGAAAACAAGATTTAGAAATAAAAACTTTACTAAATTTAAAAAAAATAAAAATTTTAGTAAATAGCAGAAAGATTATAGTGATTGATAATTTTTTAGATGAAAAAATTGAACGAGAAATATTTACAGTTTCAGATTTTGGATGGGCTGGTTATGTTTATGGTTCTCAAAGTAGTAGTGGATTTTTAGTACATGCATGTTCAGCAGGTTTACCAATTATTTCTAATAATTTGAGTCTTACCTCTCATCATGTAAGAAAAAATAAACTTGGCATATGTATTGATCCTTTTAATTACAAAAAAACCAATAAAGCTATAGAAAATTTTATAAATATGAATGATTACAAAAAATATGTTAAAAATTGCATTAACTTTGCAAGAAAAAGAACCAAAAAAAAATTCTTATATAAACTCCTAAAAGAATTTAATGAGTAAAAATTATTTAATTATAAAATATTCAATATTAATTTTAAATTGCTCAGTTATTCCATTGTTAATTACAGGACCATTTCTAAGTGATTTAGCTGTGAGTCTCTCAGGAGTTTTGTTTTTAATTTATTGTGCTTTACAAAAAAAATGGAACTATTTTGATAATAGTTTTTTTAAATTATTTTTTATTTTTTATTTATATTATCTAGTTAGATCAATTGAGGCAGATGATATAACTAGAGTATTAACAAAACACTTTTTCTATATAAGACATGGAATTTTTGTAATTTCTACAATGTGGCTTATAAAAAATTTTTCAAATTATAAATTAAATTTCCTTTATATTTCAATACTTACCTTTTTTATATTATGCGTAGATGCAATATTTCAATTTTTCTACGGAGCAAATATACTTGGCTTTAAAAGTGGTATTTATTTAGGAAGGATAAGTGGTTTATTTGGTAATGAATATGTATTAGGAAGCTACATATCTCGACTAACTCCGTTGGTCTTAGGTTTACTTTATTTTTATTTTAAAGAAAAAAAAGTATTAATTATCTTTGTTTTTAGTTTATTTTATCTAACTGTTTTATTATCGGGTGAAAGAACATCGTTTGTTTTAATAAACTTGTTCTTAATTTATTTTTTTATTTTTGTTAAGGGTTATATAAAACACAAAATTTATTTGATTATTTTAATTTCTCTAGTGTCATTGGTTTCTCTAAACTTTGATAAAGAATTGAAGGGGAGAATGTTTGTTCATACATTAAATCAGCTGGGCATGGATAGCAAAAATTCTAAAATAAATATTTTTAGTGAAAGGCATGAGGATCATATTGCAGTAGCATTTAGAATGTTTAAAGATAATGTCTTTTTTGGTAAAGGACCTAAACTTTATCAAAAAGTTTGTTTAAATGAAAAATTTTATACTGAGACAGTTGGTGATAACAAGCCTATATGCCCTACTCATCCACATCATTTCTATTCTCAAATTTTAGCAGAAACTGGCTTAGCAGGTCTTTTTTTTGTATTTATAGTTATTTATAAAATCTTTTTTGTACTAGCTATTGAAATAAAATCTTTTTTTAGGACTAATAAAAGTATTTTAAATAATTATCAAATTATACTTTTGGGTTCAATTATAATAAATTTATTCCCACTTGTTCCATCAGGTAACATTTTTAATAATTGGATGTCAATTATTTATTTTATTCCTATAGGGTTTATTTTAGACTCATTTAATAAACAAAATGACAAGTAATTACATTTATATTGCATTTATCATATTAATAAATTTATTAATTTTTATAAATTTTAAAACTATAAAAAATAAAATTAAATTAATTGATGACCCCAAAAAAGAGATAAGAAAAATACACAAAAAACCAATTTCTCAAATTGGTGGCATATGGCTATTATTTAATTTATTTATAATGTTTTTATTCAGCAAAAATTTTGTTGAAATAAGAATTTTTAATGAACCCATAGATGATTTAAAAATATTTCACTCATTTTGGATTGGTCTTTTGTTTTTATTTTTAATTGGACTTGTTGACGATAAATTAAAAATTAAGACATCAATAAAATCAATGTTATTATTACTTTCCATTATTTTTGTTTTGTTAATAGACAAAAACTTGATTTTAAATACAATCAATTTATCTTTTTTAGAAAAGAGTTTTACTACAGGAACTCTATCATTTTTTTTTACGCTATTGGCTATTTTATTATTTATAAATGCAACAAATTTGTATGATGGTGTTGATTTACAACTCGGATTTTATTCATTGTTTTTAATCAGCTTTTTTTTATTTTTAAAATTATCATTTTATTTTTTTTTAACTTTATTTATTTTTATAATTTTTTATTTAATACTAAATTATAAAAAACTTATATTTTTTGGTGATAATGGGTCATACGTCATAGGTTTTCTATTTAGTTATTTATTTATTAAAAGTTATAATTATGAGGTAATAGATTATGCTGATCAAATATTTTTGATCATGATACTTCCTGGTGTAGATATGTTTAGGTTATTTATAATAAGAATATTCAGTAAAAAAAATCCATTTTATCCTGATCAGAACCATATTCATCATATGCTTCTAAATCGTGATAAAAATAATATTATTCAAGTAAACTTAATAACTTTATTTTTAGCTGTCTCACCACTAGTTATTTCTCTGTTATTCAATAGCAATATTCTTGGTTTGACTTTCTTTTTAATTATATACAGCTTAATTATTTATTTAAAAAAAAATTAATCAGATAAATATTTCTGCATAAATATTTTTTTTTTTATACCATGTTGTTTTATTTTTTTTATATTTAAAAATAAATTTATTCTTTTGTAATTATCAATGATTTTTTTAATTTTTAAAAAGTTTTTTTTAGAGGCTCTATAGTCAATTAAAAATAAAGATTTTTTTTCAAATATATCAGAAGAAGTAATTGTATTTCTATTACATATAACAGCGCAACCTGATTCTAAACTATCGATTGTAAAAAAAGATAAAAAGTTAGCTTCCTCATTCATAGAAAATTTTGTTTTTTTTAAATAAGATCTTATTTTATTACGTTTAACAAAACCAATTTCTTTAACATTTTTTACATCACATCTATTTCCTGCAACTACGATTTTATATTTACACTTTGCTAAATATTCTATTACTTTTTTTTGAAATTGAGGATTATGTGTAGAATATTTTCTATAGTAAAAAAAAAAATCATAAATTTTTTTATTACTACTAATTTTTTTTTTTTTGATTGTCGTAACAATATAATTAAAAAAGGCTTTTTTTCTCATTTTTTTTGGAATTTGTGATTCAAGATTTTTGGTAGAGAATAGAACTAATTTTCTCTTAGATATTAATATATTTATAGAAATAAAACTGAAAAATGTTAAGATGTATTTTCTTATAAATTTATTTAAATCAGTTATTTTTTCATTATATCTTGTTCCAGTAATTGGACCTAGAATAGTTTTTGAAGGTAACATAAGAAAAATAAGGAAATTCCAAATAGGTAAAAAATTTATGTAACAAGTATCTTTACCCTGTAAATAATTTTTCCAAATTTTAACTATTCCAATGAATGGCGTAATGTAATTTCTATAAAAAGAGAAATTAATTTTTTGATGATAATTTTTTGGAGACTCTATTAAAAATTTTTTAGATGAATGTTTTCTTAAATCTTTAATAAACTCGTTTGCAAGAATACCTTCGCCTCTGAATTTGTCTAAATCACAAGCCCATATATAAATTTCTTTATCTTTCATTAATAATATATTCGAAATTTTTAAAATTTTGGTTAACTATGCTTTTAATACATGTGCTTATAAATTTCTCTTCATTATATACTGGGGTAACTATTGAAAAAAAAGGTTTATACATATAAGTCTAATGTTATATTAATACACTTACATGATTTTAAATAAAACAATTTTTGTATCTGGCGCTGGTGGATTTATAGGTGGCCATCTAATAAGAAAACTTTTAGAAAATAAAAATAAGATTATTGCTGCAGATATTAAACCAATAGAATATTGGTTTCAAACCTTTGATGAAGTAACAAACTATGACAGTTTAGATTTGATGGATATGAATAATTGTAAAAAAATATTTGAAGATAATAAAATTGATTATGTATTTAATATGGCTTGTAATATGGGTGGAATGGGATTTATAGAAAACAATAAAGCTGAGTGCATGCTATCAGTACTAATAAATACTAACCTATTAATTGCATGCAAAGACTTTAAAATTAAAAAGTATTTTTTTTCTTCATCCGCGTGTGCTTATAATAAAGATTTGCAGCAAGAAACAGATATCTCTGGGCTTAAAGAAACTGATGCTTACCCTGCAAATCCTGAAGATGGATATGGTTGGGAGAAACTATTTAGTGAACGTATGTGTAGACATTTTTATGAGGATTTTGGCTTAGAAACTAGAGTAGCTAGATTTCATAACATATATGGACCAGTTGGAACATTTGATGGAGGTAGAGAAAAAGCACCAGCTGCTTTATGTAGAAAAGTTATTGAAGCAAATATTAATAATACAAATGAAATTGAAGTTTGGGGTGATGGAAAGCAGACCAGAACATTTTTGTTTATAGAAGATTGCATTGAGGGTGTTCTTAGATTATTTAATTCAGATTTTAGAGAACCATTAAACATTGGAAGTGATGAACAGGTATCCATAAATCAAATGATTGAAATTATTGAAAAAATCTCAAATTCTAAGAAATTAAATAAAAATTATTTATTAGATAAACCAAAAGGTGTAAGGGGTAGATCTAGTAATAATGAATTAGCTACTAAGACACTTGATTGGAATTATAGTATTAGCTTGGAAGAAGGATTAAAAAAAACTTACGAGTGGATATTTTTGCAGATAACAAAAAATAAAGATAACTCCAGAAAGTTTACCAGATCATGAAATCTGAAAAATTGAATTGATATTTATAAATAGTAATTTTTTAAATATTTCTTTATTTGATTCTGCATGACAATATAAGAGCTTTTTTTTGATTGATTATAAGCACTGTACCAATCTGTACACAATTTGAGAGTATTATTAATATTCAATTTTAGTTGAAAATTTAAAAGTTTACGTGCTCTTTTTGTATCAATTGAGAGATTTTTGTTTTCTTTAAATTTTGGAATTTTTTTTGAAAAATTAATTTTTAATCTTCTATTTTTATTTTGTTTAGATAAAATTTTTAAAATATTTTTTACTGATAAATTTAACCTATTTATAGGTCCAAAATTCCAAGAAATATTCTCATTTATTTTTTTACTTCTAAAGGGCATTGATTGGATTAACAAAATATATCCCACAAGAGGTTCCATAACGTGCTGCCAAGGTCTGGTATGACTAGAATTTCGAACTGAAAGAACTTGATTATTATGTAAACAATTGAAAAAATCTGGTATTAATCTTTTTTTAGACCAATCTCCTCCACCAACAACGTTACCTGCTCTTGCTGTAGCAATATGAATATTTTTACTTGAAATAAAAAAAGATTTAGCAAATGAATTAACTAACATTTCCACGGAGGCTTTTGATGCACTATATGGATCATCTCCACCAAGTTGATCACTTTCCTTAAAAAAGTTTTGTGAATTGCTATTTTTATATACCTTATCGCTTGTAATGATCAAAGATCTTTTAATTTTCAATCTTTTTATACATTCAATTAAATTTAGTGTTCCCATAAAATTTACATCAAATGTATAATATGGGTTTTTGTATGAATCAATTACTAAAGATTGTGCTGCCATATGAATAATTATATCTGGTTTTATTAGCTCTATTTTTTTATAAAGATTTTCAAAATTTCTTACATCTGAAATAATTGATTTTTTAAATATATTTGAGAGTTTGTATTCTTTAAAAATACATTTAGAATCTTCTGGCATCAAAGCATAACCATAAATTTCACAACCCAAATATTTAAGAATTACAGAAAGCCAAGAACCTTTAAAACCAGTATGGCCAGTAATGAGAACTTTTTTATTTTTCCAAAAATTTAAATTAATTTTTTTTCCTTTAATCATTTCTTTAAAAGATATCTTTTAAATTTAAAAATATGTTCTATCTCATACTTATCCCTTAAACTATCCATAGTACGCCAAAAACCCTTATGCTCAAAACAAGCTAAATTTTTTTTTTTATAAATTTCTTTTTTATTATTTTTAAGATTTATTGTTAAATTAGAATTCAACTGATTAAAATTTATAAAATAATCCTTTAACATTTCGCCTTTATATCCGCAACAAATGATGAATTCTTTCACCCCAAAACTGGCATAGTGTTCCATGATACGAACAAAAATTTGTTTGCCACATATTTCCTAATGGTTGAGGTTTATTCCGAGTTTCCTCAGAAATCCTTGAACCTAATCCACCTGCTAAAATTACTAATTGCATCTTAAGCTAGTTTTTTTTTAATTTTACTTTTTTTTAATTGATTTAAATACCACTCATAATAAATTTTAAGACCAGTATTTATATTTATTTTTGGTTTCCAACCTAATTTTTTAATTTTTGTTATATCTAAAACTCTTCGAGGAGTACCATCTGGATATGACTTATTATAAAAAATTTTTCCTTTAAAAGCTGTAATATTTTTTAC
Organism: uncultured Pelagibacteraceae bacterium; assembly: GCA_902583295.1. Classification (GTDB taxonomy): domain Bacteria; phylum Pseudomonadota; class Alphaproteobacteria; order Pelagibacterales; family Pelagibacteraceae; genus Pelagibacter. The sequence continues at coordinate 9,134 of CACHUY010000023.1, read as the reverse complement.
CATTGTAGCTATTTTCTTAATTGAAATTTCTTTACCAGATCCAACATTTAAAAAATCTTCTTTAAAATTATTATTAATACAAAAATTAATAGCATTTGCTAAATCATCGACATATAAAAAATCTCTAGTACATAAACCAGAACCCCAAACTTCAACAGTTTTCAAATTTTTTATTTTTGCATTATGGAATTTGTTAAACAATGCAGGTATGACATGTGAACTTTTTAGATCATAATTATCATTCACACCATATAAATTAGCTGGTTGTAGAGAAATAAAATTTTTTTTTTTTTTATTTTTAAGATATGAACAGTATTTTAATGAAGCTATTTTTGCTAAAGCATAACCTTCATTAGTACTTTCCAAATATCCACCAAGCAAATAATTTTCTTTTATTGGCTGTTTAGCTTCTTTTGGATAAATACAGGCAGAGCCTAAATTTATAAACTTTTTAACATTAAATTTTAAAGAGGCGTTAATTAAATTAAATCCTATCATCATATTAATATTAAGATAGTCATGTATATACATACTATTATCCATAATGCCGCCTACTCTTGCAGCTGCGTTTATTACAATATCTGGTTTGTTTTTTTTAAACCATGAATAAACTGATGACATGTTTGTAAGATCAAGTGATTTTCTCGAAACATTTAAAACTTTAAATCTTTTTTCTTTTAAAAGTTTTCTCAATGAATTGCCAACCATGCCTTCTTGACCAGCAATATACACTTTTTTCTTAAGCATTTATTATTTTTTCGATATTCTTAATGTCTTCATCTAACATTAATTTAATCATTTTTTTTATATTTATTTTTGGTTTCCATCCAAGTAACTTTTTTGCTTTTGTCGAGTCACCTAAAAGGTAGTCTACTTCTGATGGTCTAAAATATTTTTTATCAATTTGGATTATTATTTGATCTTTTTTTAATTTATTTAATTTTTTATTTATAATTTTTTTTATAAATCCAACTTCTTTTAAACCTTTGCCTCTCCATGCTATTTCTATTCCAAGATATGCGCAGCATTGCTCGATAAAGCTTTTTACAGAATACTGTCTTCCGGTGGATATAACTAGATCAATAGGCTTTTTATACTGCAACATTTTCCATTGCATATGTGCGTAATCTTTAGCATGACCCCAGTCTCTTAAAGCATATAAATTTCCTAAATAAATTTTCTCTTCTAAACCTAATGCTATTTTAGATAGACCTATGGTTATTTTTCTTGTAACAAAAGTTTCCCCTCTTCTTTCAGACTCATGATTAAATAAAATACCATTACAAGCAAACATTCCATAAGCCTCTCTATAATTTTTTACTGCCCAAAAAGCAAATAACTTAGAAATAGAATAAGGGCTTTGTGGATAAAAGGGAGTATTTTCATTTTGTCTTTTACTATCTGTTTTACCATAAAGTTCAGAAGTTGAGGCTTGATAAAATCTCACTTTTTTTATTAAGCCGGCAGATTTAATAGCCTCTAACAATCTTAAAGTTCCCATTGCATTTACATCAGATGTATAAATAGGCATTTTGAAACTTACATCTACATGACTCTGAGCAGCAAGATTATAAACTTCAGTAGGTTTGATTTTAAAAATCAATTCTTGCAAACTAGCTGAATCTAAAAGATCACCATAATGTAAAAATAATTTATTTTTTTTAACGTGTGGGTCTTTATATATATGGTCAATTCTTGAGGTATTAAGGGATGATGATCTTCTTTTCAATCCATGAACTTCATACCCTTTTTTAATTAAAATCTCTGCTAAGTAAGACCCATCTTGTCCTGTGATGCCAGTAATTAATGCAATTTTTTTTTTCATTACGATTTTATATTAATATATAAACTACAATATAGTACTTATACAAAATTATGAAAATAACAATAATAACCCCAACTCTAAACAATGAAAGAACGATCTTAGATACTTTGGATAGTGTTTCAGCGCAAACATATCAAAATATTGAGCACTTAATTATTGATGGCGGTTCCAAAGACAGAACTCTAAAGTTAATCGAAAGATATCATTACAAGAAAGTAAAAATTTTTAAAAAAAAAACAAATATATATGAAGCAATCAATTATGGAATTAAAAAATCAAAAGGTAGTATAATTGGTATCTTAGGTGCTGATGACATTTATCAAAATCATAATGTGATAAAATATGTATTAAGAAAATTTATTACAAACAAAAAAACTGAAGTTGTAATTGGTTCATTAGTATATTTTGCAAATAAAAATTATAATAAAGTTTTAAGATATTATCCTAATAAAAACTTCTCTAATAAACAATTTAAATATGGAATGATGCCACCTCACCCTTCAACATTTATAAAAAAAAATGTCTATAATAATGTTGGTCATTATAATGAAAAAATTCATATTTCCTCTGACTTTAAATTTTTTTTAAAATTAATTTATAAAAAAAAAATATCTTATAAGTTTTTAAATAAAGTGTTAGTTAGAATGAGAATGGGGGGAGTTAGTACAAAAAACTTTCTTGCACCATTAAAAATTACATTAGAAATAAATAAAATATTAAGAGATGAAAAGATTTACACAAATTATTTTTTTTTATTATTTAGATTTATACTAAAATCAAAACAATTTTTTTTTAATCAAAATAAAATTAATTATGACTTTAAACTTATAGATAAAATTAAACAAAGAGAAACTGAAAATAAAACTTTTAAAATAATAAATTCTCCAAATTCATTAATTAGAAAAAACAAAAATTTTGTTTTATCTGCTTTAAATCTTGCTTATCTTGGTTATTTTGGAGTTTCAAAAATTGGTCAATATAGAGATTTATATCATTGGCCTGATGGATATTATTCCAAAAAAATTTATCCAAATATAAAAAAAATTCCAGGAAGAATTTTAATTAAAAAAATTAAAAATCATAAAAATATAAATTCTATTCACGTTATTGGAAATTTAAATAAAATGAATACAGATTATTTAAAAAAAAAATTTTTCGGTAAAAAAATTATAAATTCACCTCTACCAATGTTAGATTATAGTGAAATTCAGAATTATGTTCCTAAAATAAATGAAAAAGATCTTGTTTTAATTACTCTTCCTACACCAAAACAAGAAATGATGGCTCAATTTTTGTCTAAAAAAAATAAAAAATTTAAAATAATATGCATAGGTGCATCATTAAATTTAGTATCAAATTTTGAAAAACCTGTACCACCATTGCTATATAAACTAAATTTAGAATGGTTTTGGAGATTAAAAACTGATCCAAGAAGAAGAATAATAAGAATTATTCAAAGTTATTATTTTTATTTAAAAAGCTACTATAATGGTATCTACTCAAAATTAATATTCAAATAAAAATATGTAATTCGATTTTTTTTAATATCAAACTCATTTTAAATTTAACCTGACATAACTTAATTTTTGCTTTCAACTAACTCTAGTTTATTATTTTTTACTTCATAAGTTTTATCACAAATAGCTAAATTATTTTTATTGTGAGATACTAGTATAATTGATGTTTGGGCTTTTAATTTCTGAATATTTTTAATAATTTTTTCTTCGGTTTTTTCATCTAATGCATTTGTAGCCTCATCTAAAATTAATATCTGTCCTAAATTATAAATTGCTCTTGCTAAAGCTATTCTTTGTTTTTGTCCTGAAGAAATTTTACGGCTGTTTGAACCAATATTATAATCAGTACCAAATTGAATAGAATTTATTAATTCACCTAGATATGAAAATTTTATCGAATAATTAAATTTTTCTAAATTAAATTCATTGTTATTATGAAAAATAATATTATTTTTAATTGAATCATCTATCAAAAAAGTATCTTGTGAAACAAAAGTTATAATTTCTTGAATTTTTTTTATTTCAGACTCGTTATTTATAATTTCGTCATTAAAATAAAAATTTCCATTCTTACTTTTTAGAAGCAAACAAATTAAATTTAGTAGAGTACTTTTTCCACTACCACTATCTCCAAAGATTCCAACAATTTCTCCTTTTTTAATTTCAAAATTTATATTAGATAAAATATTTTTATTATTATCATAAGAAAAATTATAATTTTCTATCTTAATCTTTCTAAACTCAACATCTTTATTTTCTTTTAATGATATAATTCTTTGATTTGGAAGGGCTAAAATATCAGATATAAGGTCAACAGAATTTGTGCTATATTTTATTCTTTGATGTTGAGTAAGAATTTTATTAAATGATGGGATAATTCTATACGCTACTGCAAAATAAAAAGTTAGGTTAGTTAAAATTTCTGTATCATTATAATTTTGAATTTTTAAATAAATGATCAAAAATAATAAACTAATAATTGCAGCAACTTCTAATAATGCTCTAGGTATATTTGAATAATAAGCATTACCAGTGTCAATTTTTGATTGTTTTGAAGCTAAAGTATAAAATTTTTGAATTATGTAATTTCCACTATTAGAAAAAAAAATATCCCTTATTCCTAAAAATATTCTTTGTATTAGATCTGAGTTCTGTGTGCCTATATTTATTCTCTCATTTGCCCATTGTTTTATTTTTTGATTTACAAACTTTAAAATATAAATTGCTAAAAACAAAATTGGAATAATTACCCATATAATCTCGAACTCTTTATTTATCAATAGTAGTAGTATAAGTGATACAACAATGATTGCTTCACTTAAAATAATTAACAAAGATAAAAGATATCTTTCTGATATAACGTTTACTTCAAATAATAAATAATTAGTTAATTTACCTTGAGGATTTTTTAAAAAATATTGATAATTTTGATGAAAATATTTTGTTAATAACCTTTTTGATATCTCAGCTTTAAAATCAAAAACATATTGATGTATGAGCTTATTAATCCATAAAAAAAATATATTTTTAAATAAAATAATTGAAAAAAAAGCAAAACAGAAAATATATAAAATTATTTCATCATATCTTTCAATAAATTCTAAAAATGGGCTTAAGAAATTAATTGATGATAAAGTTTCTGGACTGAATATAGCTGTAACAAACGGAATGATGGTTGCTATGCTTAAAACTTCTAAAATAGATAATATAAAAAACATAAAAATCATTAAAAAAAAGTTTTTTTTTTCTTTGTAATTAAATAGATTCCAGGTTTTTTTAATATTAAACATTTAAATTTTTATAAATTGATTTAGCAGCAGACTGAAATTTATTAAATAAGTCAATTATTTTATTATAATATTTTAAATAACTCGTTTGTAAATATTTGTATACATTTTTGAAACAGCAGGTTCTGAAAAATTTAGAATACAGTGTCTTCTTACATTTTTTTTTAGAAAAATTCTATTTTTTATTGACCACATAATACCTTTGTTAAAATCTTGGGAATTTTTATATTTGGATAACCATCCAGTTTTTTTGTGAATAATAAAATCTTTTGTACCTGTATTTCCAAAAGCTACCACAGGCACTCCACATGCATTTGCCTCAAACAAAATATTTGGAGAATTATCACGTAAAGATGGAATGACGACAATATCTGATGCTGAATAAATATCTCTTAATTCTTTATCGTTCATAATATTTCCTAAATAATTAATATTTTTATTTTTTAATATTTTTTCTTTAAATTTTTTATCATTTATGTGTCCGAAGATATTAACTTGGTAATTTAATTTCAAAGATTTTAAAGATTGTAACAAAAAGTTAAAACCCTTTCTTGGATCATTGATAAGTGTTGCACCAAATAAGATAATAATTTTGTTATTAGGATTATACTTTTTATTTATAGTTTTATTTTTTAAAGGTTTCCAAAATGATGTATCTATAACATTAGGAATTATAAATTTTTTATTTTTTTTCGTAATAATACTTTTATCTAACTTTAATTTAAGCCATTTACTTGGTGCTATATATACAATTTTTTCATTAAAATATTTTTTTTTTAGATTGAGAACGTATTTGTCAATATCAAAAAAAAAATTTGAATTTTTTTTTTTTAAATCATAATGTTGTGTAGCCAAAATAGGCCACATATCTGATAGCCTCCAAATTATAGGTTTATTAAATACAGCAAAATCTTTTATTGAAACAGTATTTTGACCAATCCAATGCAGTTGAATTATATCAGGATTTATTTTTTTAATAACTTTTTTTATATCTGTTGGAATTAAATTATAAGAGTGAAAGTTGGGAGAATTGAAATGAAAGATTTTTTTCAAAAATATCTCAGTCAATTTAGTTATAAAATATATAAATCGACTTTGTTCAATAATCTTATTATGAGATATATTTTTTTTTTTAACATACAAGTAAATTTTCAATCCCTTTTTTTTCTGAAGTGATCTAAATATTCTCAATGTTGAGTTTGCAGCTCCTCCAAATTTATCTGACAGATTTAATATTAAAACTTTCATTTTTATATTTGATTAAGTAGATTAAAGTTTATTAATTCTTTTTTTACAATTTTTTTAATAATTATTATTTTCACACCATTTTTGAAACATTAACAATGACCATAATTTTGTAGAAGTTTTATAATCATTCTCATTTTTTTTTAATTTATTCATCATTGGCTCTACATACTCAATTAAGATATTTGGATTAAAAATATTTTGTTTCTCAATTTTTTTTTTGTTAAAATAAAATTCAAATTCTTTGTAAAAAAAAGAATTAATCCACTGAGATATTGGTAGTACAAATCCTTTTTTTCTTTTTTCACTCATTGATTTGGGGAAATACTTATTACTAAGACGTTTAATTAAGTATTTAGTATTAAATTTATTCATTCTAATATGTGCAGGTATGCTTAAAGCAAATGAAACAAGCTCATTTTCTAAAAAACAAGGACGTGCTTCAATTGAATGAGCCATAGAAAATCTATCTGTCATTTGTAAAAACTCGTCTTGGAGTTGAGTTTTTAAATCTATATAACAAGTTTTATTACGTGGATCTAAAGCGTCTTTATTTTTGTATAAATTATAAAATAATCTTTCAACACTGTTTTCATAATAAACTTCATTAATTAAAATTTTTTTTTTTTCATATCTATTAAAATAATTGTTCTTTTCAAAATATAATTTATTGAAGGTGAAAAAATTTTTATCTAATTTCAAATACTTAAAATTTTCAATAAACCTCCATTTACCATAGTTTCCAAACAACTCATCAGCACCGGTTCCAGTCAAAATAACTTTGAAGTTTTTTGCTGCATATTTGTAAACAAACCAAGAAGGTAGTCCGCCTCCATAAGGTTCATCAAGTGCCTCAATCATAGATGGTAAATTTGAAAATAAATCTTTTGAGTTAATTCTAATTTCATTATGTTTTGTCTCACAAATTTTAGAAACTTTAAGAGCGTCCTCTAACTCATCAATAATAAAACTTTCCTCAAACCCAAGTGAAAAGGTATTAATATTTCTATTACTTTGAGAAACTATCCTAGTTATAATTGAAGAGTCTAAACCACCAGATAATGAACTTGATATTGGTACATCAGATACAGTCCATTTTTTTATAGCATTTTGAACTTTTAGACTCAATTCATCCTCTATATCTTCAAATGTTCTATTCAGAATATTTTCATTAAAAGAAAAATCAAACCACCTGACCATAGTACTGGAATTTTTATTTAGATTGAATTTTAAAAACGAACCTGAGGGTATTTTATTAATATCTTTATAAATAGTCTTATTATCTGTAACATACATAAGACTAAAATAGTCAGAAATTGATTTTTTATTTAGATCTAACTCTTTACTTAAAGCTTTTTTAATTGCTTTAATTTCAGATGCAAAATATATTTCATTGTTTTCACTATAATAAAACAAAGGTTTAATTCCAAATCTATCTCTAACTAAAAATAAATCTTTTTTAAAAGAATCGTAAAATGCAAAAGCAAACATACCATTTAGTTTTTGTAGATTATTTAAACCATCCATATAAATTAGATAATTAAATAATACCTCAGTATCTGAACTATTTGATTTAAAAATTATATTTTTTTTTATTATTTCTTTTTTTATTTCTTCAGCATTAATTATTTCACCATTAAAAATTAATACATACCTGCCATCTTCAGATATAAATGGTTGGTCACCAGAATTAATATCCATGATGGAGAGACGATTCATTCCCATACTAAAAGCAGTGTTTTTATCTGTATATGTAGTGGACTTATCAGGTCCACGGTGACTCAATATATTGTTCATTTGTTTTATTGAATTGTGTAAAGAATCTTTATTTAGTTTTTTGTTATATAATCCTGCAATGCTGCACATTTTAATATTATTTCAATAAATCAATGTATTTAAAACTTAGTGTTTTTTTTTGTTTCGACCTTAATAAACTTCCCATTTGAATTAATTTACTTCGAATAAAATTCAAATTTGTTTTTTTAATTAATTTTTTAAAATTTTGTTCCCGGTTAATTATCGATGTATTTCTGAATAATCGCTCAATATTTAAATCCCTTTTAAAACTAAGTATATTATATATTGCAAATAGTAATAATTTTGATTCCTCGATCACATTTTTTTTTTGAATAAAACAATTATCATCACTTTCTTTTAATAGTAATTTTTTATATTGCTCAATATTTCTTGGTTTAAATACATAATTTTTATCTACCTCAGACAAAGCATTATCAGAAATAATAATTGGTTTTATACCATAGCATGAAGCCTCAATGCTTGCAGTTCCATTGAAAGTTACACATCTTGAAATATTTTTAAATACTTCAAGGTTAGATGCAAACTTATTATCGATTATTACATTTGAAGGTAGTTTTCCATTAAAGTATTTTTTTTCCATTTCTTTCATTACAGTATATGTATTTTCACCCCAAGGATAACTATTTGGATGAATTCTCAATGACCACATTTCATTGCTATCTTTTAAAATCTTTATTGTTTCAATAATCCACTGATAATAATCAAAAAAAATTCTTGTTTTATCAATTGTTGCAAAAGGTGAGTCTTTCATAACATGTAAAAAAACAACATTTTTTGGTATTTTGTATTTTTTATTTTTACTAATTTTTGATGCTTTTAAATAGTCTGCATCATTTAGATTACCTGACATTCTAAGTTTCCAAAATTTAAATATATTTTTTTTTTGTATTTTTTTTTTAATCCTTTTAAATAATAACTTATTTGCATAACTCCAATGATTAT
>CACHUY010000022.1 GCA_902583295.1 uncultured Pelagibacteraceae bacterium | reverse complement strand
TACATCAAACCTTAGCTAAAGTTTCAAAAAGTATAAAAATAAAAATTATTCACCAAACAAATGATAGTAATCAAAATTTTCTTATAAATTTTTATAAAGAAAATAAAATTGATCACCATGTTTTTATGTTTGAAAAAGATCTCAATAAACTTTTAATCAAATCTGATTTATGTATTACAAGGGGTGGTGCTTCAAGTTTGGCGGAATTATCATTATTAAAGGTCCCATTTATTTCTATCCCCCTACCATCCTCTATGGATAACCATCAGTATGAAAACGCAAAATTTTATGAGGATCAAAACTCATGTTGGATTGTAAATCAAAAAAATTTTGACAAACAAAATTTTGAAGATCTTTTACTCAAAATAATTAAAAATAGAGAGGAATATTTGATTAAAAAAAAGAATTTAGAAAATTTAAATTATAAAAATACATGGAATAATGTTAATCAAAATTTATTATCAATTTTAAATGAAAATTAAATTAGCAAAAACTGAGTTAATACATTTTATTGGCATTGGTGGTATTGGTATGAGTGGTTTAGCTTTAATAATGAAAGGTAAAGGTTTTAGGGTCCAAGGTAGCGATATCTCTATTAATAAAAATATTGAAAGGCTAAAAAAAGAAAAAATAAAAGTTTTAATAGGACATAAAAAGCAAAATATAAATAATGCAACAATATTAGTTATATCTTCTGCTATAAAAAAAAATAATCCAGAAATGTTAGAGGCAATTAAGAAACAGTTGCCTATTTATAAAAGAGGCGAAATGTTAGCAAATATTGTGTCTTTAACAAAAAATATTGTTGTTGTGGGCTCTCATGGTAAGACTACTACCACATCTCTAATTGCTTCTATTTTCCAAGAAACCAAAATAGATCCAACTATTATTAATGGTGGTGTAATCAACTCTATAAATAATTCTGCGAAACTTGGTAAAAGTGAATGGTCAATATTAGAAGCCGATGAGTCAGACGGTAGCTTTGTGCATACCCCTCCAACGTACGCAATCATAACAAATATTGATAGAGAGCACATGGATTATTATGGTTCTATGGATAAATTAAATAAATATTTTGTAAATTTTGTTAACAAAGTTCCATCTTTTGGAAAATCATTTATTTGTTTAGATAATAAAAATAATAGAAACTTATTAAAAAAATTAAAAAATAAAAATTTTTATACTTATGGTATAGACGACAAATCTAACTATAGCGTTAAAAATGTTAAGCAATTTAGAGAATACTCGGAGTATGATTTAAAAATTAGATTGCCTAATAAGGAAATTATAATATTAAAAAAAATAAAAATTCCATTACTAGGCTTACATAATATCAAAAATTCAGTAGCTGCAACTGCAGTAGCACTTAATGTGGGCTTAAGTATTTCAAATATAAAAAAAGGACTTAAAAACTTTAAAGGCGTTCAAAGAAGATTTAACAAAATTTTTACCTTTAACAAAGTTGATTTTTTTGATGATTATGCTCATCATCCAACCGAAATTAAAGAAGTTCTTAATGGAGTAAAAAAAGTTTATTCAAATTATGAAAAAATATGTATTTTTCAACCACACAGGATATCAAGATTAAAAGATTTAAAGTCAGAATTTGCCTCTGCGTTTAAAGATGCAGACAAAGTAATTCTTTTTCCAATATATACTGCAGGTGAAAAAATCAAATTAGGTTTTAGTTATTATAATTTTGCAAAAGACATAATAAAAAAATCTAACGTCGAACTATTTCTAGTGAATGACAAATATCAATTAGCAAAATATATAAAAAATAACATTTACGGGGATAAAATAGTAATAGGTATGGGGGCGGGTTCCATTTCATCATGGATGAGAGAAATACCTAAATTTTTGTAATGAGTGATTATTTAAAAGAATTATCGTCAGAATTTAATAAAAATCTAAAATTAAATTATGATTTAAAGAAAAAGAATTGGTTTAATATTGGTGGCAAAACTAAGATTTATTATAAAGCGAACAATTTACGAGAATTAATCAAGTTTTTAAGAAAGATTGATAATAAAGAAAAGATTTTTATTTTAGGAGGGGGTTCAAATACATTAATTACAGACAATGATTATGACGGGGTTGTAATAAAATTATTAAATAACTTTAATAATATTTCTTTATTATCGGAAGAAATTATAATTGCAGGTAGTGCTGTAAGTGATAAATCACTGTCAGAATTTGCTATTAATAATGGTTTGGGGGGCTTTGAATTTTTATCATGTATTCCAGGAACGGTTGGTGGTGGAATTAAAATGAATGCAGGATGCTTTGGTCGAGAATTTAAAGATATCCTTATTTCTATTCAAGTTTTAGACAAATCAGGTAAGGTTCTAACTATTCCAGTCAAAGATATAGATTTTAAATATAGAGATAGTGGATTATCAGAGGAACTTATATATTTGAGTGCGTCCTTTAAGGGATACAAAAAAGATAAAGCCCTAATAAAGAGCGAAGTTCAAAAATTAGTGGAAAAGAAAGAACAAGCTCAACCCACAAGAATAAAAACTAGTGGAAGTACGTTTAAAAACCCTATCAACCAAACTGATAAAAAGGTATGGCAGTTAATTAGAGAGTCTGTACCACTTGAAAAATCGTTTGGAGATGCGTCAATTTCAGAGAAGCACTGTAATTTTTTTGTAAACAAAGGTAATGCTAAGTTTGAAGACATGAAAAATTTGATTAAATTTGTTTCTGACTGTGTTTTCAAAAAAACTGGAATCAAGCTTGAGACAGAAATTAAAATAATAGAGTAATTTGAAAAAGAAAATTTTAATAATATCAGGAGGAATTTCAAAAGAGAGATTAATTAGTCTTGATACTGGATTACAAGTTGCAAAAGAATTAAGAAAAAATTCATACAAAGTAAAAATTTCTGAGCCAAATAACAATCTAAAAAAAATCATCAACAAATTTAATCCTGATGTGATTTTTAATGCATTACACGGACAGTTTGGAGAAGATGGTTATATTCAAACAATACTTGAAAGGTTTAAAATACCATATACTCATTCAGGTGTAATTTCATCTGCAATAGCAATGGATAAAGAAATATCTAAAAAATTATTTACAAAATATAAAATAAATACTCCAAAATTCTTTACATACTCTTTTGATAAAAAAAATTCACAACTAGTTAAATTAATAAATAGTAAATTAAAGTTTCCAGTTGTAGTTAAACCAATAAATGAAGGCTCAAGTGTAAATGTATTTATCTGTAATAGAAAAAATATATTTAAAATTTTAAATCCTCTTAAAAATTATAAACGGGTAATGATTGAAGAGTTTATAGGAGGTCGAGAAATACAAGTAGCAATCTTAGGAAATAGAAAATTAGGAGCTATAGAATTAAAACCTAAGAGAAAATTTTATGATTATGAAGCTAAGTATAATACTAACGCTAAAACACAACATATTATAAAAATTGATTTACCTAAAAAAAAATTAAATGAAGTATTAAAGATAGCCCATAAAGCACATAAAATAATTCAATGTAGAGGAGTTACAAGATCAGACTTTAAATATTTTAAAGATAAATTTTACTTGTTAGAAATAAATACTCAGCCTGGAATGACTAACCTTTCTTTAGTCCCTGAAATAGCCGCACATCACGGAATGAGCTTTTTAAAATTAATAGAGTGGATATTAAAAGATGCATCAACAAAAAGGTAAAAAAATTTTAATTTATTTATTTCTATTTTTAATAGTGGGATCTATTAATAACACTGTTTTAACAAAAATTAAATTTGAAAAAATTACAAGTATTCAAATTTCAGGATTAAATCAAAATCAAAATATAAATATTTTAAACAGTATTAAAGAGCTAAACTTAAAAAATATTTTTTTTCTTAATGGAAATGAAATTTCTAAAATTATAACTTCTAATAGTTTAGTTGAAAATTATGAAATATTTAAAAAATATCCCAATAACTTAGATATTAAAATTGAAAGAACTAACTTTTTAGCAAAAATAAATAATAATGGAAAAATATTTCTTATAGGCACAAATGGAAAGCTATCTGATGTAAAATTTTCAGATAAGGAGCTACCATTTATATTTGGCAAACCAAAGATAGATGAATTTATTAAATTTGCTTATGTAATTGAGCAATCTAAGCTATCTTTTAATCAAATTAAAAACCTCTATTTCTTTCCATCTAAAAGATGGGACTTAGAACTCAAGAATAACATTATTTTAAAATTATCAAAGGATCATACTAAATTTTCTTTAGACCAAGCTCTTGAATTTATAAATGACAGAAATTTTAATGATATTAAAGTAGTTGATGCAAGAATTAAAAACCAAATCATCTTAAATGACTGACGAATTAAGTTTTGAAGCATATTTAAGTCTTTCTCAAAAAAAGTTTGGAATTTATCTTTTAGATAAAAAAAATTTAAAGAATATTTATAAGGAGGAAGTTTATATAGAAAATGCCTCAGATTTAATTGATTATAACTTGATGCACAGCTTTCTTGATAAAAATATTTTTAAAATTGAAAAATTAATTGGTAATTTTTTAAAAAGTATTATCGTAATAATAGAAAATGACAAAACTTTAAATTGTTCATTTGGAGTAAAGAAAAAAAATTATGGTAACAAAATCAGCAAACATTATTTAGAAAGTTCACTAGCCGAGCTCAAGGACTTATTTAAAGAAAACTATCAAAACAGTAAAATCATGCATTTTATATTAAATAGATGTTTAATTGATGGGGTTAATTGCACACCATTTGTTGAAGAAATTGATGGTGAAGATATGTGTATTGAAGTTAGCTTTATTTCTATTTCAACTATTTTGATTAAAGAAATCAGCAATGTATTGGGAAAATATCAAATAAAAATAGATCGTTTGTTTGAAAAGAAATATATAAAAAATTTTTTTGAAGGAGAACAATTAGATTTATCTCTAATTGCTTTTAAAATAAAAAATGGTCATGATCAGAATGAAATAGCTTTGGTGCCAAAAAGTATTAAAAAAAGAGGTTTTTTTGAAAAATTTTTTCAATTATTTAGCTAAAATTGTCTTATCTGGTAACATTAGTTGTTTTTAAATTTTAGAAGATACAAATTAAGTGTTGCTTGTGTCTTATTTAACTCAAAAAACAGTAAAAAGTAATATTTCTTTCAGTGGTATAGCTTTACATAGTGGGCATAATGTTAGTGTTTGCATTAAGCCGGCGAAACCAGATTATGGAATTGTTTTCAAAAGAGTTGATTTAAAAGTAAATAATATAATTTATCCAAACTTCAATAATGTCACAAATACATCTTTGAACACAACAGTAGAGAATGAGTTTGGTGCAAGAGTTTCAACAATAGAACATTTAATGGGTGCTTTATTTGGTTTAGGAATTGACAATGCATTAATTGAAATTGATAATGAAGAAGTTCCAATCTTAGATGGCTCAGCAAAAATATTTATTGATAAAATAATTTCATCAGGATTAGAAGTAAGTGATTCTGCAATCAAAGTTATAAAAATAAACAAAGAGATAAAATATTCAAAAGGGGAAAGATTTATATCAATTAAACCCTCAAAACTTAGTTTAGATATTGATTTTGAATTAAAATACGAAAACAAAATCATTGGAAACCAAAGAAACAAAGTCAAAGTATATGAAGACGACCTTAGAGATATTTATAATTCAAGAACCTATTGTTTATATGAAGATATTGAAATAATAAAAAAAAATGGATTGGCTAGAGGAGGAAGTTTAGAAAATGCTATAGTAGTGAAAGGTGATGAGATATTAAATTCAGGTGGACTAAGAAACGATAAAGAGTTTGTAAATCATAAAATTTTGGATTGTATTGGAGACCTTTATACTTCGGGTTATAGAATCGTAGCTAGCATCACATGTTCTCGGGGTGGTCATTATTTAACAAATCAATTGCTAAGAGAGGTTTTTAAAGACAATGAGAATTTTTCTATAATAGAAATTAAAGAAAAAAACCTTCCTCATACATTAATAAACAAAAATTTGTTAAGATCGATTGCTTAAATATAAGTTAATATTTAAATAATATTTTAAGTCATTATAAAAGTGTTTATGAAATTTATAAATAATTTTATATTAATATTTTTACTTCTAATCTTTACATCTTGTTCAAAAGAAACTCTCAAAAAGTCAGTAATCAAAGAAACAAACCTAGACGCTCAAGTCTTAGAAGCTTATAAAGAGGGTTTAAAGTCTTTAGATGCAGGTGATGTATTATTTGCAGCTAAAAAATTTAATGAGGCTGAAATTTTATTTCCACAATCTGTTTGGGCACCAAAGTCTGCCCTAATGGCAGCATATTCATATTACACCCAAGATTATTATCAAGACTCAATTGCTGAACTTGAGAGATTTTTAAGAGTATATCCCTCACATAAAAATTCAGACTATGTCTATTACCTTTTAGGTATTTGCTATTATGAGCAAATTGTTGATGAAAAGAAAGATACACAATCAATTTTACTTGCTAAAGAAAATTTTGGTAAAGTTTTAAAAAAATTTCCCAATACAGAATACGCTACAGACTCTGAATTTAAAATAGATCTAATCAATGATATTTTAGCTTCTAAAGAAATGTACATAGGGAGATACTATTTTGATCGCAAAAAATGGATTCCAGCAATTAATAGATTTAGAAAAGTTGTTGATGAATATGATACCACTATATATGTCGAGGAAGCTTTACATAGATTAGTTGAATTGCATTACTTATTAGGCCTGACAAAGGAATCACAGAAATATGCAAAAACTTTAGGGTATAATTATAAATCCTCTACTTGGTACGAAAAATCATATTCTGTATTCAATGAAAATTATGCAATAAATAAAATTAAAAAAAATAAGAAAAAATCTTTTACCAATAAAGTAAAATCGATTTTAGCTATAGATGAATAGAAAAAAGCTTGAGTTAAATTATAAAGAGAAAATTAAATTAATAACTAAATTTAATAATTATTATTTCGATAAAAACGAATCTATTATTTCAGATAAAGAATATGATGATTTGAAAAAAGAAATTATACTCTTGGAAAATAAATATGAATTTTTAAAATCAAAAAATTCTCCTTCAAAATCTGTAGGCCACAAGCCTTCAAAGAATTTCAAAAAAGCGAATCATAAAGTTCCTATGTTGTCCCTTGCAAATGCTTTTTCAGAGGAAGATTTAATAAATTTCGAAAAGAAAATTACAAATTTTCTCTCAAAAAAAGAAGGTTTTATAATTTCATATAGTGCCGAACCTAAAATTGATGGTATCTCTGCCTCATTAACATATAAAAATGGAAATCTCGTGAGAGGTCTTTCTAGGGGAGATGGTAAAGAAGGTGAGGATATAACCAAAAATTTAATAACCATCAAAGATATTCCAAAAAAAATATCATCAAAAGATTTTCCAGAGGAAATTGATATTAGGGGAGAAGTTTTTATTCAAAATAGTGATTTTGAAAATCTAAAAGATAAGTTTGCAAATGCAAGAAATGCAGCATCAGGATCACTTAGGCAAAAGAACCCTGAAGATACTGAAAAAATTCCACTAAAATTTATTGCTTATACTTTTGGTTTTGAAAAAGGTTTAAACGTAGATAATCAATTTGATTATTTAAAAAAATTAGGTTCATGGGGATTTAAAACAAATCCATTAAATAAGTTAATTAGTGGAATCAAAAACTTAATTCAAAATTATAATGAAATTGAGAAAAAAAGGTCTAACTTAGATTTTGATATAGATGGAATTGTATATAAAGTTAATGATTTTAATCTTCAAAAAAGATTAGGCCATGTTGCAAATGCCCCTAGATGGGCAGTTGCTCACAAATTTTCATCAAATAAAGCTGTATCTGAAATTAAAGATATTGAAATTCAAATAGGAAGGACTGGCGCCTTAACACCAGTTGCAAAAATCAAACCAATTAATATTGGTGGTGTGCAAGTATCTAATGCAACTTTGCACAATGAGGATGAAATTATTAGAAAAGACATCAGGGTTGGTGACACGGTAACAGTAGAAAGAGCTGGTGATGTTATTCCACACGTCGTTTCAGTTGATATATTAAAGAGAAAAAATACGTCAAAGAAATTTATTTTTCCGAAAAAGTGTCCATGTGGCTATGAAACTATTAAAGATTTTAACAAAATTACTAAAAAATTCGACTCTGTAAGAAGATGCCCTGATAGAGGTTTTGAATGCAATAGAATAGCAAAAGAAAAACTCAAACATTTTGTTTCAAAAGATGCATTTAACATTGATGGTTTCGGAAAAAAAATTGTAGAAAAATTCTGCGAACTAAATTTTATAAAACTTCCACAAGATATTTTCAAATTAGATTATGGTAAAATAGAAAAATTAGATGGTTGGGGCAAGCTATCAGTAGATAATCTGAGATATTCAGTAGATGAAAAAAAAAGTATATCTTTAGAGAGGTTTATATATTCTCTTGGAATAAGGCATATTGGATTAGAAAATGCTAAATTATTATCAAGATACTTTGTATCTTTTCAAAAATTCAAAACTTTACCAAAAAAAAATAATTATAATGACTTACTAAATATTGATGGAATTGGAGAAACTCAGTTAGTTTCAATTAAAAATTTTTTTTCAAAAGATATTAATCTTAAAATTTTAAGTGAACTAGATAAAGTTCTAAATATAAAAAATGCAAAAGCGCCTAATACAAGAGGTTTATTAAAAGATAAATCTTTTTTGGTTACAGGAAAATTAAATAATATTAGTAGAGCAGAGGTCAAGTCACTAATTGAAGAAAACTCTGGAACAACCGTAAGCAGTGTATCTAAAAAGCTAAATTATTTAATCACTGGTGAAAAACCAACAAAGAAAAAAATAGAAAGTGCTAAAGCACTAAAGATTAAAATTATAGATCAAGATGAATTTCTAAAAATGTTAAATAAAACTAGCTAACCACTTTTTTTCATTCGAATTTAAATACTTTGATATCTTAGAATACACATTTAAATGATATTTAAATAAATAATTTTTTTCAAAATTTGTTAGTAAATCGTAATTGATTAAATCTTTTTCAAATGGCGCCATTGTTAAATTTTCAAAAAATAATCTTTTATTTTGTTTTTTAACATAAACTAAATTTTCTATTCGAATACCAAATTTATTTTTTTTATAAAAACCAGGTTCATTACTTAAAATCATACCTTCTTTAATTTTTACCTTATTAATCTTGGATATTGATTGTGGACCTTCATGAACATTAAGAAAAAAACCAACACCATGGCCAGTTCCGTGAGCATAATCTAAGTTACTCTTTTTAAGGAATTTTCTAGCTCTAATGTCAATTTTTTTTCCAATATTATCTTTTTTTAGATCAGTGGTTGCTACCGCAATATGACCTTTTAAAACTTTGGTAAAAATATTTTTTATATTTTGACCATGTTGTGAGAAACAAAGAGTTCTAGTAACGTCTGTTGTTCCATATTTATATTGTCCACCTGAGTCACATAAAAATATATCTTTTTTTCTTATAATCCGACAATCATCTGGTTTCGCTCTGTAATGAACTATTGCTCCATTTTTTCCAGTTCCAGCAATTGTATCGAAACTTGGATAAAGATAATTTTTGTTCTTTTTTCTAAATTTCTCCAATTTGTTTTGTGCCTGCACTTCAGTGATTTGTTTTTTATTAGTATTCTTCATCCAATATAAAAATTTGGTTAGTGCTACACCATCGGATATATGTGATTTTATCATATGACTGATTTCAGTCTTATTTTTAATTGATTTAAAATAATAAATTGGATCTTCTTTTTTTTTAATTTTAAATTTTGATTTTATTAAATTTTCAAAATAAATAGAACAAGTATTTTCATCAATAATAAAATTATCACCTTTTAATTTTAATATTTCATTTAAAGCTATAATTTGATTATAATTTATAATTTTTTGGTTAATTAGTTTTTTACATTTTATTTTATTAGCTATTAAATAAATTTTTTTTGTTTTGCTAACTATCAATCTTGTGTTTGGCATTGGGGTATTTGGCCCGTCTTTACCTCTTATATTTAAAGTCCATGCCACATTTTCTGGCGCACTAATAAACAAAAAATCAGAATTGTTTTTTTTTAAATATTTTGAAATTTTATTTAATTTTGAATTTTGACTTTCCCCAACAATATTTTTATTTAAATGAAAAAAGGGATGTGTATCATTAACTTTAAATTTTTCTATTTGATCTATTAAGTTTTCATTTATAAATTTTACTTTATTTAATTTTAAGAAAAACTTATTAATCTGTTTATAAGTAAAAAGCTTTGGATCAATACCAAGAGTAAGATTTTTAAATAAATTACAATTAATTAATTTTTCGTTATCTATTATTTTAAAATTTTTACCACATTCAATCTGACTTTGAATTGTATATCTACCATCAGTAAATAAATAATTTTTATTTTTTAAAATTATTGCAAGTCCAGCAGATCCACTAAAATTTGATATTATTTTAAGTCTATTAATTTTAGAATATTCAGTAAAATAATCATCGTTTTTGGGAACAACATATCCATCTATGTTGTATTGTTTCAATTTATTTCTTAAAATCTTAATTTTATTCATTACTTTATTCTTTTTTGGTATCGTATCCACCCTGGACTTCTGGTTCCTTCTTCTACTTCAAAATCCTGGTTAAACTCAAAATCCTCTTCAGTGTTAGCTTCATCATTAAAAAATGAATTTTTTTCTAAATTTTTTTCTGGCAGTTCCTCAATAAATCTTGACGCCATACTATCAATCCAGTCACCTTGATAAAATCTATTCATTGAAAATGAAATTATAGCTTTTTGTTTAGCTCTAGTTATTCCAACATAAGCAAGCCTTCTTTCCTCTTCAAGGCCCTTTTGGCCCTTTTCTTCAATAGATTTTTGATGTGGGAATAACCCTTCTTCCCAGCCGGGTAAAAAAACCACATCAAATTCCAAACCTTTTGCAGCATGCATTGTCATCATATTAACTTTTTCTCCATCCCATTCCTGATCTACTGAGGTTGCTAGTGAGACATGTTCTAAAAAACTTTCCAAATTATCAAATTCCTTCATAGCACTTAGTAATTCTTTGATATTCTCTAGTCTATTTTCGTTATCTAAATCTTTTTTATTTTTAAGCATTGATGAATAACCTGACTCATCCAGGACAATTTGTAATAACTTGACATGATTTGATTTTTTAATTTCTAAATCATTTCTCCATTTATTTAAAGAATTAATAAAAAAGCCCAAACCAATTTTAGCTTTTGGCTTAATAAGATTTTGTTCTAACATTTTAACAGCTGCTCTCTCTAAATTTAAATTATTTTCTTTTGCAAATTCATGGATATTTTTAAGAGTACTATCTCCTATTGCTCTTTTGGGGTTGTTTACAATTCTCTCAAAGGCTAAATCATCTTTTTCTTGGTGAATTAATCTTAAATAAGCAACACAATCTTTAATTTCTGCTCTTTCATAAAATTTAGTTCCTCCTAAAATTCTATAAGGCATTCCAATTTTAAGAAACCTTTCCTCAAATTCTCGAGTCTGAAAAATGGCTCTAACCAGAATTGCAACATTATTGTATGAAAATTTTTTTTTAATTTTTTTTTCAATTTCATCTGAAACCCCAATTGCTTCATCTTTGCCATTTTTAAAACAGTTTAATTGAACTAGATCTCCTTCTTCCATTGTAGTGGTTAAAGTTTTCCCAACTCGATTTTGATTGTTTGCAATAAGATTGGAAGCTACAGATAAAATATTCTGTGAAGATCTATAATTTTGTTCAAGTCTTATAACTTTTGTATTTTCATAAACTTGATCAAATTCGAGAAAATTTTTTATTTCAGCTCCTCGCCAACTATAGATAGACTGATCATCATCCCCAACACAGCATATATTTTTATTTTTTTCAGATAAAAGATTGAGCCATCTACTTTGAATAAAATTTGTATCTTGGTATTCGTCAACAAGAATATATTTAAAATTATTAGAATAAATTTCTCTTATATCAGAATAATTCTCTAAGATTTTAACAGTATGTAAAATCAAATCACCAAAGTCACACGAATTTAAGTCAGTTAATTTTTGTTGATACACTTTGTATAGAGGCAAAATAGTTTTTTCATAAATATCTTTTTTGTTAATAATGACCTCTGATGGGTAATATCCTTTGTTTTTCCAACGATCTATTATTGCCAATATAAATCTTGGTGATAATTGTTTAATATCTACATTCTCAGCTTTACAAATATTTTTAATCAATCTTATTTGATCATCAGTATCTATTATTGTGAAATTTGAATTTAAGTTTGCAGCGGATGCATGTTTTCTAAGAAGCTTTGCACAAATTGAATGAAAGGTTCCAAGCCAGGAAAGACCAGTTGCAGCTGAACCCAAAATATTACTTACTCTATTTTGCATTTCTTTGGCTGCTTTATTTGTAAAAGTTACTGCTAAAATCTGATTAGGAAATGCCTTTTTTTCTTTTATAATATTGGCAATTCTAGAGGTTAAAACTTTAGTTTTACCTGAACCAGCGCCGGCAACAATTAAAAGTGGGCCATCTAAGTGTAATACAGCCTCTTTTTGAGGCTCATTCAAATTTTCCAGATAATCTTTGTTTATCATTTAAAATAATACTTTATAAGATTTCTTGATCAAAATGACCAAGCCAAACTCATTTGTTAAAAATTTAAAAAACATTAATAAGTCAATTAATAGTCTATTAGAGCGAAATTTAAACAAGTTAAAATTTGATAATTTAAAAATTTTAGCAAGCAATAATAAAGTTATCCTTACATTTGTCGCACTGTTTTTTTTATTTGTTTCTTACCTGTTAGTTCCAACTTTTTATAAACAGGGTGACATTTCTAAAGAATTAAAAAATGAACTGCTAAATAAATTCAACTTAGATTTTACTTTTAATCAAAAGTTAAATTATAATTTTTTTCCAAGACCACATTTTGTGAGTAGTAAGTCTTCTATTCTTGAAAATCAAAACAAAATTGCAGATATAGATAAATTAAAAATCTATGTTTCTTTAGATAATTTATTTTCTCTAAAGAATATTAATATTAAAGAAGTGATCCTGGAGAATACAAATTTTGAATTAAATACTAAAAATAGCAATTTCTTTGTAAAACTTTTAGATAACAATTTTTTAGATGCTAATCTAAATATTAAAAATAGTAATATTTTTTTTAGAGACTCAGAGAATGAAATTTTATTTATTAATATAATAAAGGATTTAAAATATTATTATGACCCAAATGAATTAAAAAATATTCTTTACTCAAAAAATGAAATATTTAATACTCCTTTTTCTCTAAAGGTAATTAACCATAAAGATGAAACAAAATTATATACAAAGTTAGATCTTGATTTTGCAAAATTACAAATTGAAAATATATTTAATTATAAAGATGATATTAAATCTGGTTATGCCATTTTGTTATTTAATAAAGATAAAAGTTTAATAAATTATAAAACTAATAAAAATTTCTTTGAATTTAACTATTTTAATGAATTAGAAAATAAAAAATTTTTATATAAGGGAAAATTTAATTTTAAACCTTTTTATTCTTCTATTGAAGGAGATATAGAAGAAATAAACCTTTCTCACATATTTGGTACAAACGCAATTATTACTGAATTATTAAAAACTGAAATTTTTAATAATAAAAATTTAGAGTTTAAATTAAATATTAATGCCAATAAGATTAAAAATAACCAGAAATTTACAAATCTTTTTTTAAAATCTAAAATACAAGAAGGTCTAATTGATATAGATGATACTAAACTAGAATGGAAAGACAGTTCACTTATAAAATTAACCGATACATTAATTTTTGTTAGAGATGGGAAACTGTTTTTAGACGGAAAATCAAAAATAAAGATAACAAATGCTAAAAATATTTACAAATTTTTACTAACACCTAAAAATTATAGAAAAAACATAAAAACAATCGATTTTAATTTTTCTTATTCATTTAATGAAAAAGCAATAATTCTTAATGGTATTATGATTGATGGAAAATATAATCAAAAAGTTAACAGTAACTTAAATAATATATATTTTCGTGGTTCAAGTAGGCAAAATAAAATATTTTTAAAAAATATGATTAATGATTTACTAAAATTTTACTCAGGATAGATCATCTTTTTAGGATCAACTATTTTTTTATAATCTTTTTCTGTAATTAGCCCTGTTTTTAATGTTTCATATTTAAGAGTAGTATTATTTTTTAGTGCTGTCTTTGCTATTTTGGCAGCATTGTCGTAGCCAATATGAGGTGCAAGTGCCGTAACAAGCATTAAAGAATTATCTAAGTGTTCCTGAATTTTCTTTTTATTCGCTTTAATTCCCTTAACACAATAAATAGCAAAATTTTTGGTACTGTCAGCTATTAGATCTATCGATTGCAAAATATTATGTGCAATTAAAGGCTTAAAAACATTCAATTCAAAATGACCATGAGATCCAGCCATTGTTATGCCAGTGTGGTTTCCAATAACTTTTACACAAACCATCGTAACAGCTTCACATTGAGTTGGGTTTACTTTACCTGGCATAATTGATGAACCGGGCTCATTTTCTGGTAGTATTAGTTCTCCATAACCAGCTCTCGGACCTGAACCTAGAAATCTAATATCATTAGATATTTTCATTAAAGCTACTGCACAAGTATTCAAAGTTCCAGAAAAATTAACTATCGCATCATGCGCAGCAAGTTCAGCAAATTTATTTGGTGCAGGTTTAAATTTTATTTTTGTATATTTTGCTATCTCTTTTACTATTTTTTTATCAAATTTTTTTTTAGAATTTATTCCTGTTCCAACCGCTGTTCCGCCTTGAGCAAGAAAAAAAATTTCCTTTAAGGCAAATTCAATTCTTTCGATACTTTTTTTAACTTGAGTGTGATATCCTGAAAACTCTTGACCTAAAGAAAGAGGAGTTGCATCTTGAAGATGTGTACGCCCAACTTTTACTATATTTTTGAATTCTTTAGATTTTCTATTTAATTCTTTCTCTAAAATCCTCAAGTTCGGCAACAATTTAATTAACGTTTCTTTTGCAACAGAAATATGCATTGCAGTTGGAAAAACATCATTTGTAGATTGTGATTTGTTTACATGATCATTTGGATGAACAGGTTTCTTTGATCCTTTTTTTCCACCCATCATTTCTATCGCACGATTAGCAATAACTTCATTTACATTCATATTTGTTTGTGTTCCAGAACCTGTTTGCCAGACTTTTAGTGGGAAATTATCATCTAACTTACCTTTAATTACCTCATCCGAAGCTCTAATAATTGCTTTAGAAATTTTTTTGTCGATTAATTTGTCTTTTGCATGAACTATTGCTGCAGATCTTTTAATGATCGCAATAGATTTAATGATAGAAATATTTACTAAAATTTTGCCAATATTAAAAAATTTATTTGACCTTTGAGTAGATGCTCCCCACAACTTATCATTAGGAACATTGACACTTCCAATGCTATCGAATTCTTTTCTTAATTTCATTGATTAATTTCTAAGTTACAAATAATTATAAATATACAATAAATTATTAAAAACATACAGGAGCAATATGTCGAATTTTAGCAAAGTAGGAACTTTCATGAAAACTTTTGGCCAAGAAGTCAAAACAGAGCCTTCATTTAGTACAGACAAAATCAATAAATTAAGGATAGATCTTATCAAAGAGGAATTAGAAGAACTAAAAGATGCTATGAGTAAAAATGATTTATTAGAGGTAGCTGATGCTTTAACCGATATTTTGTATGTTACTTATGGGGCAGGGCACGCATTTGGAATTGACTTGGATAAATGTTTCGAAGAGGTTCAAAATTCAAACATGAGTAAGTTAGATGAAAATGGAAAACCCATTTACAATGATGCAGGTAAAGTAATGAAAGGACCAAATTATTTCAAACCGGATCTTTCTAAATTTGTATCTTAAATTTCTAATTTTAGATCAACTGCTTCAGCGCTATGAGTGATACATCCTACAGAAATTCTATTTACACCCGTTGACGCAACAGATTTAACTGTTTTTAAACTTATATTTCCTGAAGCTTCAGTTTCGTAATATTTGTTAGAGATTTTAACGCCTTCTTTCAAACTTTTAATACTCATATTATCAAATAAAACAGTGTTAAATTTAAGCCCCATTATTGATTTAAGTTGATTTAGACTATCCACTTCGACAGTAATTTTTCTTCCTTTTTTATTTTTGATAGCTTTAGTGACTAAACTTCTCAGGTCTGAACTTGCTATATGATTGTCTTTAATTAAATATTCATCACTTAAATTAAATCGGTGATTTGTTCCACCTCCTAACTTAACTGCATATTTTTGAATTACTCTTAAATTTGGAATTGTTTTTCTTGTACAACAAATTTTAGTTTTATTTCCAGCTAGCTTTACAAATGCATTGGTCTTTGTAGCTATACCAGAAATGTGAGACAAAAAATTTAATGCAACTCTTTCAGCTATCAATATATTTTTTGCATTTCCTTTTATTAAAGCAACTAAAGAACCTTTTTTTATCTTTGAGCCATCTTTCTTTTTGATTATGAATTTAATTTTACTATCAATTAGTGCAAAAGCTTGTTTAGCAAACAACAATCCACCAATAATTCCATTTTGATTTGATAAAAGTTTAACGGTTATAATTTTATAATTTTTAACTAAACTTGAAGTTATATCCCCAGAAGGATAAAGATCCTCATTTAATGCTAGTTTAACGGTATTGCGAATAAATTCTTTACTAAGTTTAATTTTTGACACTTATTATCTGCCGATAGCTGTCATTTTCTCTACTGAAATTCTTGCTTTCTCGATAGTCTCTTTATCCATAATAATTTCACCTGTTTCATTTTCTAAACAATCTAAAATTTTTGGAAGAGTAATTTTTTTCATATGAGGACACATGTTACATGGCTTGATAAATTCAACATTAGGATTTTCAACTTCAATG
>CACHUY010000021.1 GCA_902583295.1 uncultured Pelagibacteraceae bacterium | reverse complement strand
AATAAATTATCATTTTTAACAATATCATAAGATTTTTTTATAAAACCGTAAGACTCCTTTTCACAGTATCCATAAGATTTAATCATTCTTTCTTCATAACTGCGATTTAAAATTGAAAAAGAATTATAAAAAAAATTGGTAGTATGTAAAAAGGCAATTATTAAAAAAAAGAATAATATATTTTTTTTTAAAAATTTAGTCATTTAAAAATATTTCAATTATTCTTATCTATTTCATATTTTTTGGATCCGGCATGCCAACCTTGTTATATCCAGCATCAACATAATGAATTTCACCAGTAACACCTTTTGCAAGGTCACTTAGCAAGTATAATGCTGAATTCCCGACATCATGAATATCTACGTTTCTCTTCAATAAAGAATGGTCTTCATTCCATTTATATAAAAATTTTGCATCACCGATAGCAGAAGCTGCTAGTGTTTTAATAGGTCCAGCACTAATAGCGTTTACCCTCATACCTTTAGCACCCAGATCTCTCGCTAAATATTTAACACTAGATTCTAAAGCTGCCTTACATACACCCATTACATTATAATTTGGAATAGCTTTGTTTGCTTCATAGCTCAAAGTGATCAAGCTTCCACCCTCTTTCATTACCCTAGACGCCTCTTTAGCAACTTCAGTAAAAGAAAAGCATGAAATCAACATACTTCTTAAGAAATTTTCTCTAGTTGTGTTTAAATACTCTCCAGATAATTCTGATTTATCAGAAAATGCTATTGCATGAACAACAAAATCAATCTGACCCCACTTAGATTTAACATCTTCAAACAATTTTGTTACATCATCTTTTTTTTCTACATCACAGCTAAAAGTGACTTTTGAATTTAATTTTTCTGCTAGAGGAACTACTCTTTTTTTTAAAGCATCACCAAGGTAAGTAAATGCAAGTTCTGCTCCAGCTTCAGCAAGTTTTTGTGAAATACCCCAAGCAATGGACCTTTCATTGGCAACTCCCATTACCAATCCTTTTTTACCTTTCATTAAACTCATGATTAAACTTTCTCAAAAATTAAAGCAGCATTGGTTCCACCAAAACCAAAACTATTAGACATTACTGTATTTAAAGTTACGTCTGTCTCAGTTTTAGCAACTATTGGAAATTTTTTAGCTTCGTCATCCATTTCATTAATATTAGCAGACCCTGCTATAAAATTATTTTTCATCATAATTAAACAATAGATCGCTTCATGAACGGATGCGGCTCCCAAAGGATGACCTGACAAAGATTTTGTTGAACTAATTTTTGGAATTTCATTTCCAAAAGCTTCTTTTACAGCATTTAATTCTGTAATGTCCCCAACTGGAGTAGATGTTCCATGAGTATTTATATAATCAATTTTGTTTTTAGATGTTGCCATGGCCATCTTCATACAACGTACCGCTCCTTCCCCTGATGGAGCCACCATATCGTATCCATCTGAAGTTGCCCCATAACCAGTTAATTCCGCGTATATTTTAGCTCCCCTTGCCTTAGCATGTTCGTATTCTTCAAGCACTAATACTCCACCACCACCAGCGATTACGAAACCATCTCTAGTTTTATCATATGCTCTTGATGCAGTCTCTGGTGTATCATTATACTTTGAAGATAAAGCTGTCATGGCATCAAACATTGCAGTCATCGCCCAGTGTATCTCTTCACTACCTCCTGCAAAAACAACATCTTGTTTTCCCATTTGAATTAATTCCATTGAGTTTCCAATACAGTGGCCACTTGTTGCACAAGCAGAACTCATTGTGTAGTTTGTCCCTTTAATTTTAAATGGAACAGCAAGTGTAGCTGATGCTGTACTAGCCATGGTTCTCGGGACAATGAATGGTCCCATTAATTTTGGAGTTTTAGCTCTAGTCTTATCAGCGGCTAGAATTACATTTTCAATTGAGGGTCCACCTGAACCCATTATAATTCCTGTTTTAAAATTACTTACTTCACTGTCCTCTAATCCAGAGTCTTCAATAGCTTCCTTCATTGCAATATAGTTATAAGCCGAACCAGAACCCATGAATCTTATTGTTTTTCTATCAATATGATCTTCAAGTTTTATGTTTGGCTTACCATGTACATGACTTTTTAAATTGTGCTCTTTATATTCTTCACTAAAAGATATTCCAGACTTTGTTTTCAATAATGACTGATTTACTTCTTCTTGATTGTTACCCAAGCATGAAACAACGCCCAAACCTGTAATTACTACTCTTCTCATTATTTAAACAATCCTACTTTTAAACTATCTGCTGAGTATATTTTTTTATCATCTGCAAAAACTACCCCATTAGCAAGACCAACAGTTGTGCCTCCTGGTGACATAATTTTTTTCATATCTATTTCATACCTTACATTTTTTACACTTTGTAAAACTTCACCAGTAAATTTTACTGCTCCAACACCTAGTGCTCTACCCTTGCCAGGATTTCCTAGCCAACCTAGGTAAAAACCTACTAGTTGCCACATAGCGTCCAACCCTAAGCAACCAGGCATAACGGGGTCAGATTTAAAATGACAATCAAAGAACCAAAGATCATCTTTAATATCTAGCTCAGCCTTTAAAGATCCCTTGTTAAAGGTCCCGTTATTGTCGTTAATCTCTGTTATTCTATCAAACATTAGCATTGGCGGAAGGGGTAATTTAGCATTACCAGGGCCAAAAAGACCACCATTTCCGCAAGTAATAAGGTCATCATAGCTATAGGAGTTTTTTTTCATAAAAATTGAGTTCCCTTATTACTTGATTTAATGATAATATAATATAATAAAACAATACAATTTATTCTTAGTTTAGAATTATTATAAAGAAATATGACAAAAAACTTCAATTTTATTGAAAAATTAAGAGAAACTGGGCTCAGACCTACAAAGCAAAGGGTTAAAATTTGTGAGGTTTTGTTCAACAGAGATAAAACTTTTCACTTTACGATTAATGATCTTGTTAAAAAAATATCTGAAGAGCTAAACGAAAAAATATCTCTCGCAACAGTTTATAACACTGTTCATGCCTTACAAAAAAAGGGATATTTAAAGGAGATATCAATAAACTCAGACAAAAGCTACTTTGATACTAACACAACTGTTCATCACCATTTTTATGATGAAGATACCCATCAATTAATAGACTGTGATGAAAATGAAATAGAAAATGTGAATGTTAAAAATAATATCACTGGAAAAAAAATCAACTCAGTGGAAGTTCTAGTTAGAGTTGCGAGTGATAATCAAAATCAAAATTAATTTAATAAAATCAATTACTTAAATTATAAATTATAATTATTCTAAACTGTTGACAATCACTTTAGAAGTATTATATCTTAAATAATTACTAAATTAAGGAGAATAAAATGTCATTAAAAGGAAGTAAAACAGAAGAAAATTTAAAGGAGGCTTTTGCTGGCGAAAGTCAAGCAAACAGAAGATATCTATACTTCGCACAAAAGGCTGACATCGAAGGATACAATGATGTTGCTACAGTTTTTAGATCAACTGCCGAAGGTGAGACAGGTCACGCACATGGTCATCTAGAGTATTTAGAGGAAGTTGGAGATCCTGGAACTGGTATGCCAATTGGTGAAACTAAAGCAAATTTAGCATCAGCTGTTCAAGGTGAAACACATGAGTACACTGATATGTACCCAGGTATGGCCAAAACAGCTAGAGAAGAAGGTTTTGAAGAAATTGCTGACTGGTTTGAAACTTTAGCAAAAGCTGAAAAATCTCATGCTGGTAAATTCCAAAAAACTTTAGAGTCTATTAGCTAATTAATTCGTTTAGTGGACATTAACTTGTCCACTAAAAATCCAAATAAAAATTCAAAAATTATGAGCAAAGAAGGTAGCTTAGATGCACCAACTAGACATCCAATTGATTTTGAGCACCCTGATTTTTTAAATCCTGAAAAATTAGATTCAGAAATGAGAAGAGTATTTGATATCTGTCATGGTTGCAGAAGATGCTTTAATCTTTGTGACTCTTTTCCAAAGCTATTTGATATGATTGATGAGTCTAAAGATGAAGACGTTGAAAGTTTATCCAGTGATCAATTTGCTCCAGTTGTAGATGCATGTACTTTATGTGATATGTGTTTTATGACTAAGTGCCCATATGTTCCTCCTCATGACTTTGATTTAGATTTTCCTCACTTAATGCTGAGATATAGGACTGCGCAGAAGAAGTTAGGAAAACTACCAAGTGTACCTACTCAATTAGCTAAAATTGATAGAAACGCAAAAATTGGGGTTATGTTCTCTAAACTTGTAAATTGGGCATCAAATATTAAAAATAAGTTTATAAGAAAAATTTTAGAATTCATATCTGGTATAGATAAAAGAGTGCAGTTACCAAAATATAACTCAGAGACTTTTTCAAATTTTTTTAAAAAGAATAATGATAAAATTACGTATGATGTAATCAACAAAAACAGAAAAGTTGTAATATATTCTACATGTTTTGTAAATTTTAATAAAAAAAATACAGGCGTAGCTGCATTAAAAGTTTTAAAAAAAAATGGTGTGGAAGTTCAAGAAGCTTACCCAGGATGTTGTGGAATGCCTTTCTTGGAACAGGCAGATCTTCCAAAAGTAGTTGAACAAGCCAAAAAAGTATCAAAAGATTTAATTGAATGGATTGATAAAGGTTACAAAGTAATAACTTTAACAGCAAGCTGTGGCTTGATGTTAAAATTTGAATGGCCCTTGTTATTACCTGAAAGTGAAAATGTAAAAAAATTGTCTTCAAATGTAATGGATATTGACGAGTATGTGGTTGATATCGCTAATAAAGAGGGATTGGCCGAAGGATTAGAGGAAATTGATGGTGGTGTTACAGTTCACCATGCGTGTCATGCAAGAGCTCAAAACATGGGTATCAAGGCTAGAGATATGTTAAAAAATATACCAAATGTAAAAATCGATGTTGTCGAAAGATGTGCTGGCCACGGCGGAACTTTTGGAGTGATGAAGGAAACACATGATTTAGCAAATAAAGTTGGGAGACCAACAGCAAGACAAATAAAAAATAAAAATAATAAGTATATGGCATC
Organism: uncultured Pelagibacteraceae bacterium; assembly: GCA_902583295.1. Classification (GTDB taxonomy): domain Bacteria; phylum Pseudomonadota; class Alphaproteobacteria; order Pelagibacterales; family Pelagibacteraceae; genus Pelagibacter. The sequence goes on along the minus strand of CACHUY010000021.1, from coordinate 13,024 downwards.
TGACTGCCCTTTAGCTGGAAAGCATTTAAAACAATTAGAAGTTGATACAAATATTTCTAACGATGAGGCACTACATCCTATAGAACTTATAGCAAAAAGTTATAAATTGTAATTATGCCCAAAGAAAAAAGAGAGATACAAAAATCTGATATAATGCCACTTGATGCATATATAAAAGACAGAAAAGAATTAAGAAAAAATATTGTTAACTTTAAAAAAAATCGAAGAATTGCACTAGGACCTTACGCTACATTTTATTTTGAAAGCTATGAGACTATGTTAGCTCAAGTTCAAGAAATGCTTTATATTGAAAAAGGTGGAGATGAACAGCTGCATGATGAGCTAATTGCTTACAATCCATTAATTCCAAATGGAAAAGAGTTAACAGCTACTCTTATGTTTGAAATAGATAACCCTATATCTAGAGGGGCTTTTTTAGGTAAGGTTGGTGGAATTGAAGAAATGGTATTTATGAAGATAAATGGTGAGACTGTTAAAGCTATTCCCGAAGCGGACGTTGACAGAACTTCTGCTGAGGGTAAGGCTTCTTCAGTTCAATTTATACATTTTAATTTTACGGATGAACAAATCCAAAAGTTTAAATCAAGTGATGTTAATATTGAACTTGGAATAAATCACAAAGAATACTCTCACACCACTAAATTAAGCAAAGAAAATATAGGTTCTTTGTCTGAAGATTTTAGTTAGTTAAACCCCAAAGATCCTCTGTTTTAATCCATCCATTAAAATTATCAGTTTTTATTTCACACCAATTTTTTTCACATTTTTTAACAATTAATAACCTTCCCTTTCTTATTAATGCTATGGGTTTTGCAAATGATGTAGGTTTTTTAAATAAAATTTTATTGTTAGTAGCAATAACTGAATTAATTTTTTTTAATTGTGAAACGTGTATCCAACCACTATTATTCTTTAAGTCAATTATTCTTCTAAAGTTTTCTTTTTTATCTATTTGTTTTATGGGAAGATTTATTTTTTTATAAACATACTTAACATCTGAGTCAAAACTTGGACCATAACGAACATTAACTTTGCTTTTCTTTAAGGATACAAATATTTCATTTGCAGAGCTGATCGAGCAGTAAAATAATAAACAAAGCAATATAGAAATTTTTTTAATTTTGAAAATCATTATTTTCTTTTCGTTAATTTTACTCTTCTTACACTTAAATTTAGTAAATCTAGAATTAAAACAAATCGGTTTAAATTTTGACCAATATTAAGAATTTTTTTTAAAATTTCGTTTGCTTGCATTGTGCCAACAATTCCTGCTACTGTACCTAAAATTCCATCATACTCACAATTTAAAATATCATTGGTAAGAACATCTTCCTGATAAAAATCTCTTAAACTAGGATTGTTTTTAATTTTAAAATCAAAATTGAAAATATGACCATTAAACTTACTTATAGCACCAGCTACAAGAAATTTTTTATACTTTAAACTCAAATCATTGATTAGAAACTTACTTTCAAAGTTGTCTGTGCCATCAATAATATAATCGTAATCTTTGATAATTTTATTTAATTTAATTTTATCTAGTTTGTAATCAAAAATATTTATCCTTGTTTTTGGATTTATTTCATTCAACTTTTTTTTTGAAATTTTAACTTTTGATTTATTAATATCTTTCTCAGAATACAAAATTTGTCGATGTATATTTGATAAACCAACTTTATCATGGTCTGCAAGACCTAGTGTTCCAATTCCTGATCGTGTTAAAAATTCTGCAGCTGGACAACCTAAGCCCCCCATACCAATAATTAAAACTTTAGCTTCTTGAATTTTTTTCTGACCTAACGCACCAACATTTCTTAAAATAATTTGACGAGAGAATTTTTCAATTTCTTTTTTATTTAATTTTTTGCTCATTTTCCTGTTGAGCCAAATCCACCCTCTCCTCTAATTGTTTCTGGCAAACTTTCTATTTCTTCTAATTCCATTTTAACAACCGGTGTTAAAATCATTTGAGCTATTCTATCATTATTATTGATTATAAATTCTTTATTTCCATGGTTAAAAATAATAACTTTTATTTCACCCCTGTAATCACTGTCAATTGTCCCAGGAGTGTTTAACACGCCAATATTATTTTTAGCTGCTAAACCAGATCTTGGCCTTATTTGTATTTCAAATTCTTCTGAAAAAGCAACAGAAATACCCGTTGGTACTAAACATGAAGATTGTGGTTTAAGAATTATTGGCTCAGCAATAAAAGCCATCAAATCCATCCCTGAAGCTCCACTAGTTTTATAAGCAGGTAATTGAACAGATGAAGCTAATTTTTTGATTAGAACTTTTGCCATTAATTTAATTGATCAATAATTCTATCAACTATTTCATCAGATATTTCAGACTTTTTTTTATAAAAGAGTTTTTCGTTATTTATTTTTTTATTTTTGTAGTGAATAGTTACTTCATTAAAATCAGAATTAAATCCTATATTTTTATTTGCAACATCATTTGAAATTATCCAGTCACAATTTTTTTTATTTAACTTTTCTTCTGCATTTTTTTCATGGTTATTAGTTTCAGCTGCAAAACCAATAACAAGACTTGGCCTCATTGAATTATGATTAGAAACGTAATTTAAAATATCGACGTTTTTTTCAAGATTTAAATTTAATGTCTCTTGTTTTTTAATTTTATTTGTAAACTTTTTTTGTAACTTAAAATCAGCTACAGCAGCAGTAAAAATTGCTACGTCAGTTGGTAAACTTTTTTGAGTTGCAAGAAACATTTCTTCTGCAGTTTCAACCTTAACTAGATTAATATCATCATCAATTTCTAAGTTAGTTGGACCAGAAACTAGTGTTGTATCAAAACCTTTTTTAGAGAGAGATTTTGCAATCTCATAACCTTGTTTGCCACTAGACTTATTGGTTATAAATCTTACAGGATCAATATATTCATTAGTAGGACCTGCTGTAACTAAAGCTTTAAAATTTTTATTTCTTTTCTTATTTAAAAAAAAATGATCAATCTCTTCAGCAATTTTCTTTGGATCAGACATTTTGCCTTCACCATATTCTCCACAGGCCATATCACCAATTTCAGGTCCAATTAATTTATAACCATAATCTTTCAATTTTTTTAAATTTAATTTGGTAGTTTGATGTTCCCACATCCTCACGTTCATTGCTGGAGCTAAATAAATACTTTTATCTGAAGCCAGAACAACAGTTGAAGCAAGATCGTCAGTAGTGCCCTGAGCCAGCTTTGAGATAGTATTTGCAGTTGCAGGAGCAATAACAATTACATCAGCCCATCTGGAAAGCGAAATATGGTCCATTTCAGTTTCGTTTTCGACACTGAATAATTCACTATAAACTTTGCCTTGAGATAGTGCAGTAATTGAAAGAGGTGTTACAAATTCTTTTGCACTTGCAGTAAGTATAGTTTTGATTTCTGCACCATTTTTTTTGAAAAATCTAATTGTCTCAAGACTTTTGTAGGCAGAAATTCCACCACATATGATAAATAAAATTTTTTTGTTTAATAGATTTTTCATTTCGAGAATTAAAATACTATAAGTCCAAAAATTACAAGTAGTAATAAACCAATAATAGACTGATTTCTAAAAGTATTCATTTCTGCTTTTTTATCATTTAAAGCAGTATAGGAGTTTGAATTCTGAGGGATTTGTCCGCTAGCTAAAAACGTTAAAGCTTGATTAGCTTTATCCATAATCTCAGGAAATTCTGGTAGTCGCTTAAGTACCTCAGAAGTACTCTTTAATGTCTCATTTAAATTTGTAATTGGATCTTTTGTTTCTCTCAACCAAGTCTCAAGCACAGGTTTAGAAGTCGTCCATATATTTGTACTTGGATTTAATTTTCTTGCAACACCCTCAACTACAACCATTGTTTTTTGTAGCATTAATAACTGTGGTTGAGTTTGCATGTTAAATTTTTCTGTCACATCAAAGAGTTGTTTTAATAATTTTCCACCCGAAATATCTTTTACCTCTTGTCCAAAAATGGGCTCTCCTATTGATCTTAACGCTTGAGCCAAGTCGTCTATTGGAACATCTTTTGGAACTAACCCAGCTATTAAGTGTACTTCAGCAACCTTACGGTAATCCCTTTGAATAAAACCAAATAAAATTTCTGCCAGAAATCTCTTACTAACTTTATCTAGCCTGCCCATTATACCAAAATCTATTGGTGCAATTTGACCACTATCGTTAATGAAAATATTTCCTTGATGCATATCTGCATGAAAAAAGCCATCTCTTACGGCGTGTCTTAGAAAATGTTGAATAATATCTTCTGCTATTTTACTAGTATCTAAATTTCTTTTTTTCAATTCTTCAGTTTCTCTTATTGAAACTCCATCAATCCAATCCAGAGTCATTACATTTTCACTAGTAAAATTCCAATAAATCATTGGGACTTTAAATCCAGCATCATTCTTTGTATTCTCAGCATATTCGTTAGCAGCTGCAGCCTCAAACCTTAAATCCATTTCAAGATTTGTTATCTCTTTTAATAAAAAAACAACTTCTATTAATTTTAATCTTTTTGTTTTTTTTACAAAAGACTCCACTATAAATGCAAACAACATCATTGCATCAATTTCTTCATTAAATATTTTTTTTATATCTGGTCTTAAAATTTTTATGGCAACATCTTTAATTGTTCCATTGTCATTAATTTTTGCTTTATGCACTTGAGCAATAGATGCTGCAGCAACAGGCTCACTTAAATCTATTATAGTATTAAAAGATTCTTCTCCAAGATCATTTTTAATGATTTGTTTTGCCTCATTTATTGAAAATGGTGGTAAACGATCTTGAAGATTTTCAAGTTTTTTAGAAAGTTCTTCACCAATGATATCAGGTCTAGTGGCTAGAAATTGGCCAAGTTTTATAAAAGTAGTACCCATTGACTCTAGTGATCTAGAAAGTCTATCTCCCTCATCTTTATCCAAATCACAACTCTCTTTATTTTGGAATGAAAAAGATAATATTTTAAATAAAATAGTTAAAGCTAGTGGAGGTTTTTTAAACTTTGATGTAATTGAAAGTATATCTGATTTTGCAATTTTTCTTCCTAATTTGAACAGAGTAATTAATTTTCTAATCATTAAATTTTCCAACCACTATGAATTGAAACAATACCATTAGAAAAATTTCTATAAGAGCATTTTTGAAATTTATGTTTTTGCATTAACTCAATTAATTCCTCTTGATTAATGAACTGCTCAATACTTTTTACCAAATATTCATAAGGTTCTTTTTCCCCTACTATGAATTGGCCAATCATGGGAATTAACTTTGAGTAATTTTTATAAATTAAATTTATATTTGTGTTTTGGATTTTAGAGAATTCTAAGCACAAATAACGACCACCAGGCTTTAAAACCCTGTAAGCTTCATAAAGTGCCAGATCTAAATTTTTTGTATTTCTCAGACCAAAACTGATTGTATAGTAGTCAAAAGAGTTGTCAGTTAATGGCAATTTTTCAGCTGGGGCAGTAATCCATTCAATACTTTTATATTTTGATAATTTATTTTTACCTTGGCTAATCATTTTTTTATTAGGATCAATAGATGTAACTTTTGATCTATTATCAGTTTTGTCTAAAAAAAGTTTACCAATATCACCAGTGCCACAAGCAACATCCACCAATTTTTTATTAACAGATGGGCCCATCATATTAATTAGACTTTTTTTCCAAAGCCTATGTATACCTAGTGACATAAAGTCATTCATCAAATCATAACTGTCATAGACTTGATCAAATACACCCTCTACTAGCCCTTTTTTATTTTGAAGATATTGTTGCATAAAAAATTATATATTGAATATAGTGTGAAATGCCAGAATTACCAGAAGTAGAAATTGTTAGACAATCCTTAAATAAAAAAATTAATAAAAAAAGGGTGAAAAAAGTAATAATAAGAAATAAAAATCTACGATTTTTAATACCAAATAATTTTAAAAGTTATATTAAAAATAAAAAAATAATTAAAGTAGATAGATTTTCAAAATATTTAATAATACAATTTTGGGAAGGGGATTATTGTTTGATTCATTTAGGTATGTCAGGCACAATCCACATTGTTGATAAGCTTAAACTGTCGAAATTCACAAATACTAGTTTTTATCAATCGCCAATACTTCCTAAAAAACATAATCATGTTGTGTTTGAATTTGATAATTTTAAAGTAATTTACAATGACCCAAGACGTTTCGGTTTTTTTCAATTAATTCAAAATAAAAATGCTTTAAATGAAAGATTTAAACATTTGGGCCCAGAACCATTTGATAAAAAATTTGATTTAAATTATGTGACAGGTTTTTTTAAAGATAAAAGCAAAGATATTAAAAGTTTTTTACTGGATCAAAGATTTGTTTCAGGAATTGGTAATATATATGCTAGTGAAATATTATTTTTATCCAAAATTGATCCATTTAAGCAGGTAAAATTATTAACTAAAAACGAATGTAAAAAAATTATCTTGAATTCTAAAAAAATTTTACATAGAGCAATAATTAAAGGAGGGTCCAGTATTAGAAATTTTCAAGATATATCCGGAACATTAGGTGGTTATCAAAAAGAGTTTAAGGTTTATCAGCAAGAGGGAAACGGATGCAAAGCTACTGGATGTTTAGGTATTGTAAAAAAAAAAATTGTATCAAATAGATCAACTTTTTTTTGTGATTCTTGCCAAAAATAGTAAAATATTATGTTGACCACTATAAATTCTCAAGTTATACCCCGTGCAGATGGCAAACACAAAATCAGCAATTAAGAGAATCCGAAGAATTTCTAAGCAAACAGTAGTCAATAAAGCAAGAAAAAGTAGATTTCGTAACGCTTTAAAGAAAATGAATATTTTAATTGAAGAAAAAAAGAAAGACGAAGCTCTAAAATTTTTGCCTAAGCTTAATTCAGAACTATTGAAGATTGCCAAGACAGGAATTATAAAGAAACAAAATGCTTCTAGAAATGTTTCCAGGATAACAAAAAAGATTTCTACAATCTAAGCGTTAAAAAAAATCTTATTTTATTAAACAACCCTTAGTAAGTACACTATCTGCATAAATATCATCTTGTTTTACTATATTTAGATTTGGTAAATTTTTCTTCTATATAAATTCAATCTATATTTGATTCAATTATGGTTTGATTCAATTTAAAATTTTAATTTCTATTTCTTTGAAATAAAATAAAATTCAACTATGACTAGGCGTCATCTAAATTCACAATCCTAGATTTTATTTTTTTTTTAAATTTTTTATTAACTTGTTGCAAATTATTTTAAATCAGTTCTAACTAAGTCCTTTCCAAATTTATGAATAAACTTACTAGTAATCAAAATATAGACAATTTTAAGTCGAACAGCTTTGAATGGAGACTGGTCCAAGCCGATATGAAAGATAAATTAGGATCCGAAGTTTATGAAAGTTGGTTAAAAAAAATTTCATTTATAGAAGAATTTAATAATTATATATTGTTATCCGTACCAACTAGATTTATTAGAGACTGGATAACATCAAGATATTTAGATCAAATTTTGCAAATTATAAAAACTTATAAAAAGGATATTGTAAGAATTGAATTTAAAATAGTTGAACCAGAGCATTCTGTTAAGACTAATGATGAATTAAAAGAAGGTAATTTAAAAGAGAATGTTTCCTTTATTAAAGACTCTTATTTACAATATAATCGAATTGATCCTAATAAACGATTTGATAATTTTATTACGGGATCAAGTAATAAGTTGGCTTATGAGGCATCACTAAAGGTTTCAGAAAATATTTCGCATTACAACCCACTTTACATTTATGGTGGTGTTGGAATGGGCAAAACACACCTGTTAAATTCTATTGGTTTTGAGTTAAAAAAAAACAATAAAGTTATGTTTATTTCAGCAGAACGTTTTATGTATCAATTTGTAAAATCAATTAAATCAAATGATATGGTAAAGTTTAAAGAATTCTTCAGAAATACAGATATATTGTTAATTGACGATATTCAATTCATAAGTGGTAAAGAGGCCATGCAAGAAGAATTTTTCCATACCTTTAATGCTCTATTAGATAAAGGTTCTCAGATAATTGTATCTGCTGATAGACCTCCAAACAAATTATCAAGAATTCAAGAAAGAATTAAATCTAGATTTTCAGGTGGATTAGTAGTTGATATTCAAAAACCAGACTTAGAATTAAGAAAAAAAATTGTTCAAAAAAAAACAGAAGAACTAAATATTATATATTTAAATCAATTACAGATTTCAAAAGACATACAAGATTTTATAAGCACTGAAATTAAAGGTAGTATAAGAGAGCTAGTTGGAGCAATTAATAGGGTGGTTTCTTTCTCAAGAATTTATGAAAAAGTCGTAAATTTAGCTGAAACCAAAGTAGTTCTGAAGGATTTATTAAATATATCTGAGAACAAGGTCACTATTGATTTAATTCAAACGGTAGTGTGTAAGTTTTTCAAAATTAGTAAAAATGAGATGTTGTCTTCGAGAAGATCAAGGTATCTAGTTAGACCTAGACAAACAGCAATATATTTAACTAAAATTCTTACTTCAAAATCATTACCTGAAATTGGAAGAGAATTTTCAAACAGAGACCATACAACAATAATACATTCTGTTAAAACTATTGAAAAAATTAAAGAAAAAGATCCAGAGATGGTTGACAATATTAATAAATTAAAAAGTCAAATATTATATAATAATAAAGATAATGAAATTTAACGTTAATCAACAAGACCTTCAGCAAGCACTCAATTATTGTCAGGGTGTTATAGAAAAGAGAAGTACTCTACCAATTTTATCTAATATTTTAATAGACGCAAATAATTCAAATTTAATAATAACTGCAACAGATCTAGATTTAATTTTTATACACAAAATAAATAATGTGGAAATATTAGAGGAAGGAAAAACTACAACTGTATCATCGACCATATATGATATTGTAAGAAAGTTATCCTCTGGGAAAAAAATTAATTTAACTTTAAATGAAACAAGCAAACTTCATTTAGAGTCTGAGAAATCTATTTTTAACCTAAATTGCCTTAGTCCATCAGAGTTTCCTCTTACAGATGAAAATTTTAATCAAAATGAATTTGTTATTAAATCTAAACAACTTTTGAAATTATTAAATAAATGTAAATTTTCAGTTTCTAATGACGAAACAAGACATTACTTAAGTGGAATTTATTTTCATCAAACAGAGGTAGAAGATAAAAATTATCTTACAGCTGTAGCAACCGACAGTCATCGGATGTCTATTTCTAAAATCAGATTAGAAGAAAAAATTGATTTTGATCCAATAATATTACCAAAAAAAACAATATTTCAGCTATGTTCTCTTTTGGATAGCTATGATGGTAACGTAAAGGTTTCAAATGTTAAATCTAAAATTAAATTTGAATTAAATAACAGTATATTAATATCAAAACTTATAGATGGTAAATTTCCGAATTACATTCAAGTAATACCCAAAAATAATCAAAAAAAATTAGAAATAGATTTAAAATTATTTTTAAATTCTGTTGATAGGGTAGCATCTGTTTCATTAGATAAAAAAGATGGAGTAAAATTTAGTTTATCAAAAGATACATTAAATTTATCAGTTAATAATGCTAACAGTGGTGATGGTAAGGAGACCTTAAACGCAAAATTTGATCACGATTTAGAAATTAGTTTTAACTCTAGATATCTAATAGATGTAGCATCACAATTAAATGGAGAAAAAGTAGAAATATTTTTTAATGATACAGGCTCACCAGCTTTAATAAAAGATCCAGGTGATTTTGATAGTATTTATGTTGTTATGCCAATGAAAGGTTAACTCAACAAATCGAGTTCATTATAAATTTTATTCTCTAAAATCTGTAAAAAACTTTCTTTATCCATTCCAGCATTTACAGATGTTAAAATGGAAACTGTTATTGTTTTATGACTATTTTTTTTACCTTTTTTTGGCCATACGTAGCCAGAATTAACTGCTACGGGTTGGCAAGCTATATTTAGCTCTTGATAAATTCTCGTTGCTCCTTTTTTAAAGGAAGGACGTTCTTCGGGTAAAACTCGTGTACCTTGAGGAAAAATTATCAATGGTCTATCGCTATTATTTACTATACTTAAAATATCGTCAAAAAATCCTAAATTGTCTCTACTGACCTTGTTTCTATTTATTGAGATAGACCCAATTTTTTTTAGGTACCATCCAAAGATTGGAATTCTCAGTAACTCTTTTTTTAAAATAAATACTGGTGAATTGAAAACAGTTTGTAAGTAAAAGGTTTCAAACATAGATTGGTGGGAGGCCGCAATGAAAAATTTTTGTTTAGTTATAATGTTTTCCTTACCTTTAATAATAATTTTTACTGATAGAAAAACTTTTAAACAAAACTCAGCCCAATAACCCATTAATTTTCCTCCAAGCAAGGTAATTTTTCTTGGTAAAAGTAATGCAGGTAAAAATATTATTGAAATAATAATTATTCCTGTAAAAAAAAATATTGAAAATAATAAATTTCTGATCATTTTTGTCAAAAGCTAAATTAAATCTGAATGCTTTTGTCTATTTTTAATAATTTTAATTTTTCTTCCTTTTACCAGTAATTCAACAGCTTTTGGTCTAAGATTATAATTAGAACTTAGAGACATACCATAGGCTCCAACATCACATATGGCCACAAAATCTTCTTCTTTTAGTTTTTGAAATTTTTTTAAAGTTACAAATTTATCTGTGCTTTCACAAATAGGACCTACAAATTCATAAATATATCTTGAAATACTATTTGATTTATTAACAGGTAAGATTTTATGAACTGCTCCATATAAAGCCGGTCTCATAAGATCATTCATTGCAGCATCTAAAATAATAAATTTTTTAGTCCCACCATCCTTAATGTAAATTATTTTAGATATCAAAGTTCCTGTATTACCAATTATTGATCTACCTGGTTCAAAAATAATTTTTGTATCATGTTTTCTCAAAAAATTTTTAATCGCTGAGTTATACTTTTTATAATCAAGCTTTTTAATTTTATCACTGTAAGAAATTCCCATTCCCCCACCTAAATCAACAAATTTAAATTTGTGATTGGTTTTATTAATTATATTACTTACAGCTTTGAGCATCCTTTCATATGGTTTATAGTCTAATATTTGACTGCCTATATGAACACTTAAACATTGTAGGCTGATATTTTTTGAGTTTTTGCAATAGTTTACAAGTTCATAAAATGTTTTACTATTTACTCCAAATTTATTTTCGCTTTTACCAGTAGAAATCTGTTTAAGTGTTTTTGCGTCTGTATTTGGGTTTAGTCTTATCCCAACTTGTACTATTCTTCTTCTTTGTTTTGCAATTTTATTAATCTCTTGAATTTCACTTTTTGACTCAGCATTAATAAGTAGTATTTTTTTTTTAATAGCGAAATTGATTTCTTCATTAGTTTTACCAACTCCTGAAAATACTATTTTGCTTGGTTCGACTCCTGCTTTTAAAGCTAACATAAGTTCTCCTTTAGAAACAACGTCTGCTCCTAAACCAAATTTCTTTATTTCTTTAATCATATTTACATTAGTATTTGATTTTACCGAAAAGCAGATTAACGGAGAAAAGGATTTAAAATTTTTTTTAAAATTATTTATGTTTTCCTTTAACTTTGAGTATGAATAACAATAAGCAGGTGTGCCAAATTTTTGTGCTAAACTTTGAAAATTGATATTTTCTATTGTTAATTGTTTATTGTTATATTTCATTAAGGTTTTTTAAATAATTCAGCACAATTATCCGATTTATCTGTTTTTGGACAACCTTTTTTTCCACAAGATAGAACTAATAAAGAGATTAATATTATAAATACAATTTTTTTCATCAATTCCTTTTTTTATATTTTGCTACCATTTTTTTTATATTATCAAAAGACGTTCCCCCAAAAGATTTTTTTGAATTGACAGAATTGTTTAAATCAAACACTTTTAAAACATCTTCAGTAAGTTTAGGCTCAATTTTTTTAAGTTGGTTTAAAGAAAGTTCATTTAAATTCTTTTTTGTTTTTTCCGCTAAATTAACTATATCGGAAGTTTTTTGATAAGCGTTTCTAAATGACATTGAATGATTTTTAACAAGATAGTCAGCAAAATCTGTTGCTGTAATGTAACCTTTATTTGCAAGTTCAAGCATTTTTTTTTTATTAGGACTACAATTTTTTAATACCTCATCAAAAATTTTTAGACAATTTATAAGTATATCATTTGAACTAAAAACAATCTCTTTATCATCTTGAAGATCTTTAAAATAAGAGAGTGGTAACCCTTTTAAGATAGTGAGCATAGAAAATAGATTTCCATAGGTACTTCCAGATTTACCTCTTAAATATTCTAGAAGATCAGGATTTTTTTTTTGAGGCATTATCGAAGATCCAGTAACAACTTTATCAGATAAGTTAATTAAATTAAATCCATCTGAATTCCATATTATCAACTCTTCTGCAATTCTTGAAATATGCATAGAGCAAACTGATACGCTATAAAGAAAATCAATTACAAAGTCTCTATCTGAAACAGTATCTATAGAATTGTTTGTAGGTTTTTTAAAACCAAGCTTTTTGGTTGTATAATCTCTGTCTATATTAAATGAGGTACCAGATAAAGCAGCAACACCAAGTGGATTTTCATCTAAACTTTCTAGATTGTTAGAAAATCTTTTTTTATCTCGATTAAAAATCTCAACATAAGACATTAAATAATGTGCAAAAGAAATAGCTTGGGCATTTTTTAAGTGAGTAAAACCAGGCATGATAGTTTGAATATTTTTTTCAGCTAATTTAATTGAAGTTTTAATGACTTTATCTAAGTTATTGTTTATTTCGTTGGTTGCAGATTTTAACCATAATTTAAAATCAGTGATTACCTGGTCATTTCTTGATCTAGCTGTATGAACATACCCAGCCTCTTCACCAATAATTTGAAAAAGTCTTTTTTCAATATTCATATGAATGTCTTCATATTTTTTAT
>CACHUY010000020.1 GCA_902583295.1 uncultured Pelagibacteraceae bacterium | reverse complement strand
AGGGAAAAAAGAATAATATAGAAATAGAGTGTTCCTTGAAATGGAATGCTAGTTATGGTGAAGAAATTTTTCCATATACAAATAATATTTATCAAAAAGATGGTGGGACACATTTATTAGGATTTAGAAGCGCATTAACTAGAGTTGTTAATAAATATGCTAATGAGCATAATTTGTTAAAGAAGAACAAATTAGCTATTTCTGGAGATGATATAAAAGAAGGTTTAACATGTGTTTTATCTACTAAAATTCCTGATCCTAAATTTTCATCTCAAACTAAAGATAAATTAGTCTCCTCTGAAGTGAGAATGATTGTGGAAACAATAGTAAATGAAAAATTATCAACATGGTTTGATCAAAATCCTTCTATTACAAAAATAATTCTAGCTAAAGTTATTCAAGCAGCTATGGCAAGAGATGTAGCAAGAAAAGCAAGAGAAAATGTTAGAAGAAAAGGAGCTCTTGAATTGAGCGGTCTTCCTGGGAAATTAGCAGATTGCCAAATAGGAAAACAAGAAGGGACAGAATTATTCATTGTTGAGGGAGATTCAGCAGGTGGTTCAGCAAAGCAAGGAAGAAATAGGTCAAATCAGGCAGTTTTACCTCTAAGAGGAAAGATTTTGAATACTTATGTTGAGGATTTGACAGTTAAAAAAAACGGCAATGGAAATGGATCAGATAAAAGAACTAAGGCATTGTCGAAAATGATATCTTCAAATGAGATAGTGACATTAATCAATGCATTGGGCTTAGATCCCAAGGCACAAGAGATAGATTTGAAAGATTTAAGATACGGTAAAATAATAATTATGACCGATGCAGATGTTGATGGTTCACATATCAGGGCTTTATTATTAACTTTTTTTAATAACGAACCATTTAATAAACTAATAGAAAATGGCCATATATATTTAGCTCAACCACCGTTATTTAAAATAAATAAAGGAACTAAAGGTATTTATATAAAAGATGAAAAAGAATTAGAGGATTATATTTTGAATAATAATAAAGAAATTAAGAAAATAAAAAAAGGAACAAAAGAATTTACAAAAGCTTTAGAATTAGAAAAGTCTAAAATGAATATCCAAAGATTTAAAGGTCTAGGAGAAATGAATCCAGAAGAACTGTGGAGCACTACACTTGATCCAGAAACTAGAAATTTACTTAAAGTGCAATACTCAAAAGATCTTAAAAAAGACCAAAGTTTAATACATACACTAATGGGTAATGATGTTGCATTAAGAAAGGATTTTATTGTTTCTAATGCAATTAATGTTCAGAATCTTGATATATAAAAATGAAGTTTTTTGAAACTTCAAAACAATACTCATTTAAAAAATCAACCTACGTAAATTTAAGATGGATTGGAATTGTTGGTCAACTCATCGCTGTAAACTTTGTATATTTAATTTTAAATTTTAAATTTAATTTTTTATTATCAAATCTGATAATAATTTTTGGTGTTTTTAGTAATTTTTATTTAATTTATGTTTATAAAAAAACTCAACTATCAGATAGGTCTGCTTTTGTTTTTTTATTTCTTGATATAATTCAATTAGGTACTTTGCTTTATTTGACAGGAGGTATAGTCAATCCTTTTGTTATATTTTTATTAATTCCAAGTGTATTTTCTTCATCAAACTTAAGTTTCAAAACTAACTCATTACTAGTAAGTCTAACTGGTATTTTGATTATAATTCTTACCTTTTATTCTACAGATTTGCCTTTACCTTTAAGGGACCATTTTCATGTGAGCCCATATTATTATTTTTCTATACCTATTGCCTTAATTGTTGCTTTAGTTTTTCTAAATTATTTTGCAATGACTTTTGGATCACAATCTCGTTTAAGAAAAGATGCTTTATCAAAAATGGAAGAGGTAATGGCAAAAGAACATGAATTATTGTCATTAGGTGGTCAAGCTGCAGCAGCTGCACACTCTTTAGGTACTCCACTTTCTACAATTAAAATAATTACTCAAGACCTAGCCAAACAATTAGAGGGTAATAAAGAATTTGAAAAAGACATAGAATTATTAACTAGTCAGGTAGAAAGATGTAACGAAATTCTAAAACGTTTGAGCTTAAACCCGGTTGAGGAAGATGATTTTATAGATAAAGATCTAACGGTAAGAGAATATTTGTCAGAAATTATTTCATCATTTAAGGAAATAAGTGATAAAAACTTTGTGTTTAACTTTGATCAAGATTCTAATCCAAAAAAAATAACCAAATCTATCGAGATTGTATATGGATTAAGAAATTTTATTGGTAATGCAAATAAGTTTTCAAGGGGTAAAATTTTTATAAATTTGAAAAGTGATAGTGAAATTACAGAAATAACGGTAGAAGATGATGGGGATGGATATCCTAAAGATATTCTGCCTAAAATTGGAGAACCTTATTTAAAAACAAGTTATTCAGAAGCAAAATCTAAAACAGGTTTAGGACTTGGATTATTTATTGGCAAAACTTTATTAGAAAAAAATTTTGCCTCATTAAATTTTAGAAACTCCAAAACAAGAAGTGGAGCAGAAGTTATAATTAGTTGGCGAAATTCAGATTTATTTAATATCTAGTTATATTTTTTTTTGGTATCAAAAAGAGAACTTAATTGTGAAATCATTACGTCTCCTAACTCATTTACATCGGTAATCTTAATCGCTTTATCATAATATCTAGATACATCATGTCCTATTCCAATTGCTAAAACTTCAATATCTGATTTATTTTCAATATATTTAACTATTTTTTTTAAATGTTTTTCAAGGAAATCACCTGAGTTAACAGAAAGAGTTGAGTCATCAACTGGAGCTCCATCTGAAATAACCATTAAAATTTTTCTCTCTTCTCTTCTCTTTTTTATTCTACTGTAAGCCCAAGATATTGCTTCACCATCAATATTTTCTTTTAGCAGACCTTCTTTAAGCATAAGCCCCAGGTTGTTTTTTGCCTGTCTCCAGTGAGTATCTGCTCCTTTATAAATTATATGTCTTAAATCATTTAATCTTCCAGGAGTTTTTGGTTTTGAACTTTTAGCCCATAATTCTCTTGACTGCCCGCCCTTCCAGTTTTTAGTGGTAAAACCTAAAATTTCGACTTTGACAGAGCATCTCTCAAGAGTTCTGGATAAAATATCAGCACAAATTGCAGCTATTGTAATAGGTCTTCCTCTCATTGAACCAGAGTTATCTATTAACAAAGTGACAACAGTATCTTTAAAATCTAAATCTTTTTCTTTTTTAAATGATAAAGAATTGTAAGGATCCATAATTATTCTTGGTAATTTTGAACTATCAAGTAATCCTTCCTCTAAATCAAATTCCCATGCCCTATTTTGTTTTGCAAGCAACTGTCTTTGAAGTTTATTTGCTAGTTTTGTGATGACATCTTGAAAACCAATTAATTGCTGGTCTAAGCTCTTTCTTAATTTAGTTGCTTCATCTGCATTTTCTAGGTTTTCTGCTTTTACAATTTCATCAAATTGCGTGGTAAAGACTTTATAATCAAGATTTAGATTATCAATGTTCTTTTTTAAAATCTGCTCTGTATTTCGTTCTTCTGACTCAATTTCTGATAGATGTTCATCTAAATTAAATTCATCAACATCGTAATCAGCATCTAAAGTAGCTTGGGTTTCTTGATCCTTATTTTCATCTTTGTTATCATCATTCTCATTATTTTGATCATCATTAGAGGGATTGTCTTGTCCTTGATCTTGATTTTCTTCATTTTCATGGTTTTCCTCACCTTGAAAAATATCCATTTCTTCCAAAATCTTAGAAAAACGAGAGCTATAAGTATTCTGATCTTCAAGATTATTTAATAAAAATTCTCTATGTTTTTCTATAGATTTTTCAAAGTCTCTCTCCCAAAAATTAAGCATTTTTGTGGTTAATGGATTGAGTTTAACTTTATGAAAATTTTTAAGCATGTAAAGTTCAAATGCTTCAGAAACAGTAACATCTTCTTTAGTTTTCAATTGATCTCTACGCTTTTGATTAATTATTTGAGAATAATTTTCATGAAAATTTTTTTCAATGCCTTTTAACATTTGACCGCCCAATGCCTCATATCTTATTTTTTCTGCGATGTTGTAAAGTGATCTAGACGAATTATTTCCTGGTAAATTTTTTTTATAAATAGCATCATTAGAAAACTTTTTTTTTAAAGCAGAAGAGTCTGTTTCTGCTCTTAATCTTATAAAATCACTTGGACTATTTATGTTATCAACTTCTATAGAACTTGTGTCTTTAGACTTATTTTTTTCAGATTCTTTTTTATTTAAATCAAAGTTGTCAGATATGACTTTTGCCGTTGAAGTTAATGCAATCCTAAATTTTTCTTTTAAATTGCCTTCTCTAGTACTCATTTAAATTTGAATATTTATCAGTGATTCGGGCAATTCCTCACCAAAACATCTTTGATAATATTCTGCGATAGTATTTTTCTCTATATCATCACATTTATTAAGAAAGGTTACTCTAAAAGCATAACCAATATCTTTAAAGATCTCTGAATTTTCTGCCCAGTGCATGACAGTTCTTGGACTCATGACTGTGGAAATATCACCTGCAATAAATCCTTTACGTGTTAAAGAAGCCACTTTTATCATGTTAGAAACAACTTCTTTCCCTTTCGAATTGTTTAAATTTTTGTTTTTAGCTAAAACAATATCCATTTCTCTATCAAGACTAAGATAATTAAGTGTAGTTACTATATTCCATCTATCCATTTGGCCTTGGTTTATTTGTTGAGTGCCGTGGTAAAGACCACTGGTGTCTCCTAAACCTACAGTGTTTGATGTTGCAAATAATCTAAAAAATTTATTTTGCTTTATTACTTTATTTTTATCTAACAATGTAAAATTACCTTCAGCCTCTAAAACTCGCTGAATTACAAACATAACATCAGGCCTTCCTGCATCATATTCATCAAAAACTAGAGCAACTGGATTTTGAATAGACCATGGTAAAATTCCCTCATTAAATTGAGTTACTTGCTTACCTTCTTTTAAAACTATCGCATCTTTTCCAATTAAATCTATTCGACTAACATGGCTATCTAGGTTTACTCGAATACATGGCCAGTTTAGTCTGGCAGCTATTTGTTCAATATGAGTAGATTTACCTGTACCATGATATCCTTGAACTAAAACTCTTTTGTTAAAAGAAAATCCTGAAATGATTGCTAATGTAGTGTCTCTATCAAACTTATAACTTTTATCAATTTCAGGAACATAATCATTTTTTTTTGAAAATGCCTCTACTTCCATCTCTGAGTCTATTCCGAAAGTTTGTTTTAAGGAAACTTTGATATCTGGTTTTATCTCAAGATTTGGTGTCAATTTTATCTCTATATGTATTTTTAAGCTGTGTATAAGCTAAAGTAATTAATTTAAGTTTTTCCTCGTATTTTTTATTTCCAGAATTCATATCAGGGTGGAATTTTTTCACAAGCACTTTGAATTTATCCTGTATTTTCTTCCACTTTAGGCCTACGGTAATACCAAGAATACCAAACGCTTTGATATCTTTGTGATCAAATTTAAATTGACGCATATGATCATAATCACCATTTATTTTATCTTTATCTAATTCATCTTTTAAAGTTGTATTCCAAAGAACTTTAAAAAAATTATCTGAAGAGCTAAAACTTTGAGTAGGCTTGTGCCATATCATGTCAGATTTCAAAAAATCTATTACTTGGTCATCATTCATACCCGAAAAGTAATTCCAATTTTTATTGAATTCTTTTACATGCTCAAGACATAACATTCTAAATTTTTTACTATTATCTTTTTCAACTGGTGCTTTATATTCACCAATTTCATTACAATTATTCCAGTCACAAATATTTTTCATGATATAATAAATTATACTTATGGATATAAATGACTTAATTGCAATTGTAAAAAAAAAATTACAAAAACAGATAAATATTGAAAGTATTAAAATTGAAGACAAATCTTTTCTTCATAAAAATCATTCCGGTAATCAGGAAGGTAAATTTCATTTGAAAATAAGTTTAATCTCAACTGAACTCAAGACTATGACTAATATAGAAAGTAATAAGAAAATTTATAAAATTCTAGATAAGGAGATGAAAGAATCTATTCACTCAATACAAATCTTAATTTCTTAAATAAATTTTTAAAAATAAGCCTATTTTTTTTTTAGAATACTCTTTATTAATTATTGGAGTTCCAATCTTTTTGAGTAAGACCAAATTAATATTATTTGATATATTTTTCTTATCTTTTGCCATAAAGCTTAAAATTTTGTTTACATCTTTTGGACTAAAAAATTTACTTACAGAAGATGGTAAATCAGAATTATCGATATGATCTATGATAGAATAATACTCTCTTTTATTCATAAATTTTTTCTTAAGACTAAAATTTAGTACAGTTTTCATTCCAAGTATTACAGCTTCTCCATGATTCAGTTTTTTTCTAAACCCCAGTGTTGCTTCATAAGCATGTGCAAACGAATGACCAAAATTTAAAATTTTTCTTAAACCCTTTTCTTTTTCATCTTTTTGAACTACAGCTTTTTTAATTTTACAACTTTCATGAATAGCCTTTTCAAGAAATGGAGAAGTAAGCTTTAAAACTTTGTTTTTATGGCTGTTTAAAAAATTATAAAATTTTTTATTTCCAATAATTGAATGTTTTAAAATTTCTCCATATCCACAAACTATCTCTCTCTTAGGTAATGTTTTTAAAAATTCAGTATCAGAAATAACAAGATTAGGCTGGTAAAAACTCCCAACTAGATTTTTACCATACTTAGTATTCACACCAGTCTTACCACCAATTGATGAGTCAACTTGTGACAAAAGTGTAGTTGGTATGTTTATAAACTTAAGCCCCCTCTTGAAAAGACTTGCAGCAAAACCACTTATATCTCCTGTAATTCCTCCTCCTATGGATATCAAACAGTCATTCCTGGAAAAATTTTTACTTAACAAAATTTCTAAAATCTTATTTATACTATTCATATTCTTATTTAATTCATTGGCTTTAAAATAATGGATATAACTCATTTTATTTTTTAAAGATTTTTTAATTATTGAAACAAATTTTTTAGGTACATTACTATCTACAACTAAAAGACATCTATTAAATTTAATCGAGTTAGATTTTGTAATTTGAGAAATATTTGCAGATATTTTTTTTCCAATATATATAGGATACTTCTGTGTCTTTGTTTCTATATTTAATTTAATTTGACTCATAAATTTTAATTATTTTGTTAACCACCTCATTTTTAGTTAAGTTATCACATTTAATCTCAAATAAAGCTTTTGCATAGACGTTAGAGCGTTTTTGAATTAAATTAATTATTTGATCGTCTGATGAGTTTATCGCAAGAGGTCTTTTTTTACTATTTTTAATTCTCCCTAACAAAATATTATTATTCCAGTTTAGCCAAAACGATATATGACTTTTTAAAACTTCTTTTCTAATATTTTCATTCATGAAAGCTCCACCACCAAGAGAAATCACAGAGGAGTGTTCTTTTAAATTTTTTAGTGTTACTTTCTCTTCAACTTTTCTAAAAAAATCTTCACCTTTTTCTTCAAACATTTTACTTATGGTTGTACCTACTTTATTTTCAATCTCATTGTCTATATCTATAAAATTTAATTTTAGTTTTTTTGCGACCAGCATGCCTATAGAACTCTTACCAGATCCCATCATTCCTAAAAACACAAGATTTTCTTTTGATTTCATAAGTTTCTTTATTGAAAAAACACAAATATGTCTTAATTTGAAATTATCTAAAGTTATATGCAATTTACTAAAAACACAAGTTCAGGCAAAGCTAGTATTACAGGAATCGTAATTAAATTAACACTTGGATTGATCGTTGTTATAGGAATTGTATTTTTTATAAACTCATTAGATTTTCCTGCACCTAAAAAAGAAATAGAAAAAATAATTCCAAATGAAAATTTTAAAATTGTTAAATAAGAAATATTTTTCAATTTTAATATTTTATTTATTATCAGGGATAAATACGTTCGCAGAAGATAAACCAATTGATATCTGGAATTTAGAAAAAAAAGAAACGGATATTGTTGTAGAAACCAATATTTCTGATCAAAATCAAATCAATAGCGAAGGAAGCAGAATTTATGACATGCAATCAAACAAGAAAAATAATCCAATTAAACTAGACCAAGATGTTGTGTCGAAAGAAATTAAAATTGTAGGATTATATGATCCGGCCGAATATGGACTAAGTATTGATATGTGGTCAAATTCTGATGGATCAAAGTTAAAAAATCTTTTTGAAAACATAAATAAATATAATCTTTCACAAGACGCTTCAGAAATAATGAATATTTCGATGTTAACCAATGCTTATTATCCAAATCAAAATATAACTGAGAAAGAGTTTTTGAAATTTAAATCTGATTGGTTAATTAAAAACTCTGATCTAGAGCTAATTGAAGAATATTTGATAAAAAATCAGACTGTTAACTTCCACACAGAGCTAGCCAGGTTTTTAGTAGACAATTATTTATCTGACTCAAACATAAAAAAATCATGCGAAATTTTTTCTAATTTTACCATACCAATCGAGGATGAATATTTGTCCAAGTTCAATTTATATTGTTTAATTAATTATGGTAAAAATGATGAGGCTCAATTAATTTTAGACTTAAAAAAAGAACTTGGTTTTCAAGATGATTACTATGAAAATAAAATAAGTTATTTATTTGGATATGTAGACGAAGCTGACAAAGCAATTTCTGAAAACTCTATTTTAGATTTTCATTTAGCACATAGAACTGATCCTGAATTTTCTTTTGAGCCAAATGTAGATACTCCAAAATTTATTTGGCGATATTTATCCGCATCTAATCTTCTTTTTAATATTCAAGATATAGAAATTACAGATATAGATAAAATTTCTACGATTGAAAAAGCAGTTCATGATAAAAATTATTCAGAAAAAGAATTATTTGAATTTTATAAAAAGTTTCAATTTAATATTAGTCAATTCATAAACGCACAGGAAGTATATAAATCCTTGCCATCTATAGAAGGGAGAGCACTCTTATACCAACGAACACTTTTAACAGAAGAGCCAAATTTAAAGTTAGAGTTGATGAAAACTTTAAAAGATCTGTTTGATAAAGATGAAATTGGTAATGCTTTTGATGAAGAATTAAAACGCTTTTTAAATCAAATTTCAGAAGATGATGTGCCTTCAAATTATACAACTTTTTATAATAACTATTCTAAAACTGAGAAAGTAAGAGATAAAAAAATAAAATTTAACAATAAAGTTTTGCATCAATCTAAATTAGTGAATTACTTTAATGGGGACTATGCTAGATCTCAGATCGAACAAGATCTTGAAAAATTTTTAAAGAAAATCAAAAAAGATAAAAAATATTTTTTATCCAAAAAGGATATAATTTTCTTAGAAGCATTGAAGTCTGATGGAATTCAAATTTCAAAAAAATATGATAGTTTATATGAGATTAACAAGTCAGAAATGCCTGCAGATATTCAGTTCATGATTGAAAATAAAGAAATTGGCGCCGCATTGCTAAGAGTAATTGAAGTAATTGGACCAGAAAAAATAGAGAATCTAGATGAAGATACAGTTTATTTTATTATCAATACACTCAATCAGCTAAATGTTGATTTGATTAGAAATAAACTTTTGTTAAAAGTTCTACCTTTAAAAGTATAAAATTTATAATAAAATAAATTAAAGCATGGCTACAAGAACTATAATTACAGAACCTAATAAACTGCTGAGACAAGTTTCAACACCAGTAAGTAAAGTTGGAAAAGAGGAGCAGAAACTAATGAAAGATATGTTGGAGACTATGTATGCTGCCAACGGGATTGGTCTTGCCGCAATACAAGTCGGAATACCAAAAAGAATTATAGTCATGGATATTTGTAAGGAAGAAAACAAAAAAGAGCCAAGATATTTTGTAAATCCTATAATTAAAAATAAAGATCCTTTAAAAGCAACTTATGAAGAAGGATGCCTTTCTGTTCCAAACCAATTTGCAGATATAGATAGACCAAGTAAATGTGAAGTAGAGTATTTAGATTATAATGGACAAAAACAATTGCTAAAGGCTGAAGGTTTACTTGCTACATGTATTCAGCATGAAATGGATCACCTTGAAGGCATATTGTTTATCGATTATCTCTCAAAATTAAAAAGATCGATGATAATTAAAAAATTATTAAAATTAAAATCAAGTACAGCCGAAGTTTAATTCATGGCTAAGAAAATAATTTTTATGGGTACACCTATTTTCGCTGTACCAATTTTAAAATCTCTTTATCAAAATGGATATCCTGTGACATGTGTTTATACTCAACCTCCACAAAAATCACATCGTGGACAAAAAATCAACAAATCTCCTGTTCAAGGAATTTCCGAAACTTTGAATTTAGAGTACAGGACACCATCAACTTTAAAAGAAAATAAAGAAGAATATGAATTTTTAAAATCAGCAGATGCAGATTTAGCAATTGTTGTAGCCTATGGACAAATTATACCTAAAGAATTTTTAAGTTTAACAAAAAAAGGATTTATAAACATACATGCATCTATTCTACCTAAATGGAGAGGAGCGGCACCTATACAAAGAGCTATAATGAATTTAGATAAAAAAACTGGGGTCAGTATTATGAAAATAGAGGAAAAATTAGATACAGGTCCCGTTTGCAATACCTACAAAATAAATATAGAGAATAATTTTAACTCTGTTGAAATTGCTGAAAAGTTATCTTTTATTGCTGCAGAAAAAATTTTAGATAACATTGATGACATACTTGAAGATAAAGCAACTTTTGAGGATCAAGATCATTCCAAGGCAACTTATGCTCCAAAGGTCCAAAAGACAGAGGGTTTAATTGATTGGACGAGTAATGCAGAATACATTTTAGGGAAAATAAATGGTTTATATCCGGTCCCAGGTGCTTTTTTTATATCAAGTGGTGAGAGATATAAAATTTTAAAAGCAGAAATCAGCAATGGGATTGGTAATCCAGGAGAGGTTCTTAATGATTATTTAGAAATTGCTTGTGGAGACAATCAATCAATTAAGGTCACGGAGATACAAAGACAAGGAAAAAGGCCTCAAAATATTGGTGAATTTATGCTTGGTTCAAGAATTAGAAAAGGCCATCAGATTTAAATGGCGAGGTATCAAGTTCTTATTGAATATGTTGGAACCAGTTTTAGAGGTTGGCAGATTCAAAAAAAAGGCTCTACAATTCAAGGATTAATTCAACTAAATTTATCAAAACTTTTAAAAGAAAAAATAATTTTAAATGCATCTGGCAGAACAGATGCGGGTGTACATGCTCATGCTCAGTCAGCTCACTTTGATTGTCAAAAAAAAATTTTAGATTTAACAAAATTTTTAAAATCAATTAATCATTTTCTTAACAAAAAAGGTATAGCAATTACTCAAATTAAAAAAAGAAGTGAAAAATTTCATTCACGCTTTTCTGCTAAACAAAGAATTTATAGATATATAATTTTTAATCAAATAAGTGCTCCTGTAATTGAAAATGGAAGAGGGTGGCATGTGAGGAAAATACTAGATGTTGATCTAATGAAAAAAGGAGCAAAAAAATTATTGGGAACGAATGACTACTCAACCTATAGATCATCAAGTTGTCACGCTAAGAGTCCAATCAGAACAATTAAATCAATTAAAATAAGAACATTAAAAAATAAAATTGAAATAGAATTTAAGTCACAATCATTTTTACAACAGCAAGTAAGATCAATGGTAGGTTGTCTAAAATATTTAGGTGAGAATAAATGGGATCTAAAAACTTTTGACAAAGTATTTAAATCTAAAAAAAGAGAACTGTGTGCTCCACCAGCACCACCTGAAGGGCTTTTTTTATATAGAGTTATTTATTGATTTTTTTGTTGCTCATTGCAAACTTTTTATTAATTCTCCATCTAGACTCAGCTCTTACTATATAGCCACAACAGTTTTTAGATTTGCATCTACATGGAAATTGTTTGTAATTTTCATCATAACTAAATCCGTAATCACAAGTAAATTCCTCACCCTTTTTAATATCTCTTATTGCTTTAACCCAAATTTTTAGCCCTTTACCATCATAGTCACAATTGTTATCACATGAATGATTGATTAAACCTGCAGTATTCCATGGAAAATCTCCATCAAGATCGTATCTTTTATTTATAGTAAATAAATAAATGGGTTTACCATTATCGTATTTATCAGATTCTTCAGTTTGTTTTTTTGTGATTAATTTACCAATATAATCAATCACCTTAGTTCCAGCTTTAATATCTTTTGTTGCGTAAAGTCCTCTTCCTTTTTTATCTATAGCTGACTTTTTAATTCTGTACAGTTTCATTCAGAGTGTGTTTAGATAGTTATATTAAATTATCAATTAAATTCAATGAGAGCATCAACATGCCTCGCGGTGCTTTCCTGCAAAGCTTTAAGATCATATCCGCCCTCAAGTATTGATACGACATTTCCATTACAAAATGTTTTTGAGATCTCTAATGTTCTTTTGGTAATTTTATAAAAATCCTCAGAACTAAGCTGCAGTTGAGCCAAAGGATCATCAATGTGTGCATCAAAACCTGCAGAAAATAACAAGAATTCAGGCTTAAACTCTCTCAATTTATTTAAAACATTTTCGTAGGCGTTTAGATACTTTTCTGCAGATGTTCCAGCCTCAAGAGGGATATTTAATACGTTATTAAAATTACCTTTTTCTTTTTCAGAGCCAGATCCTGGATAATAAGGGTATTGATGAGTAGAAATAAATAAAACTTTTTCGTTATTATAAAAAATGTCTTGAGTACCGTTTCCATGGTGAACATCAAAATCAATAATTGCTATTTTATTATATTTGTATTTTTCAATTAAGTAATTTGCACCAACAGCAACATTATTATAGATACAAAAACCCATTGCTTTTTCTTTTTCTGCATGGTGTCCTGGAGGTCTTACTGCACAAAATGCATTTTTAAACTCCTTTTTCTGCACTCCATCAATTGCAGTAATAATTGATCCTACGGCATCCTTAGAAGCATCTTTGCTACCAGGAGAGACTATGGTGTCGCCATCAAGAAAATTATATCCTTTTTTTGGAAAAGATTTATTTACTTGATCTATATAATTTGAGGTGTGAGTTTTAATTAAAAAAGAATTCTCAAATTTATTCGGTTTCTTCCAAATTAATTTTTTATTATCTAATTTTTTAAAATTATCTATTACAACAGTAACTCTATCAATTTTTTCAGGATGTCCATCACCAGTATTATGATTTTGATATGTATCTGATGTAATTAACCCTGTTTTCACTTAAAATAATTTTTCAATATATTTGAATAAACTAAGGTCAATTTTTTTAAATCTGACAGTGAAACTGCTTCATCTATTTTATGCATTGTTTTACCAACCAACCCAAATTCTAAACAAGGTGCAATTTTCCTTATAAACCTTGCATCTGAGGTTCCTCCTGTTGTTGAAAGTTTAGGTTTAATTTTTGTAATTTTCTTAATTACATTTTGTATCATAAAAGTGGTTTTATTAGGATTTGTTAAAAAAGCTTCTCCTGATACACTATATTCAATTTTATATTTAGATTTATTTTTAGTTGATATTTTTTTAATAACTTTGTTTATCTTTTTCTTAAGTGAAGAAGAGGAATGTTTATTGTTAAATCTTATATTAAATGTAGCTGTTGCAACTCCTGGAATTACATTATCAGCAGTGTTATTAATATTTATTTTCGTTACTTCCAAGTTTGTTGGTTGAAAATCTTTAGTTCCTTTATCAAATTTGATATCTTTTATTAATTTAAGAATTTGTACAAGCGCTGTTGAAGGATTGTTTGCTCGATGAGGGTAAGCCACGTGACCTTGCACCCCAGTAATACATAATCTACCGTTCATACTTCCTCTTCGCCCAATTTTAATCATTTCACCTAGTTTACTTGGGTTAGTTGGTTCACCTACTAAACAAAAATCAATTCTCTCTTTTCGTTTTTTTAAATACTCCACAACCTTTTTGGTCCCATTAATAGCAACACCCTCTTCGTCTCCAGTAATCAAAAGACTAATTGAGCCACTAAAATTAGAGGAATTTTCAATAAAATTACTAACTGCTGAAACGAAAGCTGCTATAGAGCTTTTCATATCATTTGCACCCCTTCCAATTAAATGTCCTTTTTTAATTGAGGGTTTAAATGGATTAACTGTCCAGTCTTTAAGATTTCCAGCAGGAACTACATCTAAATGACCTGCATAACAAAAGTTAGGACTTTTATTACCAAGTCTTGCGTAAAGATTTTTTACCGGTTTGCTGTTCTTTTCTCTAAACTCAAGTACTTTAGTTTTAAAACCAAGTTTTTTTAGTTTTTTTTCTAAAAACCTCATTATTCCTGCATCAACAGGAGTTACCGATGGAAACCTAATTAGCTCTTTAGCTAATTGAAGTTCGTTGATTTTTTGCATTTTTATTCTCTCAAAAGATCGTTAACTGATGTTTTTGATCTAGTTTTTTCATCGACCTGTTTAATAATTACTGCACAATAAAGTGATGGTGCTGAAGAATTATTTTTATCAGGTAAAGAACCAGGTACAACAACGGAATAAGGTGGTATTTTTCCATAAGTAATTCCACCAGTTTTTCTATCAACTATTTTTGTTGATTGACCGATATACATTCCCATACTCAATACAGATCCTTCTCCAACTATTACACCTTCAACAACCTCGGACATAGCACCAAGGAAAACATTGTCTTCAATTATAGTGGGTAATGCTTGAGCAGGCTCTAGCACACCACCGACACCTGAACCAGCTGAGATATGACAATTTTTTCCAATTTGACTACAACTTCCAGCTCTTGCAAAAGTATCAATCATAGTGCCTTCATCTATGTATGCGCCAATATTAACATAGCATGGCATCAATACTGCATTTTTGCCAACATAAGATCCTTTTCTTACTGGTGAATTTGGTACCATTCTAAAACCAGCATTTTCATGATCTTCTTTACTCCATCCCGCTGTCTTTCCTTTTAAAAGATGAGCTTTGTCATACCAACTACTATATGGACCTGTTAAATTTTCCATTGGGTACATTCTAAAACTTAACATGATTGCTTTTTTAAGATATTGATGAGTTGTCCACTCACCATTAATTTTTTCAGCAACTCTGACTTTACCACTATCTAAATCATCAATAATTTGATTTACAGTATTCTTTAAATTTTCATCCGAACCTGGGGTTATTTGATCTCTTTTTTCCCATGCTTCGTTAATAATATTTTCTATACTCATAATATTTATGTGTTTTTTAATAACCTTATTTCTTTTAAAAATAAAGAAAGATTTTCTATTTTATAATCAATGTACTCTTTATCTGACTCTTTTTTACCCCAGTATTCGTCATTGATTAACCATGCAGTTGTTGCTCCTCTTTCTTTTCCAATGGATAAATTTTTTGCAATATCTTCAATATAAAGTGTTTCTTTTGGATCTATTTTGAATTTTTCTAACATTAGATCAAAAGCCTTTGCTGCAGGCTTAGGATTATATTTGGCGTCCACTATGTCAAAAACATTCTCAAATTGATCATCAATTCCAAGTGATGATGTTATATTATTCACGTGTTCTTTGCTCCCATTAGTAAAAACAAATTTTCTTAAATTTGTGCTTTCAAGCTCTTTTCTTAAAGTTTTATCTTTCTCTAAGAAAGATAAATCAATATCATGTACATAATCTAAAAATTCTTTTGGTGGGATATTGTGATGAATCATTAAACCATTAAGACTGGTGTCATATTTATGAAAATAACTTCTTTGCAATTCTTTGGCCACTTTTAAATCCAAATTTAATTTTTTAGAAATATATTCAGTCATTTTTTTACTTACTTGACCGAAAACTGCTTCTAGATCCTGATAAAGAACCCCATCACAATCAAAAAGTATATTTTTAATATTCTTTAAATTTATCATTTTCTAATTAACGTACCGGCACCTTTATCAGAGAATATTTCCCATAAACATGAATGTTTTTTAGTGCCATTAATTATACCAACTGCAGTTACTCCGTTATTTACAGCATCTAAACACGCATTAATTTTAGGTATCATGCCTTCAGTTATAGTCTCATTTTTAATCATTTCTAAAATTTCTTTAGAAGATATTTCTTCTATAAGTTTTTTTTCTTTATTTAGGACGCCATCAACATTTGTCATTAATAATAGTCTCCTAGCTTTTAAAGATTTAGCTATAGCCATAGCTGCTGTATCACCGTTAACATTATAGGTCTGGTTATTTTTGTCTAAGCCTAATGGTGATACAATTGGAACTCTATTTTGTTTTAGAATATTCAATATCGTATTGTTATTTATTTCAGTTGGTATACCTACAAAACCTAGCTCTTTGGCTTCAGGTATTACTTTTACAATGTTATTATTTTTTGTGTGTATCGAAACACCCTCAGAGCCTTTTTTATTTAAATTCTTTACAATATCTTCATTAAAGTCAATTAAAACAGTCTCTACTATATTTATAATACTTTTATCAGTAACTCTTAAACCTCTAATAAATTTTGATTGAATATTAGATCTCTCTAACTCTCTTTTAATTCTTGGTCCACCACCATGTACAACTACTGTGGAAAGACCTAACTTATTTAAAATAAATAAATCTGTTATAAAGTTATTAAATATTTTTCTATCAATTAAAACATTTCCACCATATTTAATTACAATTAAATCATTTTTATATTTTTCAATATATTTATTTACCTCACTTAATGGTGGCCCATCTTCAGGCAGTATATTCTTTAGATCCATATGATGTTAACTGTTTATAATTATTAGGTTACAGTTTTAACTGTTGTACGCTTCATGATGAAAACTTGTTGAGCCATAGTTAAAATATTATTAACTGTCCAGTAAATTACTAATCCTGCTGGGAAAGGAGCTAATATTATTGTTAAAAAAAGGGGAAAGAACATAAATATTTTTGCCTGCATTGGGTCTGTTGGCGCTGGGTTAAGTTTCATCTGTACAAACATGCTTATACCCATTGCAATTGGCCACGCTCCTATAACTAAAAACGAGGGTACGTCATAAGGCAACAAACCAAATAAGTTAAACAATGATGTTGGATCTCTTTCTGACAAATCTTGAATCCAACCATAGAATGGCATGTGTCTCATTTCGATAGTTACAAATAATACTTTGTATAAAGCAAAAAAAACTGGGATCTGAACTAGAATTGGCAAACATCCTGACATAGGGTTAACTTTTTCCTTTTTATATAATGCCATCATTGCTTGCTGCAACTTCATCTTATCATCTTTGTGAAGTTCTTTGAGTCTTGTCATTTCTGGCGTTAACGCCTTCATTTTTGCCATACTTCTAAATGAGAAATTTGCTAGAGGAAAAAATGCTAGTCTTATACAAATAGTAATTGCTATAATTGCTAAACCATAATTTCCAAGTAGTTTAAAGAAGTAGTCTATACCAAAAAATAATGGTTTGGTGATAAAATACAAAAACCCCCAATCTATTGTCAGATCAAATTTATCTATTTTTAGAGACTCCGCATATCCATCAATAACATCTACTCTTTTAGCAGCTACTATGATTTGCATTTTGTCTTCTATTGAAGAATTGCTATTTAATTCAAGCGGCTCAGTACCCACAAAGTTTGCTCTAAATTTATTTTTATAATCGAATGTAGTTTTAAATTCTTTTCCTTTGGGAGGAATTAATGAAGTAATCCAGTACTTATCTCCAATACCAAGCCATCCTTTTTGAGCAGTTCTTGTGAATTTTTTTTCTTCAATATCATCGTAATCTTCCTCAATTAGCTCATCATCAAGTGTTGCAACTAAACCCTCATGAAGTATATAAAAATTTGTTATCTCAGGAGCTTCATTTCTAATAATTTGGCCATATGAATAAAAATCATATTTATTATCTGTAGAATTAATTACACGTTGTTTGACTGTGAATAAGAACTTATCATCAATAGATATTTCTTTTTCGAAGATTATTCCTTGATCATTAGCCCACGTTAATTTTATTGGAGATTGTGCAGTAAGTTTACTATTACCTGATACTGACCAAATAGAATTTGAATTAGGTATTTTGACATTTTTGTCGGTCGTGATAAATCCACTCTCTACTAGGTAACCTTCTTTAGAATTTCTTGGTGCTAATAAGTTTACTTTTTTATTACTATTTAAAACTACATTATATTCTTTAAAAGTTAGATCATCAATTGCAGCTCCCTTTAAAGATATTGAGCCAATTATACTTTGGTTCTCAAACTGAATTCTCTCACTTTCACTCAAAGCCTGTTCTCTTGAAATTTCTGTAACATTTTCTTTTTGATCCAGACTTGGCGCATCAGAATTTTGCTCAGTTTTATTTTTTTCAACTAAATTTTCTTTAGTCACTGGTGGAGGTGCAAAAAATAAAGTGTAAAGAATAATTACTGCTGCTGATAAAGAAATAGCAGCTATTATGTTTCTTGTTTCCATTATTTTTTAATCTTCATTTCTTTTTTAACAGGATCAAATCCTTCGCCACCACCTAAAAATTTAATAGGATGACACGACAATATTCTTTTAATACTCATAAAAAGTCCTTTGACAAAACCAAATTCTTTTAAAGCATCGATGCTGTATTCAGAGCATGTAGGCAAATATCTACAAGAATGTCCAAATAAAGGACTAATTATATATTTGTAGCCCTTGATAATTTTAATTAATAATTTAGTAAATATATTCATTATTTAATTTTTTCTAAGTCCTGAAACAGAGTTTCTTTTATATTTTTGTATTCATTATTTAGCATAGAAGGCTTGGCTATAACAAGAAATGAATAGTTATAGTTTATTGATATATTCTTAACTGCTTCATTTGTTATATTTCTTAGCCTTCTCTTAATTTTATTTCTTTTAATTGCATTGCCAATTTTTTTCTTTGTTACAAAGCTAATATTAAGTTTTGTTTTATCCTTGTTAATTAGCCTTCCAAAAAAAATCGTTACGTATTTGTTTGATACTTTTCTTTGATTTAGTAGGTTTTTAAATTCCTCATTTTTTGAAAGAGCAACAATTTTGCTTTTCATTATCTAAACAGAGACTGTTAGTGACTTTCTTCCCCTAGCTCTTCGTCTTGCTAAAAGTTTTTTACCACCTTTTGTTTTCATTTTTGATCTAAAGCCATGTTTTCTG
>CACHUY010000019.1 GCA_902583295.1 uncultured Pelagibacteraceae bacterium | reverse complement strand
CTGTTAAGGGTGCTGACTGGTTAGGAGATCAAGATAGTATCGAGTATTTGTGTAAAGAAGCACCAAAAGCAGTCTTAGAATTAGAAAAATATGGAGTTCCATTTAGTCGAACAGATGAGGGAAAAATTTATCAAAGACCATTTGGAGGAATGACAAAAAATTATGGAAATGGAATAGTCCAAAGGACATGTGCAGCTGCGGATAGAACTGGACACGCTATACTACACACTCTTTATGGGCAAGCTTTGAAACATAATACAGAATTTTTTATAGAATATTTTGCATTAGATTTATTAATGAAAGATGGAGAATGTAAAGGATTAATAGCTTGGAATTTGAATGATGGAACAATTCATCGATTTAGAGCTCATACAGTAATTATAGCGACAGGTGGATATGGAAAAGTTTATTATTCAGCAACTTCTGCGCATACTTGTACAGGAGATGGAAATGCAATGGTATTGAGAGCAGGATTGCCGTTACAAGATATGGAGTTTGTTCAATTTCACCCAACTGGTATTTACGGACACGGAACATTAATTTCTGAAGGTGTTAGAGGAGAGGGAGGATATCTAGTAAACTCTAAAGGTGAAAGATTTATGGAAAGATATGCTCCAAATGCGAAAGATTTAGCATCAAGAGATGTTGTGAGTAGATCAATGTCGATAGAAATTAATGAAGGAAGAGGTGTAGGAAAAGATCAGGATCATGTTCATTTACATTTAAGTCATTTAGATAAAAGTGTAATTGAAAATAGACTTCCAGGGATCACTGAAGCAGCGAGATTATTTGCGAATGTTGACGTTACAAAGGAGCCAATCCCAGTTGTTCCTACTGTTCATTATAATATGGGTGGAATTCCAACTAATTATAAAGCAGAAGTTTTAACAGTTAATGGATCAGAAAAAACAGTACCAGGCTTGATGGCAATTGGAGAAGCAGCATGTGTATCAGTTCATGGAGCTAATAGACTTGGGTCAAATTCCTTAATTGATTTAGTTGTGTTTGGAAGAGCCGCAGCAAAAAGAGCTGCTGAACTAATCAAACCAGGCGCACCTCATGAAGAAATCCCGGAGACAGAAACTCAGAAGTGTTTAGATAGATTTGATAAATTAAGAAATGCACAGGGAGACAATAGTACTGCAGAATTAAGGTTGGCAATGCAAAAAACAATGCAGTCAAAATGCGCAGTGTTTAGAACAGAAAAAAATTTAGAGGAAGGTGTTAACGAAATTAGAAAAACTTATGATGGCATGGACTCAATCTCAGTTAAGGACAGATCTTTAGTTTTTAATACAGATTTAGTAGAAACCTTAGAGTTTGATAATTTAATTAGACAAGCAGTAACTACAGTAGACTCTGCATATCATAGAAAAGAGAGTAGAGGAGCTCATGCAAGAGAGGATTATCCTAACAGAGATGATAAAAAATTTATGCAGCACACACTTGCATGGTGTGATGGAAAAGATACTAAAATAACATACAGACCTGTTCATAATTCAACTTTGACTAATGAAGTCCAATATTTTCCACCTCAAGAAAGAGTTTATTAATGGCTCAAATAAGTTTACCTAAAAATTCTGAGGTAAATAAAGGGAAATATTTCAAAGACAAGACAGGGTCAAAAAATATTCGTAAAGTTAATGTTTATAGATGGGATCCATCTACAGAAGAAAATCCAAGAATTGATACTTACGAAGTTGATATGGACAATTGTCCTTCAAAAGTTTTAGACATTTTGAACAAAATTAAAAATGAAATAGACCCAACTCTTGCATATAGAAGGTCGTGTGCTCATGGTGTTTGTGGTTCATGTGCAATGAACATGGGAGGTAAAAATGGCCTTGCTTGTACAAAACCTCATGCTGAAATAGATGGTGATATAGACATTTATCCTTTGCCTCATTTAAGAGTGAAGAGAGATTTAATAGGTGATTTAGATGGTCTTTATAAACAATATCAGTCTATTGAGCCTTGGTTAAAAAATAATTCATCTAAAGATACAACTGAGATTTTTCAATCAAAAGAAGATAGAGCAAAATTAGATGGTGCATATGAATGTATAATGTGTGCATGTTGTTCTACTTCGTGCCCTAGTTATTGGTGGAATGGAGATAAATATTTAGGACCCGCTGTACTTTTGCAGGCTTATAGATGGATTGTTGATAGTCGAGATGACGAAAGAAAAGCAAGATTAAAAAAAGTTGCTGATGAACTAAAACTTTATAGATGTCATACTATTCTAAATTGTACCAGTGCTTGTCCTAAGGGGCTAAATCCAGCAAAAGCAATTGCTGAAATCAAGAAAATGTTAGCTACTGCTAATGTTTAAATAGACTAATAAGTATTTTTGTTTTAAAAGATCCTACTCATGAGGTTAATTGAACACTTTGTTGGCGGAAAATTATTTTCAGGTTCTTCTGATAGAAAAGGTAAAGTTTTTAATCCAGCTACAGGTGAACAAGAATCTGAGGTAAAGTTAGCGTCGAAATCAGATCTAGATCAAGCAGTTGAAATTGCTAAAAAAGCTTTTGAAACATGGTCTTTAAAGCCAGCTCTTCAAAGAGCAAGAGTAATGTTTAAATTTAAAGAATTAATTGAAAAAAATTCTGATGAATTGACAAAACTAATTGTTTCTGAACATGGAAAAGTTTTTGAGGATGCCAGAGGCTCTTTAACAAGAGGACTTGAAGTTGTTGAATTTGCTTGTGGAATACCTCATTTATTAAAAGGTGAATTTTCTGAAAATGTTGGAACAAATGTTGATAGTTGGTCAATGAAACAATCTCTAGGGGTTGTTGCAGGGATTACCCCATTCAATTTTCCTGCTATGGTTCCAATGTGGATGTTTCCAATTGCAATCGCATGTGGAAATACATTTATTTTAAAACCATCAGAAAAGGACCCGTCATGTTCTATTATGTTAGCTCAGTTGCTTGCAGAAGCAGGTCTTCCAGATGGGGTGTTTAATGTAGTGAATGGTGACAAAGAATCTGTAGATGCAATATTAGAGAACTCAGATATTAAAGCAGTAAGTTTTGTAGGCTCAACACCAATTGCTAAATATATTTATGAAAACTCAGCAAAAAATGAAAAGAGAGTTCAAGCACTAGGGGGTGCTAAAAATCATTTGGTGGTAATGCCAGATTGTGATTTAGATGGAGCAGTTAACGGTTTAATGGGTGCAGCTTATGGTTCTGCAGGTGAAAGATGTATGGCCCAATCAGTTGCGGTTGCTGTTGGAGATATTGGAGATGAGCTTGTTTCAAGATTATCTAAAAAAGCTGAAGCTTTAAAAGTTGGCCCTGGAATGGATAAAGCATCTGAAATGGGTCCTTTGGTAACAAAAGAACACCTAGAAAAAGTTAGAGGGTATGTAGATTTAGGTGTTAAAGAGGGTGCTAAACTAGTTGTTGATGGAAGAGATCTTAAACTTCAAGGTTATGAGAATGGATTTTATATTGGTGGTTGTTTATTTGATCATGTCAATAAAGATATGAGAATATACAAAGAGGAAATATTTGGTCCAGTACTATCAGTTGTAAGAGTTAAAACTTTTGAAGAGGCTGCAAAATTAATTAACGATCATGAATATGGAAATGGAGTAAGTATTTATACTAGAGATGGAGATGCTGGAAGAACATTCGCTAGCAAAATTCAGGTAGGCATGGTTGGTATTAACGTACCAATACCAGTGCCGATGGCCTTTCATAGTTTTGGAGGATGGAAAAGATCTTTATTTGGAGATAGTGCAATGCACGGTATGGAAGGAATAAAATTTTATACAAAACTTAAAACAGTAACATCTAGGTGGCCTTCTGGTATCCGTTCAAATGCGGAATTTGTAATGCCAACAATGAAATAAAAGGAAAATAATGACAAAAATATCTTTGATTGGCGCAGGCCAAATTGGTGGAACTCTTGCTCACTTAATTGGTACTAAAGAATTAGTAAACGAAGTAGTGTTATTTGATGTAGCGAGCGGTATTGCAAAAGGAAAAGCTTTAGATATAGCGCAATCTTCATCTGTAGATGGTTTTAATGTTAAATTTTCGGGTACTGATAATTACAAAGATATTAAGGACTCAGATGTAATAATTATTACTGCAGGTGTACCAAGAA
Organism: uncultured Pelagibacteraceae bacterium; assembly: GCA_902583295.1. Taxonomy (GTDB): domain Bacteria; phylum Pseudomonadota; class Alphaproteobacteria; order Pelagibacterales; family Pelagibacteraceae; genus Pelagibacter. The sequence continues at coordinate 17,246 of CACHUY010000019.1, read as the reverse complement.
AACCAGGAATGAGTAGAGATGATTTACTTGGAATAAATTTAAAAATTATTAAACAAGTCGCTGTAGGAGTTAAACAAAACGCCCCAAATGCGTTTGTTATATGTATTACTAATCCATTAGACGTGATGGTTATGGCATTTCAAAAATTTTCTAGTTTACCAGCTAATAAAGTTGTGGGCATGGCAGGTATATTGGATAGTTCTAGATTTAAATTATTTTTATCTCTAGAATTAAACGTACCAGTCAAAGAGATAGAGGCGATGGTGATGGGTGGACATGGTGATACAATGGTCCCTATGCCAAGATTTACAAAAGTCTCTGGCCGACCTTTACTTGATTTAGTTAAAGATGGAAAAATATCTCAAGAAAGACTCGAAGAAATAAATCAACGAACAAGAGATGGGGGAGCTGAGATAGTTAAGTTTTTAGAGAAAGGTTCAGCATTCTATGCTCCTGCAGCATCAGGTGTTCAAATGGCTGAAGCATATTTAAATGATCAAAAAAAATTATTACCATGTGCGGTCCAATTAAATGGAGAGTACAGTGTAAATAATGTTTATGCTGGAGTACCTGTTATCATTGGAAAAAGTGGTGTTGAAAAAATTGAGGAAGTTAGTTTAGATGATAATGAGAAAAAAGAGTTTATGCATTCAATAGATGCAGTAAAAGCTCTTTGGGAAGCTGCATCAAAAATAGATCCTGATCTTTCCAAATAAAAATGAATATACACGAGCATCAAGCCAAACAAATCTTAAAAAAATATGGTGCAGTAGTCCCAGAAGGAGTATTTGCTTTAAATGTTGAGGAACTGCTTGAGAAAGTAAAATCACTAAAAACTAAAAAATACGTTCTGAAAGCACAAATACATGCTGGTGGAAGAGGAAAAGCTGGAGGTGTAAAAATTTTGAATACAATTGATGAGCTTGAATTAGCAGCTAAAGAGTTGCTAGGAAAAACACTTATTACTCATCAAACAGGCCCAGAGGGAAGAGAAGTTAAAAGATTATATGTTGAAGAGTCCTCAAATATAGAAAAAGAATTTTATTTATCTTGTCTTGTGGATAGAGCTAGTTCAAAAATTGCTTTCATATCAAGTGATCAAGGAGGCATGGATATTGAAGAAGTAGCGAGCAAATCACCAGAAAAAATTCTAACTACAAAAGTTGATATCAATGAGGAAATTTCAAATGCTGATTGTGAAAAAATTGTAAAAATTTTTTATTTAAAAAATGATGCAAAAAACCAAGCTATAAATTTAATTAAATCAATTTATAAAATGTTTATAAGTACTGATGCTAATATGGTTGAGGTCAATCCTTTGATTTTGACCAAAGAAGAAAAAATAGTTTGTTTAGATGCAAAAGTAAATTTTGACTCAAATGCCTTGTTCAGACATCCTGAAATTGTTGAGCTTAGAGACCTTAATGAGGAAGACTCAACAGAAATTGAGGCAAGCAAACATGACCTCGCTTATATAAAATTAGATGGAAGCATAGGCTGTATGGTCAATGGAGCAGGATTAGCAATGGCTACAATGGATATAATAAAATTATATGGAAAGGAGCCTGCAAATTTTTTAGATGTGGGAGGAGGCGCATCAAAAGAAAAAGTTTCTGCTGCTTTAAAAATTATTCTTTCTGATAAGAATGTTAAAGGTATCTTAATTAATATTTTTGGGGGAATTATGAGGTGTGATGTGCTTGCACAAGGGGTAATAGACGCTGCTAAGGAGATAAACATTAGTGTTCCTTTAGTGGTTAGACTTGCGGGTACAAATTTTAAGCAAGGTAAAGAAATACTTGATAATTCTGGTTTGAAGTTAATATCAGCAGAAAATTTAGATGATGCTGCTAAAAAAATTGTTGAGGCGATAAAATAAATGTCAGTATTAGTAAATAAAAATACAAAAGTTATTTGTCAGGGCTTCACAGGATCTCATGGCACATTCCACTCTGAACAAGCAATAAAGTATGGGACAAATCTTGTAGGTGGAGTAACCCCTAAAAAAGGAGGCCAAAAACATTTAGAAAGACCAGTTTTCAATACAGTATTAGAGGCAAAAAATGAGGTAGGTGCAGACGCTACTATGATCTATGTTCCAGCAAAATTTGCAGCTGCTGCAATCATTGAAGCAATTGATGCATCAATAGATCTTATAGTTTGTATAACAGAAGGCATCCCAGTTCAGGATATGCTTAAAGTAAGACAAAGTTTGGCTAGCTCAAATAGTCGTCTTATCGGGCCAAACTGCCCAGGAATAATTACACCTGATGAATGTAAAATTGGAATAATGCCTGGAAATATTCATAAAAAAGGATCAGTTGGTATCGTTTCTAGATCAGGAACATTAACTTATGAGGCAGTAGCACAAACTACTGAAAATGGACTGGGTCAATCAACTTGTATTGGTATTGGAGGAGATCCAATCAACGGTACAAATTTTATAGATTGTTTAGATTTATTTTTAAATGATGATGAGACAGAGTCGATTTTAATGATTGGAGAAATAGGAGGTACAGCAGAGGAAGAGGCTTCAGAATTTGTCAAAAATCACAAAATTAAAAAGCCTATAGTTGGATTTATAGCAGGAATTACAGCTCCGCCTGGTCGAAGAATGGGTCACGCAGGGGCTATTATTTCTGGAGGCAAAGGTGGGGCAAAAGATAAAATAAAAAAGATGGAAGAATGTGGGATTACAGTTGCAGAATCACCATCAATTATTGGAAAAACATTGTTTAATAAACTGTCTAATTGAAAAATACTATTAGAAGGATATATTAAACAAAAAAGATGTCTTCATCAAAAAATCTTGAATTTGAAAAAACTTCATTCTTAAATAAGTCTAATAGTGCATTTATTGAACAAATGTATCTTAAGTTTATCAACAAAGATCCTGAATTACCTGAGAGTTGGGCAAATTATTTTGAGGGTATAGGCGAAGAGATAAAAGTTATTGCATCTGAAATAAATGGACCTTCTTGGGGACCTTCAAAATTAAAAATAGATATTGATGAACTACAAAAAAAAATAGAGATTGATGAAAATAATAAAGTTAACAATGAAAAAATAGATACATCAGAAAAATTCAATTTCCAATTGCTTGCAGATTCTAACAAAGATTCTATTAGTGCTGTTGCACTAATACGTGCTTATAGGTTGAGAGGACATTTATTAGCAAATCTAGATCCACTAGAAATGAGAGAGTCGGAGTATCTTGATGAATTGCATCCCGAATTTTATGGTTTTAAAAAACAGAATTATGATAAGAAAATTTTTCTAAATGGTGTTATCAATAAAAAATATGCCAATATAAAAGAAATACTAAAATTTTTAAAAAAGACATATTGTGGAAACATTGGATATGAGTTTATGCATGTTTCAAACCCAGTCGAGAGAAAATGGTTTAGAGATAGAGTAGAGCAAGATCAAAATGCCTTAAATTTTACTAAAAATGGTAAAGAGGCAATACTAAATAAACTTGTACAGGCAGAAGGTTTTGAAAAATTTTTAGCAACTAAATATGTTGGTACAAAAAGATTTGGGCTTGATGGAGGTGAAAGTTTAATACCAGCTCTTGAACAAATAATTAAAATTGGTGGACAAAATCAGATTAAAGAAGTTAAAATTGGAATGTCTCACAGAGGAAGACTTAATGTATTAGCTAATGTTTTACAAAAGTCTTATAAAAGAATATTTAATGAATTTGCTGGGGAAATTGTTTCAGACTCAGAAGAAAGTGCGGGAGACGTAAAATATCATCTTGGTGCATCTTCAGACAGAGTGTTCGATGGAAATTCTGTTCATGTAGGTTTGACAGATAATCCGTCTCACTTAGAGGCTGTCAATCCGGTAGTTTTAGGACAAACTAGAGCGAAACAATTTTTTCATAACGACAAACAAAGAAATAAAGTTATTCCTATTCTTATTCACGGAGATGCAGCCTTTGCTGGTCAGGGTGTTGTAGCAGAATGTTTTGCTATGTCTGGACTTCCAGGTCATAATACTGGGGGTACTATTCATATCATAGTTAATAATCAGATTGGTTTCACTACAAGTCCAAGATTTGCGAGGTCATCACCCTATCCATCAGATGTTGCAAAAATGGTTGAGGCTCCAATTCTTCATGTGAACGGAGATGACCCAGAAGCTGTTGTTTATGCGACTAGAATTGCTACAGAGTTTAGGCTTAAGTTTAATAGAGATGTTGTGGTTGATCTAATTTGTTATAGAAGATTTGGACATAACGAGGGAGACGAACCTTCATTCACTCAGCCATTGATGTACAAGAAAATTAGATCACATCCAAGTGTTTATAAGATCTATGGAAGCAAACTTGTGAATGAAAATTCAATTACTCAAAATCTTTTAGATCAAAATGTAAAAGCATTTAAAGATTTATTAGATGAGCAATATAAAAGTGCAAAAGATTATAAACCTAAAATAGAATGGTTTGAAGGTTCATGGTCTAGATACAAACCTAGAAAAGGCAAAGATAAAAGAGGTGAGACCGGTTTTGATGAAATCAAGTTAAAAGAAATTTCAGATAGAATTAATACTATACCTGCTGAAATTAATATTCATAAAACTATTTCCAAAATTTTGAATGTTAGAAAAAATTCAGTAGATAAAGGTCATGATATTGATTGGTCTGCAGCAGAAGCGCTAGCTTTTGGTTCTTTACTAGAAGAGGGTTTTCCGGTTAGGCTTGTTGGACAGGATTCTGGTAGAGGAACATTTAGTCAAAGACATTCGGTTTTAAGAGATCAGACTGATAATTCAAGATACATTCCGTTAAATAATATTTCAAGTAAACAAAAAAATTTTGAAGTTGTTGATAGTTTTTTGTCAGAACTTGCTGTTCTGGGTTTTGAATATGGGTATAGTTTAGTAGAGCCTAATACACTAACTTTGTGGGAAGCTCAGTTTGGAGATTTTGCAAATGGTGCACAAGTTGTAATTGATCAATTTATTGCATCAGGTGAAAGAAAGTGGAACAGAGCCTCTGGTTTAGTGATGTTATTACCACATGGCTATGAAGGTCAAGGACCAGAACATTCTTCTGCGAGACTAGAAAGATTTTTACAATTATGCTCAAATGATAATATGCAAGTATTAAACTGTACTACACCTGCAAATTATTTTCATGCTCTAAGAAGACAAATGCATAGAGACTTTAGAAAGCCATTGATAATTATGACACCGAAATCTCTATTAAGAAATAAATTCTGTGTTTCAAATTTAAAAGACTTCAATAAAGAAAATACATTTCACAGAGTCTTGTGGGATCATGCAATTGATCCAAAATCAAGTGGGTTTATTAAGCTTAAAGAAAGTTCAAAGATTAAAAAAGTAATTCTATGTTCAGGAAAAGTATATTTTGATCTTTTGGATGCGAGAGAAAAACTTAAAAAAGATGATGTTGTGATATTTAGAATTGAGCAACTATATCCATTCCCGGCAAAAGCTCTAGTAAACGAGCTAAAACCATATGCAAAAAATGCTAATTTCTTTTGGTGTCAAGAAGAGCCTAAAAATATGGGCGCTTGGTTTTCAGTTAGAGACTATATCCAATGGACATTGGATAGTTTAAAGGCTAATAATAACAAAATTTCTTATATAGGAAGAAGCCCAGATGCAAGTCCAGCAACAGGATATGCTAAAAGGCACAATTCTCAACAACAAGAAATAATTAATAAGGTTTTTGAATAATTTGTAATGAGTGAAAAAATAGTAGTTCCTGCACTTGGTGAAAGTATAACTGAAGCAACGGTAGCTAAATGGTTAAAGAATACAGGAGATTCTGTTGATGCGGACGAACCAATTGTTGAACTTGAAACAGACAAAGTAAATCTGGAAGTTCCTTCGCCAATCACTGGAGTATTAAGTGAAATAAATTCAAAGGATGGGTCAGTAGTGGAAGTGGGTGCATTATTGGGATCTGTTTCAGAAAATGGCAGTAGTGCAAAACCTAGCCCTACAAAGAATGAAGAAGTAAAAAAAGAAGAGATCAAACTTAGTGAAAATAACGTCATCAAATTAGACCCAATAAAAAAAGAACCTAAAGTTTTTGAGGAGACCCCTAAAGAAGAGGAGCCAACAGAAAAACCATTAGTATTGACAGAAGAGGTTGTTGAAGAGACACCAAAATTTAATAACACCCAAAGCCAAACATTGTCACCTGCAGTTCGAAAAATTGTTGCTGAAAACAAAATAGACTTAGCTACCGTCCAAGGATCTGGAAAAGATGGACGTGTTTTAAAAGGTGACTTAATAAGCATGATGGGTGCAAATCCAAAACCTTCAGAGAGAAAAATTCAATATGGTCATGAAGAAAGAATTAAAATGACCAGACTAAGACAAACTATTGCTAAAAAATTAAAGCAAGCTCAAGAAAATGCAGCTTTATTAACTACATTCAATGAAGTCGACATGACCAATATTATGGAAATGAGAAAAGAAAATCAGGAAGATTTTCAATCGAGATATAATATTAAACTGGGCTTCATGTCATTTTTTGTAAAAGCATGTGTTGTCGCTCTTAAGAATTTTCCAGCTGTAAATGCAGAAATTGATGGGGATGAAATAGTTTATAAAAATTATTACAATATTAGTTTTGCAGTTGGAACTGATAAAGGTTTAGTTGTGCCAGTTTTAAGAAATGCAGATGAATTATCTTTTGCTGATATCGAAAAAAATATTAAAGAAATTTCTGAAAAAGCAAGAGATGGAAAATTGACAATTGAAGATCTTCAAGGAGGAACATTCACAATAAGTAATGGCGGAGTTTACGGGTCGATGCTTTCAACACCTATATTAAACCTTCCACAGTCTGGGGTTTTAGGTATGCATAATATTGTTGAAAGACCAGTAGTTGTTGATGGAGAAATTAAAATAAGACCGATAATGTATTTAGCATTATCATATGATCATAGAATTATTGATGGCAAAGAGTCGGTGTCATTTCTTAAAATGATAAAGGAAAACTTAGAAGACCCAAGAAGGTTGTTTTTGGATATTTAAATGTCAGAAAAATTTCAAGCAGTAGTAATTGGTGGTGGACCTGGTGGATATGTTTGTGCGATTAGACTTTCTCAATTAGGATTAAAAACAGCATGCATAGAATCTAGAGGTTCTCTAGGAGGCACTTGTTTAAATGTTGGCTGTATACCATCAAAGAGCTTGTTAAATTTATCTGAGGAATTTCATAAAGTTAAAGGTTTGGCAAATAAAGGAATAGAAGTAGGAGATGTTAAGCTAAATCTAGATAAAATGATGAAAAGTAAAGATAAAGCAGTAACTGTCCTTACAAAAGGTGTTGAATTTTTATTTAAGAAAAACAAGGTAACTTATTTCAAAGGTTATGGAAGTTTCAAATCTCACAACGAAATTTTAATTAAAGATAATGAAAATAAAGAGACCATTATACAATCTGAAAAAACTATAATAGCAACTGGATCTGTGGCTACTTCTTTACCAGGAATTGAAATTGATGAGCAAAAAATAGTTTCTTCAACAGGTGCATTAAAGCTTGAAAAAGTTCCTAATAAAATGGTCGTTGTAGGTGGTGGTTATATTGGATTAGAAATGGGATCGGTTTGGTCAAGATTGGGAGCCGAAGTGGAAGTGGTAGAGTTTTTAGATCACATCACTCCAGGCATGGATAAAGAAATATCCTCAGAATTTATGAAAATTTTAAAGAAACAAGGCATAAAATTTAATATGCAAAATAAAGTTGAAACAATTAAAAAAAACAAATCCGGAGTTGTAGTATCCACTGTAGATAAAGAAGGAAATAAAAATAATTTGGATTGTGATGTAGTTCTAATTTCTGTTGGTAGAAAGGCAAATACTGAGGGCTTAAATTTAGAGACTATTGGAGTTGAACTGGATGATAGAAAAAGAATTAAAACTGACAAATCTTTTAAAACAAATTTAGAGAATATATATGCAATTGGTGATGTAATATCAGGACCCATGCTGGCTCACAAAGCTGAAGATGAAGGTGTTGCTGTTGCTGAAAATATTGCAGGACAATCAGGGCATGTCAATTATGATACTATTCCAGGGGTTGTATATACTACTCCAGAAGTTGCAGCGATTGGAAAAACCGAGGAACAATTAAAAGACTCTAAAATGAAATATAAAGTTGGAAAATTTTCATTTATGGCCAACTCAAGAGCAAAAGCTATTGATGATGCAGAGGGATTTGTGAAAATTTTAGCTGATGAAAAAACAGATAAAGTACTAGGTGCCCATATAATAGGCCCGCATGCAGGCGAGCTAATTGCTGAAATTGGTGTTGCTATGGAATTTGGCGCCAGCTCAGAGGATATCGCACGCACATGCCACGCTCATCCAACCTTTTCAGAGGCAGTAAAAGAAGCAGCTTTATCAGTAGATAAAAGAGCAATACACTCTTAGTTTTTTTTCATATTATAAAATATGAAATATCCGATTCTATTACCAAATATATTTAATTATCCATTCACATATGAAAGTAATTTAGATTTAAAAATCGGTGAATATGTGTCAGTACCCTTTGGTAAAAATAAACTTACCGGGGTGGTATGGGATAAATTAGAAGAAAATGAGCAAAAAAAATTTAAATTAAAAAAAGTTTTTAAGAAACTACAAGTTAAACCACTAAAAAAAACAACTATAAACTTTTTAAATTGGTTTTCAGAATACAATATTATCCCAAAGGGCATGGCTTTAAAATTGATGCTATTAAGTAACAATGCAATTGAAGACAACATAAAAAACAATTTTAAAGTTTTTGAAAGTAATATAAAAAATAATTCAATAAAACTCTCAGAGGACCAAAAGAAATCTCTTAAGGAAATGGTTATTTTTAACAATAAATTTAGAGTACACGTATTACAAGGAACAACTGGCTCTGGAAAAACTTTTGTTTATTTTGAGGCATTAAAATCAATAATAAAGAGGGGCTTTCAAGGCTTAATATTATTACCAGAGATAGGACTAACGGGCCAATTTGAGCAAAAATTTGTTGAATATTTTGGTTTTAATCCAGCTGTCTGGCATTCGGGAATATCAAAAAAGAAAAAAGAAATAATATGGAATGGAATTTCTAATGGAAAAATTCAAGTTATAATTGGTGCAAGATCGTCTTTATTTTTACCATTTAAAAAACTTGGAATAATTATTGTTGATGAAGAACACGATCAATCATTTAAGCAAGATGAGGGGATAACTTACAACGCGAGAGACATGGCAATAGCAAGAGCATCATTTGAAAATATTCCAGTAAATCTTATAACTGCAGTTCCATCTGTTGAAACATATGAAAATATAAAAAAAGGAAAATATGGTTTATCTAGATTAAACCAGAGATATCAAAATGCTTCTCTTCCTAATTATGAAATCATAAATTTAAATAATTCTAAGTTGGAAAAGCAATCGTGGTTATCAAATGAAATTGTTAAAAAGGTAAATTCACATTTAGAAAAAAAGGATCAAGTTTTATTTTTTTTAAACAGACGTGGGTTTTCACCACATGTATTATGCAATAAATGTTATAGAAGTTTTTCATGCCCAAATTGTAGTATCAATTTAGTTTACCATAAAAATAAAGGTAATTTGCTTTGTCATTACTGTGGATATAAATCTCATTTAAAAAGAGACTGTTCAAAAGAGGGAAACTGTGAATTTATTTTTAGTGGTCCTGGTGTTGAAAGAATATCGGACGAAGTAAAAAGAAAATTCCCAGATAAGAAAATTGAAATCTTTTCAAGTGATACAATGAATAAAAAAGATTCAATGGATAAGTTAGATAAAATTATTAAAAATGAAACTAACATTTTAGTTGGAACTCAATTAATTTCAAAAGGATTTCATTTTCCAAGTTTAAATTGTATTGTAGTTGTTGACATCGATCTTTCATCACAAGGACACGATTTGAGAGGAGCTGAAAAGAATTTGCAACTTTATCATCAACTTTCAGGAAGAGCAGGCAGAACAGGTAAACCAGCGACAGTTTATTTTCAAACTTATAATCATGATACAAAAATGATTGATGATATTACTAATAAAAATCCTGATATTTTTCTAGAAAGGGAGTTAGAGATTAGAAAAAAAAATAAACTTCCTCCATTTCAAAGATTTATCTCACTTATTCTTACAGGTGAAAATGAGCATAAATTAGAAACGGAGGCTTTAGGATTTAAAAATTTTATAGAAAATAAAATTAAAGGAAAGGTATTGGGTCCAGTAAATTCACCAATATTTAGGTTGAAGAAAAAATTTAGAGTTAGATTGCTAATAAGAGGAATTAAATCAATGAAAGTACAAAACTCAATTGCAAAAATTATACCAAATTATAAGTTTGCATCTGGAATAAAACTTTCAGTTGATGTTGACCCTATAAACTTCAATTAATGTGTAAAAAATCGCATTTTTAACAAATCGGTTACTTGAAGACATAAAGGTCATATGCTAATTAAGGCCTGATTTTAATTTAATCTTCAACATTATAGAGGAACAAAGTTGAGCAAAGACAAAGGATTTTCAATAACTTCAGCCGAAAGATATTCGCTTGCACTTTATGAGCTATCAAACGAGAGCAATCTTTTGATTCAAGTTGAGGAACAGTGTTCATCTGTCTTAGAATTGATAAACACAAGTGATGACTTTAAAAATTTAATTAAAGATCCAACAACAAAACAGGATGATTTATTAAAGATTATAAATTCAATTTCAGAAAATTATAAATTTGAAACTTTATTTAAAAATTTTTTAAATTTTTTAATTCAAAAAAGAAGGTTCTTTTTTTTAGAGAGAATTCTTAAAAGTTTTGTTGAGATATGTTCAAAAAAAAGAGGAGAACTTAAGGCAGAATTAAAATCAGCAAAAGAATTATCTAATGATGAAATAACCAAAATTACAGAGGAGCTCACTAAAAATTTTAGCTCAAAAATAAAATTAAACTACAAATATGATAAAAGTTTAATAGGAGGTTTAGTAATTCAAGTAGGAAGTACTATGGTTGACACCTCAATTAAAAATAAATTACAACAAATTGAAAACAGAATGATAGAGGCATAAATGGAAATCAATCCTTCAGAAGTTACAAAAATATTAAAAGAACAAATTAAAAATTTTGGTGAAAAGACAGAGGTTACTGAAGTCGGCCAGGTATTATCCGTTGGAGATGGTATTGCCAGAATTTATGGTTTAGATAATGTTCAGGCCGGTGAGATGGTTGAGTTTGCTGATGGTTCAAAAGGAATGGCTCTTAACTTGGAAAGTGAAAATGTTGGTGTTGTAATTTTTGGTGACGACAGAAATATTAAAGAAGGTGATGTTGTTAAAAGAACAGGAAATATTGTTGATACACCAGTAGGAAAAGAACTTTTAGGTAGAGTGGTTGATGGTCTTGGAAATCCAATTGATGGAAAAGGAGCGCTTGATAAAAGTGTAAAAAAAACAAGGGTAGAAGTCAAAGCCCCTGGTATTATCCCGAGACAATCAGTTAGTGAACCAATGCAAACTGGCTTAAAATCAATTGATAGTTTAGTGCCAATTGGAAGAGGTCAAAGAGAATTAATTATTGGAGACAGACAGACAGGTAAAACTGCTGTCGCTGTCGACGCAATTATAAATCAGAAAAAAATTAATGGGTCAGGTGATGAGAAACAAAAATTATACTGTATCTATGTTGCAGTAGGTCAAAAAAGATCAACAGTGAGACAAATTCAAAAAACTTTAGAAGAAGCTGGAGCAATGGAATACACAACTATTGTTGCTGCTACAGCATCAGATTCAGCGCCACTACAATTTTTAGCTCCTTATACAGGTTGCGCAATGGGTGAATATTTTAGGGATAATGGAATGCACGCGTTAATTATTTACGATGATCTATCGAAACAAGCTGTTGCATATAGACAAATGTCTCTTCTTTTAAGAAGACCTCCAGGAAGGGAAGCTTACCCAGGAGATGTATTTTACCTCCACAGTAGATTATTAGAAAGAGCTGCAAAACTTAGTGATGAACATGGTGGAGGATCATTAACTGCACTTCCAATAATTGAAACACAAGGAGGCGATGTTTCTGCATTTATTCCAACAAATGTGATTTCAATTACAGATGGCCAAATATTTTTAGAAACAGAGCTTTTTAACCAAGGTATTAGACCAGCAATTAATGTTGGATTGTCTGTATCGAGGGTTGGATCTTCAGCTCAAACAAAAGCCATGAAAAAAGTATCAGGCTCCATGAAACTTGAGTTAGCTCAGTATAGAGAAATGGCTGCTTTTGCTCAATTTGGATCAGATTTAGATGCTTCTACGCAACAGCTACTTAATAGAGGTTCAAAATTGACAGAACTTTTAAAACAAAAACAATATTCACCACTGACAGTCGCAGAGCAAGTAGTATCTGTTTTTTGTGGTGTTAAAGGTTATTTGGATGATATAGATTTAAAAGATATTGCAGAGTTTGAAGCAAAAATAATTGAAAAATGCAAATCTGATAAGCCTGAAATAATTGACTCTATCCAAAGTTCTGGAAAACTTGAAGAAGACAAAGAAAAATTATTAATAGAAGTAATAACTCAACTTAAACAAAACCTTAAATCATAATAATAAATGGCAAGTTTAGACGATTTAAAAAAAAGAATAGCGAGTGTGAAGTCTACACAGAAAATTACAAAGGCTATGAAGATGGTTGCTGCAGCGAAACTTAGAAAAGCTCAAGAAAGTGCAGAAAAGGGAAGACCTTATTCAGAAAAAATGAATAATGTTATTTTAAATTTGTCTAGTGGAATATCAGATAAAGAGAATGCTCCAAAACTTTTATCAGGAACAGGAGATAACAAGGTTTATTTATGCGTAGTAATGACATCAGATAGAGGATTATGTGGAGGTTTCAATTCTAATATAATTAAAAAAGCCAAAAGTTACTTCTCTAAAATTTTAAGTGAGGGAAAAGAACTTAAAATCATGACTGTAGGCTCAAAAGGAAATGATCAGTTAAAGAGAATGTATGGTGATAAAATTATTGAGAATATTTCTTTCAAGGAGTCAAAAAATGCTAATTATTTTGATGCTGACAAGGTTGGCAAGATAGTAATAGATAAATTTGAGAGAAGTGAATTTGATATATGCACTATTTTTTATAATCAATTTAAAAATGTAATTACTCAAATTCCTCAAGCCCAACAGATAATCCCTCTAAATAGTGAGGGTAGTGAAGATAATACATCAGAGGAAAGCTATGAATTTGAACCAGATGAAGATGAGATTTTGAACAATTTATTGCCAAAAAATATTTCAACACAAATATTTAAAGCAATGTTAGAGAATTCAGCTAGCGAACAAGGATCAAGGATGAGTGCAATGGACAACGCAACCCGAAACGCAGGTGAAATGGTTGACAAACTTACTATCCAGTATAATAGAAGTCGTCAGGCAGCAATTACAAAAGAACTAATAGAAATCATATCAGGAGCAGAAAGTTTATAATTATGAGCAAAGGAATAATCACACAAGTCATTGGAGCAGTAGTTGACGTAAAATTTGAGAGAGAACTTCCAGAAATTCTAACAGCATTGGAATGTAAAAATGGTGATAACCGATTGGTCTTAGAAGTTGCTCAACATTTAGGTGAAACAACAGTTAGAACAATTGCAATGGATGCTACTGAAGGACTAAAAAGAGGTGATGAAGTAATAAATACTAACGCTCCTATTCAAGTACCTGTCGGACCTGAAACTCTTGGAAGAATTATTAATGTAATTGGTGAGCCCATAGATGAAAGAGGTGAAGTTAAAACAAAAGAAAGTTGGCCAATACATAGAGCAGCCCCTGAATTTAATGATCAGTCTACGGAAACAGAAATTCTTGTAACTGGTATCAAGGTTATTGATTTGTTGGCACCTTATGCTAAAGGTGGAAAAATTGGATTATTTGGTGGAGCTGGAGTTGGTAAAACAGTTTTAATTATGGAATTGATAAATAACGTTGCAAAAGCACATGGAGGATTTTCAGTTTTTGCAGGAGTAGGAGAACGAACTAGAGAAGGAAACGACCTTTATCATGAGATGATGGATTCTGGAGTAATAAAAAAAGATGGTCCTGGATCTAAAGCTGCACTAGTTTATGGACAGATGAACGAGCCCCCAGGAGCAAGAGCAAGAGTTGCGCTTACTGGTTTAACAGTTGCTGAGTATTTCAGAGACCAAGAAGGTCAAGATGTTCTTTTCTTTGTTGATAACATTTTTAGGTTTACTCAAGCTGGCTCAGAGGTTTCAGCACTATTAGGAAGAATTCCGTCTGCAGTTGGCTATCAACCAACACTAGCTACAGACATGGGAAATCTTCAGGAAAGAATTACAACAACAAACAAGGGCTCAATTACATCAGTTCAAGCAATTTATGTACCAGCTGACGACTTAACTGATCCAGCTCCAGCAACTTCATTTGCACACTTGGATGCAACAACTGTACTTTCAAGACAGATCGCTGAAATTGGTATTTATCCAGCTGTTGATCCATTAGATTCTACATCCAGAATTTTAGACCCGAGAGTTGTGGGAGATGAACACTACAAGGTAGCAAGAGATGTCCAAAAAATATTACAATCTTATAAGTCACTTCAAGATATTATTGCAATTCTTGGTATGGATGAATTATCTGAAGAGGATAAATTAGTAGTTGCTAGAGCCAGAAAAATCCAAAGATTTTTATCTCAACCGTTTTTTGTAGCTGAAGTTTTTACTGGTTCACCTGGAAAATTAGTTGATTTAGAATCAACCATCAAAGGTTTTGATGCTATTTGTAAAGGCGAATATGATCATTTACCAGAAGCAGCATTTTATATGGTTGGTACTATTGATGAAGCAATTGAAAAAGCTAAGAAAATGGAAAAAGAAGCGGCTGCTTAATGAGCGAAGAATTTAAAATTGAAATTGTAAATCCAGAAAAATCTTTTTTAGTAAAAGATGACGTTTCTGAAGTTGTTGTACCTGCCTATGAAGGAGAAATGGGAATATTAAAAGATCATATTTCAATAATTTCTTTTTTAAAGCCTGGAATTATAAAAATTTTATCAAAATCAGGTGATGAAAGTTATTATATTGAAGATGGCATTGTTGAATTTAAAAATAATAATCTTTCAATTCTAACTAGCTCTATATTTAATATTGCTGATATGGATAAATCCAAAAAACAAGATTTATTGAAACAAGCAGAGGAAGAATCTGGTAAAGAAGAAATAAGTGATCAGTCTAGATATTTAATTGATCAAAAAATTGAAGTTTTAAAAACACTCAATTAGATTAATTTTTTAACTTTTTCTTGTACTTCTTTGTAAACATGCAACTTAAAATCTACCACTACTTTAGTTAGTTGATCTAGCTCTATCCATTTCCAATCTAAAAACTCTGGATGATGTGTACTAATATTAATTTCCTTATCTTGACCAGTAAATCTCATTAAAAACCACTTTTGTTTCTGTCCTCTGTATTTACCCTTCCAAATAATACCTAGTAGACGTTCTGGAAGTTCATAAGTTATCATGCCATCTAACTCTCTGATAAGTTTAACACTTTTGATACTAGTTTCCTCTTCTAGCTCTCTATAAGCAGCCTTTAAAAAATCTTCACCGGAGTCAACTCCTCCCTGAGGCATCTGCCAAAAATCTTTTGGATTGTCAATTCTCTTTGCTACGAATACTTTATTTTCTTCATTTAAAACTACAATTCCTACACCACTTCTTAGTGGTAAGCTACTATATTTCTTATCCATATTATCCGTTGAGTAACTTAATGGCGTAACTTAGTTGATTATCTGTGTCACTCTTTATCTTAAAATCATCTCCGTCTTCATTGATTTCAATATCAGGTCTGACACCGACCTCAGAAATAGACTTTCCAGACGGCAGATAATATTTTGCAACAGTTAATCGTATAGCACCTTTATTTTTAAGTGGAATGATAGATTGTACAGATCCTTTTCCATAACTGTTTTCTCCAATAATTATTGCTCTTTTATGGTCCTTAAGTGCGCCAGCCACTATTTCAGAGGCAGAGGCTGAACCGTAATTAATCAGTACTAATAATGTTTTTCCATCTGTAATATCTCCTTTTTTAGCAAACCATTTTCTATTTTCTGATTTTTTTCTACTTTTTGTAGACACTATCTCACCATTATCTAAAAAAAAATCTGAAATTGTTATAGCTTGAGATAATAGTCCTCCTGGATTATTCCTTAGATCTAAAATAAACGCATTTACACTTTCATTCTTTTTTAATTTTTTAATCTGTTTTTCAATTTGATCACTACTATTTTCATTAAATGATGTAAGTCTAATATATCCTATATTATTTTCTAAAATTTCAGATTTGACTGATTGAATTTCTATTATTTCTCTAACAATATTAAATGTTAGTGCTTTTTTTTCTCCTCTTCGCCTCACAGTTAATTCTATTCCAGAACCAACCGGACCCCTCATTAAATCTACAGCTTCAGCTAAGGATTTACCTTGCACTTGAATATTATTTATTTTTACAATGTAGTCTCCAGCTTTTAGTCCTGCTTTTGAAGCGGGTGTATCATCAATTGGTGATATTACCTTAACTACACCAGCTTCCATACTCACTTCAATACCTAACCCTCCAAATTCACCACTTGTTTCAGTTTGCATCTGATCTAGAATTTTTGGTGACATATATGCGGAGTAAGGATCAAGAGATTGTAAGAGACCATTGATAGCTGAATCCATACTTTCAGACTGATTTATCTCATCTACGTATTCTTTATTTATTTTTTCTAGGACTTCACCAAAAAGATCAATTTTTTTATAAATATCACTCTCTGCTGCGTTTACGCTGTTATTAAAAAAAAAAACAGATAAAAAAATTATTAAATATTTTTTAAATAACTTCATATCATAACTTTTTCTTTTGGAATAAATTCTGACCAAATTTTTTCAAGTTCATAAAATTTTCTTTTTTCAGGGTGAAAAATATGAACAATTACATCAATACCATCAACCAATTTCCATTCGCTACTTTGTTTACCTTCAATCTTAGAGTCTGGAACTCCATTTCTTTTTAACTTTTCCAAAACTTGTTCTGATAAGGATTGAATATGTCTTGAGGAGGTACCACTGGCAATAATCATATAATCAGCCATTGAACTCTTATCTTTTAAATCAATTGTTATTATGTCTTGTGCTTTATTGAGATCAAGAGTGTTGATTACAATCTTTTTAAGATCTGAAATTT
>CACHUY010000018.1 GCA_902583295.1 uncultured Pelagibacteraceae bacterium | reverse complement strand
TTATGTAATCAATTCTGGTAAAGTTATAGATAGTGGTAACCACGATACTCTTATAAAAAAATCAGAAATTTATAAGAATTTTTATGAAAAACAGATTCAGAAATAATTATGTTATTTTTATACCACATAATAATTTTCATAATTACAATATTTTCTCCAATAATTATTTTTTTTAGAATTTTAAAAAATAAAGAGGATAAAAAGAGATATATAGAAAAATTTAGCATTTCTTCAAAAAAAAGAGTTAAAGGAAAACTGATTTGGTTTCATGGTGCAAGTGTAGGTGAAATATTAAGTATCTTACCACTTATTAGAAATTATGAAAAAAATAAATCTATTTCCCAAATACTTATAACGTCAAGCACAGTAAGTTCATCAAAAGTACTCCAAAAATTTAAATTTAAAAAAACTATTCATCAATTTTATCCTATAGATAATTTATTTTTAACAAATAAATTTTTAAGATTTTGGAAACCAAGTATGGCTGTCTTTATAGACTCCGAAATTTGGCCATGTATGTACAATCATATTAATGATAAAAAAATTCCATTAATTTTACTAAATGCGAGACTAACAAAAAAAACTTTTAAAAGATGGATGATGTTAAGATCTTTTGCAAGATCTATTTTTAACAAGATAACAATTGCCTACCCTCAAAATCTTGAAACAGCTAAATATTTAAAAGTGCTTAAATCAAACAAGATCAGTCATTTGGGAAATTTAAAATTTGCTGAAAATTTTGAAGAAAATTTAGACAAGATTAATATTACTTTAAAGAAAGAATTAAAAAAAAGAAAAATTTGGGTTGCGTCTAGTACTCATAGAAGTGAAGAAGTGTTCTGTGCAAAAGCACATATTCAGCTGAGAAAAAAGATAAAAAATTTAATCACTATAATAATTCCAAGACATATTCAAAGATCAGAGGGAATAATTTTAGAGATAAAAAATCTAGGCCTTAAGGTTTTGCAACACAGCGCTAAACCAAGAAGTTTGAAAAATACTGATATTTATGTTGTTGATACATTTGGTGAAACCAAAAAATTCCACAAAATTGCCTGTTCAGTATTTTTAGGTGGCTCCATAATTGATAGGGGAGGACAAAATCCATTGGAAGCAGCAAGATTTGGGGCAAAAATATTACATGGACCAAATACAGATAACTTTAAAGATGTCTATAAATTATTAAAATCATTAAATGTCTCAAAAAAAATCCTAACTCCAAAAAAATTAGCGTCCTCAATAAACTTTAGAAAGAATAAAATTATAGGTAATAAAATCAAAGTTATTGGACAAAATATTTTAAAAAAAACTATAAAAGAATTAGACTATTTTATTATTGATGAATTTAAAAAAACCTAAGTTTTGGGATTATAAAAAGCGAAACTTAAACGCATATTTGCTTTATCCAATAGCTTTTTTTATTGAAACCGCAAAAAAATTATTTCCAAAATCAAATAAAAAAAAATTTAAAATTAAGACTGTATGTATTGGTAATATTTATATAGGAGGTACTGGCAAGACATCTTTAAGTATTAAATTAAATAAACTCTTAAATGATAGAAATATAAAATCCTGTTTTATAAAGAAATATTATAAAAAACAAGTTGACGAACAAACACTTCTTAAAAAAAATGGTAGACTTTTTTTATCTTCCAATAGGATTGATGCTATAGAACAAGCTGAAAGTCAAAATTATGATATTGCAATATTGGACGACGGTCTTCAGGATAAGACAATTGATTATGATATTAGTTTTGTTTGCTTTAATAATATAAATTGGATCGGAAATGGAATGACACTTCCTGCCGGCCCATTAAGGGAAAATATGAGTAAAATTAAAAATTATGATCATATTTTCTTAAATGGGAATTTAGAGAATATTGATTATTTAACCCAAGAAATACATAAAATTAGTTCAAGTATAAATATTCATATTGGCAAATATGAACCAATTAATTTACATGAATTTAAAAAAAATAAAAAATATTTAGTGTTTTCTGGTATTGGTAACCACCAAACATTTGTTTCAATGATTAAAAAAAATGGCTTAGAGGTATTTAAAGATCTAGAGTTTTCTGATCATTATACATATACAAAAGATGACATAGATAAAATTTTAAATGAAGCAGGTAATCTAAACTGCGAAATAATAACAACAGAAAAAGATTTTCTAAGATTAAATAATCATGATGCAAGTGGAATCAAAGTAATGAAAGTAGAATTGAAAATAATAGATGAAGATAAATTAATTAAATCAATAATCTGAAATGAAAAATTTTAAATATTTTATACAATTTTCTATAACCATTTTCAGCTTTTTAATATTTAAAATTTTAGGACCTAATTTATCTTCAAAACTTAGCGGAAAGATTTTTGAATTAATTGGCCCATTCTTTAGATCAAGACAAATAATTCACTCAAATATTAAAAGAGGCGTTCCAGATATAAACTCTGAAAATTTGCAAAATATAACCAGGTTGATGTGGAATAACTATGGGAGATTATTTGCAGAGTACATGTTTATTAAAGATTTTAGACATGGAAAACTTGAAAACAAAATTCAGGTTGAAGGACAAGAGATACTAGATGAAATCAAAAGATCTGAAAAAAAAGTAATATTTATTTCAGGTCATTTTAGTAATTTTGAACTTATGGCAATGTATTTAGAGAAAACTGGTATTAAATTGTCCGCAATATACAGACCTTTAAATAATATTTTTTTAAATGGAATTATGGAAAGGATAAGAAAAAAATTTATTTGTAAGCATCAAATTAAAAAAGGTATTGGAGGACTTAAAAAATTAATTTCTCTCAAAAGAAATAATTATTCAACAGCTTTAATGATAGACCAGAGAGTTTCTGAAGGAGTTTTGTGTAATTTATTCAATCAAAATGCATTAACCACAACTATACCAGCTCAATTAGTAAAGAAATTTAACATTCCTGTGGTACCTGTTTATATTGAAAGAATTAAAGGTTTAAATTTTAAAATATCAATAAATAATCCTATAAATTTTTCAAAAGAGGACTCGGTCGAAAATATTACCTTAAAATTAAATCAAATTCTTGAGACAATGATATTAAAGAAACCTGAACAATGGATATGGTCTCACAATCGTTGGAAATAATTATTTTTTACTATTTTCTTCTCTTTTAATAAAAGCTTCTTGGTATGAATAATATGGTTCTTGTAACTCCACATTCCAATAAGTTAAATTCTCTAAATTTATTTTCTTACCAGATACAGCACACACTACATAATCTCCTGGATCAATAATTTCAAAATTATTTGGTAAATATTTTATTTTTGCTAATTTTTTTGTCATTTTTAGTTTATATAGTTTTATATGAAAGTTGGAATAATAGGAAGTGGTGGTAGAGAACATGCTATTTGTGAAACTTTAAAAAAATCAAACAAAATTGATAAAATATTCTGTTTTCCTGGAAATGCTGGAACTAAAGATATTGCAGAAAATATAGATGTTGATTTAGATAATTTTGAAGTTCTTAAGAATTATATTTTAGAGAAAAAAATTGATTTAATAGTAGTTGGTCCAGAAAAACCTCTGGTTGATGGGCTGGTTGATTATCTTGAAAAATATAAAATTAAAGTATTTGGACCAAATAAAATTGCAGCTCAATTAGAGGGTTCTAAGATTTTTACAAAACAAATTTGTGAAAAATATAAAATTCCAACAGCTAGTTTTGGAATTTTCGAAAACAAGAAAGATGCAAAAAAATTTTTAAAGTCAACAAATTATCCAACAGTAATTAAAGCAGACAATCTTGCTTCAGGCAAAGGGGTTTATATTTGTAATAACGAAAATGAGGCTGTAATTGCTATTGAGGAAATATTTAATGGAAAATTTGGTAAAGCAAAAAATTTACTTATAGAAGAATTTTTAAACGGTGAAGAAATGAGTTTTTTTACTATTCATGACGGAATAACTTTTAGAACTTTTGATACAGCTCAAGATCATAAAAGAGTTTTAGAAGGAGATCAGGGTAAAAATACTGGAGGTATGGGAGCCTATTCACCATCAAGGCTAATAAACGAAGATTTAAAAAATAAAATCATTAATAAGATTATTAAACCAACTCTTGAAGGTTTAGCTAGATTTGGCTCTAAATATAAAGGATTTTTATATACAGGCTTGATGATTATAAAAAACGAACCTTATTTGATTGAATATAATGTGCGAATGGGGGATCCTGAGTGTCAAACGATACTTCCAAAACTAAAAACTGATATCAGTGAAATTTTTTTAGCATGTTGTGAAGAAGAATTAAATAAAGTCAATATTGAATGGACAGATAAAAAAAGTATATGCATCGTTGTCTGTTCAAAAGGTTATCCAGAAAAATTTAAAAAAAATGTTGAAATAAAAAATCTAAGTAAAATAAAATTAGATAAAGATGAGTACTTATTTCATGCTGGAACAATAGATAAAGAAAGCAAAGTCTTTGCGGTAGGAGGACGAGTGTTAAATTTTATATCTCTTTCAGAAAATCTTACCTCAGCTAGAGATAAAGTTATAAGTAAGATAGATAAATTAAATTGGGATGAGGGTTTTTATAGAAAAGATATTGGATACAAGGTAATTGACCAATGAGAGTAATATCAGGATCATTAAAAGGAAAAAGAATTTTAGAACCTAAAGATAATAAAACAAGACCTTTAAAAGATTTAGCAAAAGAGTCTATTTTTAATATTATTGAGCATTCAAATAAATTCGATGCTCGGTTAATCGACTCAAACATACTTGATTTATTTTCTGGGGTTGGTTCTTTTGGTATCGAATGTCTATCTCGAGGATCTAAGAAAGTAGTATTTATTGAAAATTACTCTGGTGTTTTACAAATATTAAAAAAAAATTTAACAAGTTTAAAATTAACCAAAAACTATGAGATATTAGAGAGTGATGTTTATAGCGATAATATCTTATCAAATTTAAATAGCAAATTTGATATAATATTTTTGGATCCTCCATTTAAGGATAAGGAATTCAATAAACTTTTATTAAAATTGAAAAATTTTGAAGTACTTAATAAAAATGGAATAATTATAATTCATAGACATAAAGACGAGAATGTGAATTTTTCAGAAAATTTTAAAGTAGTTGAGGAAAAAAAATATGGAATATCGAAAATTTTTTTTGTAACCAATTTAAATTAATAGTTTTTTTGTTTCCTTTTTTATCAATTCCACAGCAGGCTGATCATAAGGATTTATGTTAAGTAATTTACCTATCAATATTGTTTCTAAGATAAAAAAACAAAATAATTCTCCTAAAGTTTTTTCATTTCTTTTTTTGATTTCAAAGCTTCTAAATGGTATTTTTTTTTTGTTAAAAACTTTCTCTGTAGCAATTTTTTGGGCATACATAATATTTGACAAATTTTTTCCTCTTAAAAATTTTTGTGAAGATAATATTTGTGAATTTTTTAGACTTTCTGATTTTAATTCGTCTGTGTAAAAAAAAGTATAAAAATTATTTTTAAATCCATCTAAATATAGCTGCATCACACTATGATTATCCTTAGGCATGCTAGAAACTATTGGAAGTAAACCTTTGCTTTTCTTGCCTAAACTTTCCGCAACGAGCTGTTGATACCATTTAAATAAGTTTTCTGATTTTTCATCATAATTTAGGATTATCGAATTATACTTTTTATTTTTAATATAATAAAGTGTTGAGCTAACCCCTGATATTAAACTTTTGATAAACTGTTTATTTTTAATAAGTGAATTTAATTGTCTAAACTTATTTGCATCTAATCCCATTAACTCTGCTGGTAACATTCCAACTTCAGATAAAACTGAATACCTTCCACCTATATAATTATTATGATGGACTATCTCAGCTTTTAACTTGTTAGCAAGTTTAAGAAGATAATTATCTTTATTTTCAGTGATAAAAATATTCGCGTCTTTTCGTCTGATATAGATATTAGAATTTACTATTGTTTCAATTGTATTTCCTGATTTTGATACAACCAAATTAACATTCTTGCTATTTTTAATGTCTAATTTTTTTTGTCTCAAATTATCAATAAAAATAAAATCTTTTTTGATTATATCTTTGAGGAATTCATATATAGTTTGTGTTCCAAGAGTAGAGCCGCCCATTCCAATAACTTTAAAAGTAGAATATTTTTTATACTTATTTATTATTTTTTTTGAAAAGCTATCTTTATAATTTTTTTTAAGCGATTCTAAAATATAGTTTTTTTCTTTAAATAATAATAAAAATTTTTTTCGAATTTTGTAGATATTTATTTTCTTATTTTTTTTAAAATTTTTAAAATGAATACCTTTAGTCAACATTAATTATTTTTAATTTTGTCTAAGAGTGATTCTTCAATATCTCTACTCTCAGAACTTTCCATATTTGAACTATTGGTAATTTTTTGTTCATTTGTTACTAAGTTCTTTATTGAGTTTTCCATAGTTTGTGTTTGGTTGTTTTCTTTGTTCGGTAGGGGTAATTCACTATAATCAGGTGGCATTACAAGTGGTGATTTTTTTTCAACTAAAAATTCGTCATTATTGTTTTTTTTTTGATTTATAAATCCATCTTTTAATATACCGCAGGAGGTAAAAAGAATTAGAAGATTAATTAAGATGAATTTTTTAAATATTTTCATGATTTTTTTTATTACTTAAAAATAACTCATATATTATCATAAAAATTACTCCCAAAGAAATAAATACATCAGCTAAATTGAATATAAACCAATGAAAATTTCCTATATGAAAATCTATAAAGTCAGGAACAGCTTTATAAATTATTCTATCAAAAACATTGCCCAATGCTCCTCCAAAAATCATTAATAGTGAGTATTTTTTAAAGCCACTACTTTTAGAAATCATATACAAAATCACAAATATAATTATTAGAATAAATAGTGTTAAAAAATTATATAAATTATTTTCATTAAGTGAGAAAAGACCAAAGGCTATTCCTTCATTCCAAATTAAATATATATTTAAAAATTTTGATGAAAATATTTCTGAGCTAGTATTTATTTTATCTAAATAAATCACATAAAGCTTGGTTAATCTATCTAAAATAAAAATTGAGATAATAATTATTAAATTAAGATAAAAATTGTTATTTATTATTTTCAAATTCATCAAGGATGTCTTGGACAACTAGCTTCACTTATTTTCCAACATACAGGACACTTTGTTCCCTTTGCTTTTGTAGTTTGCACACTTATTTCTAAATTTTCCTTGAAAGAAATTTCAGCTTTTGATGTTATACAAAGTTCTGAAAAATCTATGTTTTTAGTAATTTCCTCTAATTTTTTATCCAGGTGAATATTTAAGTCTGCCTCTAAACTTGACCCAATTTCTTTATTGGCTCGTTTTTCTTCAATACTTATATTACATATGTTTCTAATTTTAATAAGCTCTAACCATTTTTGATACAATATTTCATTCTCAAAATTATTTGGGAAATTTAAAAATTTTTCTAAATGAATGCTTTTGGTATCTTTAAATATTAATCTATATATTTCTTCAGTTGTAAAAGATAAAATTGGTGCAAACCATTTTAATAATGAATTCAAAATTATGTTTAACAATAGTATAGTAGATTTTCTATTTTTTGAGTCTATGGGGTTGCAATATAATGAGTCTTTTCTTATATCAAAATAAAATGCAGACAGATCTACAGTACAAAAATTAAGCAGCTCTTTATATAAATTATGAAAATCGTAATTTTTAAAATATTTTTTAAAGTTAACATCCAAAGAATACAGCTTATGCAACATAAATTGTTCAAGTTCTGGTAATTCATTTAAAACTACTTTTTCAAGATTAACTTCTTGAAAATTATCTTTGATATTTCCAAGTAAATATCTGAATGTGTTTCTTATTTTTCTGTAGGACTCTGCATGTTGATCAAGAATTGAATAATCTATTCTTAAATCCTCTGAATAGTTTGAAGATGCTACCCAAATTCTTAATATATCTGCTCCATATTTTTTTAGAATATCTTCTGGGGCAATTACATTTCCTAAAGATTTTGACATTTTCAATCCTTTGCCGTCCACTACAAATCCATGGGACAAAATATTTTCAAACGGTGCTCTTCCCCTAGTTCCACAAGACTCTAATAATGATGAATGAAACCAGCCTCTATGTTGATCGGAACCTTCTAAATACATTGATGCTGGCCACTTTAAATCTTCTCTTTTTTCAAGAACAAATGAATGTGTGGAGCCGCTATCAAACCAAACTTCCACAATATCACTCAATTTATCATAATCTTCAGCTTTGTATTTACTTCCTAAAAATCTTTGTGGGTCATCTGAAAACCAACAATCTGATCCCTCTTTTTCATAAATAGAGGCAATAGTTTCATTTACCTCATCATCTACTAAAATTTCTTTAGTCTTTTTGTTAACAAAAATTGGAAGAGGAACACCCCATACTCTTTGTCTAGATACGCACCAGTCTGGTCGGGTCTCTATCATTGATTTTAATCGCTCTTTTCCTTTACTAGGATAAAAAGTCGTATCATCAATTGCTTTCAAAGCTTTATCTCTCAACTTATGGCTTTCCATTGATATAAACCACTGAGGAGTGGCTCTATGAACTAGTGGAGCTTTTGATCTCCAAGAATGTGGATAGGAATGCATCAACTCCCCATTTGATAATAATTTTTTTTGCTCTTTAAGTTTTTCAATTACTATTGGGTTTGCTTTAAAAATATGGATACCTTCGAATAAGCTCACATGATTTGTATATTTGCCGTCTCCATTAACTGTTTCAATTGCTTTAATTCCATTGTTTAAGCACAAATTAAAATCATCAGGTCCATGACTTGGAGCACAGTGAACAATACCAGTTCCTTGCTCAGTTGTTACAAACCTTGCCTTTAACATTGGGATATCGTAGTCGTAACCTAGATCTAAAAAAGGATGATTACAGATAGTTTCTTTTAATTCTCTACCTTTAAATGTTTTTATTTTTTTATAATTTTTTATTTTACACTCACTGATGACCGACTGTAGTAAGGCTTCAGCAACTATAATTTTTCTATTTTTAAAATCACTGTCGTCATTTAATTCCAACTGAACATAATCAAGAGCTTCATTATAAGCTAATGCCCTATTGGCTGGAATTGTCCAAGGCGTTGTAGTCCAAATAATTATCTCGCTACCTACAAGATCTTTTAAGTTAGATTTTTTAATAGAAAAAGATGTATAAATAGTGTCTGATTTATGATCTTGATATTCAACTTCTGCATCTGCTAAAGCAGTTTTTTCAACAGTGGACCATAATACTGGTTTAAAACCTCTGTATAGACTTCCCTCTTTTAAAAACTTGCCAAGCTCTCTTACAATTTGAGCCTCAGCATCAAAACTCATAGTTGAGTAGTAATTTTCCCAATCACCCACTACACCCAAACGTTTAAATTGACCTTTATGCACCTCAATCCATTTTTCTGCAAACAATCTACATTCTTTTCGAAATTCTACTATTGGAACATCATTCTTATTTTTTTTATTCTTTTTATATTGCTCCTCAATTTTCCACTCGATTGGCAACCCATGACAATCCCATCCAGGAACATAGATAGAGTCTTTCCCATCCATTTGATGGAATTTTACAATAATATCTTTTAAAATTTTATTAAGAGCAGTTCCCATATGAATATTACCATTTGCATATGGAGGACCATCATGTAAGACAAATTTTTCTTTTCCTTTGCTTGAATTCCTTAATTGCTTGTAAAGGTTAATCTTTTGCCAATATTCTAAAATTTCTGGCTCCCTTACAGGCAAATTAGCTTTCATTGAAAAAGCTGTTTTAGGTAGGTTTATTTGGGAATTGGTCATTTAGTTTTTTTAGCAATATTTAAATCTTTTTTAATTTGAGACTTTAATTGATTAACATTTTTAAATTTTTTTTCTTCTCTAATAAACTTTATAAACTCCACTGATAAGAGTTTATTATAAAGATTTCCAGAATAATTAAATAAATGAACCTCAAGTAAGATTTTTTTTTGATTAAATGTTGGTCTATATCCAAGATTTGCAATTCCCTTAAGATATTTGGAATTATTAGGAACCAATACTCTAACCGCATATACTCCTGGTTTTGACAAAACATAATCTTTTATATCTATATTACATGTGGGAAAACCAATCTTTTTACCAACTTGGCGTCCTTTTTGCACTAGTCCATTAATTGTCCATTTTCTGTTTAAAAGTTTATTTGCTTTCTCTAAGTATCCTTTTTCCAAAAGATCTCTAATAAGTGTTGATGAGATTATTTTTTTCTGCTTAACTAATGGTTCTGGTTTAACTACTTTAAAATTATATTTATTTTCATTTTTAATTAATAAATTAACATTCCCCTCTCGCTTATTACCAAATCTAAAATTATTACTAACAAATATAAATCTTGATTTTAATTTTTTATTTAAAATTTCTTTAATAAAATTAATAGATTTTGTTTTAGAAAATAACTTATTAAATTTTTTAGTGATAATAAAATCTACTTTCAATTTACTGAGTAAATTTACCTTTTGACTGATGCTTGTTATCCTAAAATTTTTAAGAGATTTATTGAAAAACATTTTAGGCATTGGATCAAAATTAACCACACCTATTTTGAGCTTGTATTTTTTCTTATATGAGTTTGCTAATTTAAATAATTTTTGATGCCCTAAGTGAACTCCGTCAAAATTTCCTATTAGAATTATAGAATTTTTATGAATATTTTTTATGTTAAAGTTTTTATATAATTTTACCATCTAAGATCTGACTGAGTATAATTTACAATTGTTTCGTATTCTTTAGATACCTCTAAAATGCCCTTATTTAAAATTTCCAACTTATGAATACCATTAGAAATTAATAATGAGTCATAATTTAATAAATTAGCTCCCTTGATATCAGTGTTTAAATTATCTCCAATTGCCAAGGTTCTTTTATTTAAGTTATCGATAGATAAATTATAAACTTCAGCATGCGGCTTTCCAAAGTATACCACTTCTCCACCCATTTTTTCAAAAATCATTGCAACTGAACCTGCACATAACTCTCTGACGTTTCCACGATCAACAATTAAATCAGGATTTGTGCATATCATCTTTTTATGAACATGAGCTTCGAATAAATTCTTATAATAATTTAAATCGTTATCGTGATCATCAAATAGTCCTGTACATAGTAAGTATTCGCTATTTACAAGATCACTTGATTTATTTTTTTTAAAGGGAATAAATAAATCAAAATCTCTTGGGGGGCCTATGTGAAAAAATTTTTTTGATGAGTATGATTTTTTTAAGTAATTTAGGGCTGCCTCACCTGAAGTAAAAACATGATCTCTTAGCTCTTCTTCCATCCCCATTTTCTCTAAAAGTTTTTTGACAGTTTCATTTGGTCGTGGTGCATTAGTTAATAAAACAAAATCTTTGTTATTTCTTTTAAGCTCTTTAAGGGTACCAATCGCACTTTCATAAAGTTTAATACCATTATGAACAACACCCCATAAATCTATATAAAATAGATCATATTTATGGGCAATCGAACAAAGGCCGTCTCTATCTAAATTTTTAGTCATTAAATAAGGTATAAACCATAAAATCCTGAATTTCCTAGCATTATTAGCAGGTAGTTGAATATCCTGTCTTGAAATAGATCCTGTAATATCTATATGAAGACCATATTTATATAGAATTATAAAGGAGATTTTATGAAGTTCAAACCGTTACATGACAGAGTATTAATCGAAGTATTGGACAGTAGTGAAAAAACTGCTGGCGGGATAATCATTCCAGATACTGCACAAGAAAAACCGCAGGAAGGAAAAGTAGTTGCTGTTGGTGGTGGAGCAAAAACAGAAGATGGAAAATTAATTCCAATGGATGTTAAGGTTGGTGACAAAGTTTTATTTGGCAAATGGTCAGGAACTGAAGTCAAGATTGATGGTAAGGAATACAGCATAATGAAAGAATCTGACATTATGGGTATTTCAGGTAAGTAATTTAATTTAAAGGAGAAAATAAAATGGCAAAACTAATTAAATTTGACGCTGAAGCAAGAGCGGCAATGATGAGGGGTGTAAATATTTTAGCTGATACTGTTAAAGTCACTTTGGGTCCAAAAGGAAGAAATGTTGTAATGGATAAATCTTATGGTGCCCCAAGAATTACAAAAGATGGTGTATCAGTTGCAAAAGAAATTGATCTTGATGACAAGTTTGAAAATATGGGTGCTCAAATGGTTAAAGAAGTTGCTAGCAAAACTAATGAAGAAGCTGGAGACGGAACAACCACAGCAACTATTTTAGCTCAAGCAATTGTAACAGAGGGTGTAAAATATGTTACTGCTGGAATGAATCCAATGGATGTCAAACGAGGAATTGATTCTGCTGTAGAGGCTGTAAAAGAAAATCTTATTTCATCTGCTAAAAAAGTAAAAGATAGTGATGAAATAGCTCAAGTTGGAACAATTTCATCAAATGGTGATAAAGAAATTGGCTCAATGATTGCTAAAGCAATGCAAAAAGTTGGTAACGAAGGTGTTATCACTGTTGAAGAGGCAAAAGGAATCGATACAGAGTTAGATGTTGTTGAGGGTATGCAGTTTGATCGGGGTTACTTATCACCATACTTTATAACTAATAGTGATAAGATGACTACAGAGTTAGATAATCCTTATATTCTACTTCATGAGAGTAAACTAACAAACTTACAACCAATGGTTCCTCTTTTAGAAGCAGTCGTTCAATCTGGAAGACCATTAATGATTATTTCTGAAGACGTTGAAGGTGAAGCTTTAGCAACTTTAGTAGTAAACAAATTAAGAGGTGGATTAAAAGTTGTAGCAGTAAAAGCTCCAGGTTTTGGTGATAGAAGAAAAGCAATGCTTGAAGATATTGCTATTCTAACTGGTGGACAGGTAATTTCTCAAGATTTAGGAATTAAACTTGAAAATGTTAAACTTGAGGATCTTGGATCTTGTAAAAAAATTAAAGTCGATAAAGATAATAGTACCATAGTAAGTGGTAGTGGTAAAAAATCTGATATCGAAGCAAGATGTGGATCGATTAAACAACAAGTTGATGAAACAACTTCTGACTATGACAGAGAAAAGCTTCAAGAAAGGCTTGCTAAACTTGCCGGTGGTGTTGCAGTTATTAAAGTTGGAGGTGCAACTGAAGTGGAAGTTAAAGAAAGAAAAGATAGAGTTGAAGATGCTTTAAATGCAACTAGAGCCGCCGTTGAAGAGGGTATAGTTACTGGTGGTGGATGTGCACTTCTTTACGCTGCCCAGGACCTTGAAAAAGTAAAAGCTAAAGGTGATGATCAAAAAGCTGGCGTTGAACTTGTGAGAAAAGCACTAGAAGCTCCAATCAGACAAATTACAAAAAATGCTGGAGTAGACGGGTCAGTGGTTGTAGGTAAATTGTTAGAGCAAAAGAAGAAAACTCATGGTTACGATGCTCAAAGCGAAGAATATTGCGATATGTTTGCAAAAGGTATCATCGACCCTGTTAAAGTTGTAAGAACTGCTCTACAAGATGCTGCATCAATTTCTGGATTATTAGTAACCACAGAAGCAATGATTGCTGACAAACCAGAAGAAAAAGATGCTGGTGGTGGAATGCCTGCTGGTATGCCTGGTGGAATGGGCGGCATGGGCGGCATGGGCGGCATGGGAATGTAACCCCAATCAAATATTAATTTTAAAAAGGCCATCACAAGATGGCCTTTTTTTTAGCAAAATAATTATATGTCTAAAAGATACAGCGGAAAATCATTTAAAGACTCAAGTATAAAAAAAAAAGCTAAATTAAGTCTTAAAGAAAAGAGAAAACTTAAAAAAGAAAAGCAGAAAAAATCAAATTAAACATCAAATTCTATAAAATTGTCACTAAACACTAGATTTTTTTAAGTTTTAAAATTTAATTAAATATGTATAAGAACCACATTTTATGACAAATGATATAAGAAACATCACCATTATTGCCCATGTGGACCACGGCAAAACAACATTGATTGATAATCTAATGAAACAAAGTGGATCATTTAGAGAAAACGAAGTGGTTGATGAAAGATTAATGGACTCTGGTGAACTAGAGAAGGAAAGAGGAATTACGATATTAGCAAAACCTGCCTCTATTAACTGGAAAGATACAAGAATAAATATAATTGATACTCCAGGTCACAGGGACTTTGCTGCAGAAGTTGAAAGAGTCTTAAGTATGGCTGATGGTGCACTACTACTTATAGACTCGGCTGAAGGAGTAATGCCTCAAACAAAGTTTGTACTATCTAAAGCTTTAAAACAAGGTCTTAAACCAATTGTTGTTATTAACAAACTTGATAAAGCTGATCAAAGAGCAAATGAAGTATTAGATGAAACATTTGATTTATTTGTAAGCCTAGATGCAAATGAAGAACAACTAGATTTCCCTGTTTTGTACGCGAGTGGTAGATCTGGTTGGGCGGACACTGAAGTGGAAGGTCCTAGAGAAAATTTAAATCCATTACTTGATTTAATTCTTGAACATGTAAAACCGAAAAAATTTGAAAAAGAAAAACCTTTTGCAATGTTATCTACGCTGCTCTATGCGGATAGTTTTTTAGGGAGAAGTTTAGTAGGTAGAATTACTCAAGGAACGGCTAAGGCTAATCAATCAATAAAAGCAATAAATTTAAAAGGTGAAAAAGTTGATGAAGGAAAACTTACTAAAATTTTCAGATATGAGGGAACAAAAAAAGTGCCAATTGAAGTTGGTGAGGCTGGGGATATTGTAGTAATAGCTGGATTAGAAAAAGCTAATGTTGCAGATACTATTTGTGATTTAGATGTAAATGAGCCTATCTCTGCAACACCAATAGATCCACCTACAATGTCTATCACTATAACAGTCAATACATCTCCCCTTGCAGGAAAGGAAGGTAAAAAACTTACAAGCACTCAAATTAGAGACCGACTACTTCAAGAAGCTCAAAATAATGTTGGAATTAATTTTTCTGAAAACAATGGTAATGACTCATTTGTAGTAAGTGGCAGAGGAGAGCTTATGTTAGAAATTTTGCTTACCCAAATGAGACGTGAGGGATTTGAAATGACAGTCAGTCCACCTAAAGTTTTATATCAAACAAATGAAAGTGGAAAAAAACTTGAGCCCATTGAAGAAATTACTATGGATTTAGATGAAGAATATTCCTCAAAAGTAATAGATTCCATGAATAGACGAAAAGGCAAATTAATTGATTTAAAAGATACCGGCAAAGATAAAAAAAGATTAATTTTTCATGCTCCAACCAGAGGTTTGATGGGTTACACAAGTAGATTTTTAACCCTGACTAAAGGTAATGGAGTTATTAATAGAATTTTTCACAGCTATGGGCCTTTTGAAGGTGAAATGGAAGGAAGAAGAAACGGAGCTTTAATTGCAATGGAGCAAGGTAAAGCAGTCGCTTTTGCTATATTTAATTTGCAAGCAAGGGGAGAGATGTTTGTAACACATAACGATCCTGTATATCCTGGAATGATAGTTGGATTGTCTCCGAAACCAGGCGATATGATTATCAATGTAATGAAGGGGAAAAAATTAACAAATATGAGAACACAGGGAACTGACGAAAACGTTGTACTTACGCCAGTAAGGAAAATGTCTATTGCAGAACAGCTGAGTATGCTTAATTCAGATGAAGCATTAGAAATTACTCCTGAATCTTGTAGATTAAGAAAATCTATTCTTGATCCTCATGAAAGAAAAAGAAGTGAAAAATCTGGGGCAGCAGCCTAACTAAAAACCTTATTAACAATAAATAATCCAAAAGCAACACAGGGACCGATTCCAAAAGCGAAAATCAAAGTTCCAACACCTACAGTTCCACCTAGATACCATCCAACTATCACGACTGAAATTTCTAAACACGCTCTGACTAAAGCAATAGGTAAGTTTGTTATTTTTGTTAAGCCAGTCATTAATCCATCTCTTGGACCTGGTCCAAGATTCGCAACTAAATAAATACCACTTCCTATACCAACCAGCATTACTGAAAATATTGCTAATAAATATTTTAACATATTAGATGAGGGTGGATCAAAAAAATATAAAGTAACATCAATCATTCCTGAAATAATAATTATATTAAAAATAGTTCCAAGGCCTGGCTTCTGTCTAAGAAATATCCATAAAAAAAGTACACTTACACTAACTAGAAACGTTGCTGCGCCGATAGATAATTTAGAATTTTTTGATATTCCCTCTGCTAGTACAGACCAGGGGGAATTTCCTGTAGTTGACAATATTAATAATCCCTCACCAAAACCAAAGATAATTAAACCGAAAATTAAAAAAAATGATGTTGAAAATTTTGGTTTGAAGTTAAAGCTTTTATCTGAACTCCAATATACTTTAGGAATATTTTTAATAGATAAAAACATATTATACTGTTAGTTATAAAATTATTAATACTTGCTTATAATGAAAAAAATCTTACTCAGCATCATATTTATTTTTATTTGTTTTGCCTCATATGCTCATATTGGTCATTACAGTAACTATAAAAAAATTGAGATGGAAATTTTAAGAAATAATGAATTGATTGGTTATAATTATTATTTTTTTTCACAAAAAAATGACCTTACTCTAGTGACTAATCAATTCAAATTTGAGGTAAAACTTTTGGGAGCAACAGTTTTTAAAGTAGAGGGTATTGGTGAAGAAAAATATTTGAAGGATCAATTGATTTCTTTTAATTCAAAAACTCTACAGAATAAAAAAAAAAAGTTTGTAAACTTAACTTTAAATAAAAATACTAAAAAATTTGATATTGTTGGCTCTTCTTTCTCAGGTGAGGCTCCACTTGAAAATACTATTGGTAATTGGTGGAGTCACAAAATTTTACAAGCTAGTAGCCAAATAAGCCCTATTTCAGGTAGTATAAAAGAACAGATAGTTACTTTTGTTGGAAAAGAAAAAATTACAATTTATGGTAAAAAATATGAGACTGATCATTTTAAATTAACTTCCAAAGATATGACACTTCCAGATGATAAAAGATTAAATTTTGATATTTGGTTGGATAAAAAAACTTCTTTAATAGTAAAAGTTACTTATCAAAGAATGGGGAATTGGGAATATAGATTAAAAAATTACGAGTGATTTAACTATTTATTTTCTTATAAAGATCATTTGCACTAATCCATCCTGACTCAAGTCTTGGTCCATTAAACCAGTCTGCGCATACACCCAGATTTAATCTAGAATTCCAATAACTTTTTAATTTTAATGGTTTTGAATTTGAGGAGTATTTCCAACCATGGTTAAGTGAAAAAAGTACTTTTGTCTGCTTAATTCCTGTTAATTTAAAAAACTTATTAATCAAAATTTTAGCATTAGTTTTTTTAAGTACTTTATTTTGATTTATTTTTTTATTTGCCCAATTAAAAGTACTTTGTAATGTCCAAAGATCACTTTTACTCTTAAATCTTTTTTTACTATTTTCGTAACCAGCCCATCCTAGAACTCTGTCATTAAATAAAAAACTACTATAACCTAAATTGGTTTTTTTTATTTCTATTAAAATTGTTATATTTGCATCCATCTTAATCTTTTCTTTTATAAAAGAATTTTTAATATATTTTTTTGATAATTTTTTTAATTGAGGAAATGGACAAGTCAAAATTAAATTTTCATAATTTCTAATTTCACCATCATTAAATATTAAATTCCATTTTCCACTTTGGAAATTTATTTTTTTTAGTTCACTTTGAAAATAACATCTTACATTTTTTAAAAGATATTTACTAATGTCATTGTTTCCTTTTCTGCCAATAACCTTAACATGTTTTTTATTTTCTTTTTTTTTATCACTTAAAAATTTATGATCTCCTTCCCAAATTTTTAGTATTTTTTTTTCTATTAGCTTTTTAGTAAATCTTTTAAATTCTGGTGTTTTTGGAGAAAAGTATTGAGTCCCATGATCAAACCCCCTTATTTTATCTAATCTTTTAAAAGATGATCTTCCTCCTAAGCCTCTTGCTTTATCATACAAATCAACAGTGTGTTTTTTGTTTAAAAGATTTGCGATGGTTGCTCCAGAAATTCCTGAACCAATTACACAAAAACTACTCATTTACCAGCAACTGTCATGCCTTCAATCATCATAGTTGGAGAATTTGTTGAATATTCAAAATCTAAGTCATTTGCTAAAAATATATTTTTAAACATATCCTTAAAATTTCCTGCAATTGTTATTTCATTTATTGGATATTTAAATTCACCATCTTCTACAAAAAACCCAGTTGCTCCAACAGAGTAATCTCCAGTTACAAGATTGCTGCCATGGCCTATTGTTTCTGTAATATAAATGCATTTTGAATTTGTTTTTAATAGCTCATCATAACTTTGTTTTCCATTCTCAAAATACAAATTTGTAGTACCTCCGCTTCTTCCATTTGATTGGAGGTTTAGTTTTTTGCCATTATAAGTATCTACAAGATAATTTTTAAGCACACCCTCTTTAACTAGATTGAGAGTTCCAGATTTAATACCTTCTGAGTCAAAATTTTTTGAGCCTAAACCCTTAATTATATCTGGTTTATCAATTATATTTATAGAATTAGAAAATATCTGCTCATTAATCTTGTCCTTAAGAAATGAAGTTCCTCTAGCGATTGCAGAGGATGAAATTGCACTTGCAAAAGCACTGAGCATACCTTTTGCAATTCTTTTATCAAATATGACACTTAATTTATCGCTTCCTATTTTTTTTGGACTTAATTTTCTAATTGTCTGATAACTTGCCAGTTTACCTAAGGTCTGGGGATCTTTGATATCATCTAAATATCTTTTACTTGAATATTCATAATCTCTTTCCATGCTATTTTCATCTTTAGCTACAGCTACACATGACGTAGTGAAGGAAGATGTTTTGTAACCGCTACAAAAACCATCAGTATTTGCTAAAATAAAATTAGTTTTTTTTTCAGTAAAACTGGACTCTGTGTTTATTATTTTTTTATCCTCTGATGCTATATTTTCTAATTCTTTCAAATAGTGAATTTTTTTATCATTATCAATATGGGTGTTATCATAAATATTTAAATCTTTAAGTTTATCTGCAAGTAAATTTTTATCTGGTAATGAATTGAACTCATCCTCCGGAGTAATTTTAGTTGTTTCGTAGCATTTCTCTATAAGTATATCTAAATTTTCATTTAATAAATTTGATGAGGAAATTGAAGATTTTTTTTTACCAATATAAGTATCTATGCTA
Organism: uncultured Pelagibacteraceae bacterium; assembly: GCA_902583295.1. Taxonomy (GTDB): domain Bacteria; phylum Pseudomonadota; class Alphaproteobacteria; order Pelagibacterales; family Pelagibacteraceae; genus Pelagibacter. The sequence goes on along the minus strand of CACHUY010000018.1, from coordinate 3,085 downwards.
AACGCTAATCCATCAGATCGATTAGACTCATCTAAATTTTTATTTCTAAAATTGACTGTTTCAGAAATAGAATGACCTATTGTAACACTTGCATCTGAAGCTCCAATTTTTTTTGCAACATCTAGGCAATATACAGCTTTAGCTTTTAAGAAATCTTGATCTTTAATCATTAATTATAGTTTTGTTCCACCCACTGTCATTTTGTCAATTAATATTGATGGCTGTGCTACGCCAACAGGAACTCCTTGCCCGGCTTTCCCACATGTGCCAATACCGGGGTCTAACATCATATCGTTACCGACCATTGAAACTTCCTTTAAAATTGATGGACCATCTCCTATTAATGTCGCTCCCTTTATTGGAGAACCTATTTTGCCATTAATAATTTCGTATGCTTCTGTGCAATTAAAGACAAATTTTCCTGAGGTAATATCTACTTGTCCACCCCCAAAGCTCACAGCAAAAATACCTTTATCAACAGATTTGATCATCTCATCTTGAGTTTGATTGCCACTTAACATCATTGTATTTCTCATTCTCGGTAGAACTACGTGTCTGTAGTTTTCTCTTCTTCCTGAGCCAGTTGATCTTGTTTTCATTAAACGAGCATTCAGTCGGTCTTGCATAAAATTTTTTAAAATTCCATTTTCAATTAAAACAGTTCTTTCAGTTGGTGTACCTTCGTCATCTATTGTAAGACTACCTCTTCTATTATCAATGGTACCATCATCAACAATTGTGACCCCTTCGCTTGCAACTTTTTGCCCCATAAGGTTATGAAATGCTGAAGTTTTTTTTCTATTAAAATCACCCTCTAAACCATGTCCTATTGCTTCATGAATAAGTATTGCTGGCCAACCTGGTCCTAAAACAACTTTCATTTCACCAGCTGGTGCAGGTTTACTTTCTAAATTTACTGAAGCAATTCTAAAAGCCTCTTCACACACACTTTTCCAATTATCATTTTTTAGATAATCATCATAAGACTGTCTGCCTCCAATGCCATACACACCTGTTTCTTTTCTGCCATTTTTTTCAAGCATTACGGAAACATTAAACCTAATTAATGGTCTAATGTCTGTAATTGCCTCACCACCTGATCTGATTATTTCAATTGATTTGTGTTCACCTAAAAAATTTGCTGTAACCTGTTTTACAGCTCCATCTTTTTTTCTTAAATAATCGTTCACTTTATTTAAAACTTCCAGCTTTGAATTTAAAGTTTTTTGTTCTATGGGATTTATATCATCATAAAATTTTTTATTAGATTTTGGTATCTCGCTCTTATAAGTACCTTTAATTGATTTAAGTGTTGACTGAAGATTTTCTGCTGAATTTTTCAAAGATTCCTTTGATATTTCATTTGAGTAGGAGTAAGCAACTACTTCCTCTGAGACAGCCCTAAATCCAAAACCTAAGTCTGAACTATAATTTGAGCTCTTAATTTTATTGTCATCTAAGACTATCGACTCTGACTTTGAGTCCTCTAAATACAACTCTCCATCATCACAATTTTTTAAAGTATCTGATACTATATTTTCAGCATCTTTTCTTGCCAAATCTGATTTATCAAAGAAATTACTCATACGAGTTAGATAAAGGTTTATATTCTCTTTTCAACTGCTCTTTTTACACATGTACAAAAATCTCTTAAGGGATAACTATTGTAATATGAAAGTTTATTTCAACAATTCCTGTAAAATTTGTAGATCTGAAATCAACTTATATAAAAAAGAAAAAATAGAGGAGATAGATTGGATCGATATAACCAATAATCAACTAGCAGAGAAAGAGACTAATAGAGATGACAAGCAGCTCTTAAGAAGATTACATGTAAAAGATAATGATAAAGTTTTAGAGGGAGCTGAAGCTTTTTTGTATGTTTGGCAGAAAATACCTAAATACAGATTTTTATACAAATTTTTTAAACTTCCAATAATTTTTACAATTTTTAATTATGGGTATGAAATTGTTGCTTATTTTCTATATCTCAAAAATAAGAAACAATTAAAAAACTAAGCTAAAAAAAATATCATTATTTCACTTAGTAATGACATTGAAAGCATAAACATTATTAATACAATTGAGTACATCAATGTTATTATTTTATTTCTTTTTCTTCTTAACTTAACAAATTCTCTATCATCTAAATCTGAAAAGTCTCTCACTCCAATTACAGGGTAGTCATAACTCCAACGCCATGTTGATTGGCCTAATCTTGGATCCAAACTGTTAAAATACCTTATCCATGAAAGAACGTAAGTTAAAATTATGAACAGAGTAACCATTAAAATAATTCCAAAAAACATAATTAATACTACCAAATGTATTAAGTTATATTAATTGTCATTTTTGGCTCTTTTTCTAGCTATTAGATGAGTTAAAGAGTCTACCATGGTGTCTGAAGCCTTAAAAATTTCATTATTTTTAAATTCATGTGAAATATTTTTTTCAGGATTTGTTTTATCTTCAATAACTATACCTTCGTCTGGTGAATTATTTTTAATGTATATCAATAATAACCATTCATCGTCAGCTGCTTCATCCCATTTAACAAAAATCTCACCTGTCTCAAATCTTCTATCGATACATCTGAAAATCGACATATGTCTTGTTACATGTCTTTTGTTTAATTGAAAAACTAAACTACTTGCACTTCTGTAAAAACTTTCCAAAGAAAATTCTATTTTTTGTCTGGCTATTGTGTATTCTTTTTCTTTTTTAAGAAGCGTTTCTCTATCCTCATCTCCTTGAATTTTTACTCCTAGAGCCTCCACCCTTTCCTTAATTTTTTGATCTCTTATTATTCGATATTTCTCTTTTAATTTTTCTATTCTTTGTTGAAGTCCCGCGTAATCCTCTCTTTTCTCTTTTAAAGAAATTTTTTCAAGTTTTTCTAATTCTTTTACTTCTCTAACTCTAAATTTTTCAATTTGTTTATCTAATCTTAATTTTTGTAAAAATTGTTTTTGTTTCTCAGCCTGTTCAATTCTTAATAATGCTTGCTCTTTTCGTAAAAATAATTTTATGTCTTTTGTTCTTTGTTTTTCAATTTTGATTTCTTCTTTTAATGTCTCTTCTTTTA
>CACHUY010000017.1 GCA_902583295.1 uncultured Pelagibacteraceae bacterium | reverse complement strand
AGTTAAAGCTAAAATAGTTAGAGCAATACCTTTGCCACCAATCTCCTTAAAAAAAGGACCAGTACCTGTTTGCCCTCCAAATATTAAAGTTAAGAAGTTTTTTTGATAATTTAGGAACAACTGTTGAAATTAAAAAAGAAAAATCTTCAATTAACTTTTGGACAACTTCTAGCATGATGGCTCCGTTTTATGAATTATTGAGAGTAATGACTGATTGGTTAGTTAAAAGAGGTGTAAAGAGAGATAATGCTCAAAAATATATTACGTCGTTATTTTTAGCTTTATCTGAAGATGCAGTTAAAAATTCACAAGAAAATTTAAAGTTTTTGGTTAAAGAGTCTCAAACTCCAAAAGGTTTAAACGAGCAAGGTGTTAAAGAGTTATCAAAAGCTGGATTTTATAAATCACTTGAAAAAACTTTAAATAGCATTCATCGAAGATTAAATAAATAGACTGAATGTCAGAAAATATTTTAGAAATTAAAAATTTATCAAAATACTTTGGTGGATTAGCTGCTGTTTCGGATTGCTCTTTAAAAGTTTCAAGAGGTACTATTACAGGAATTATTGGACCTAATGGATCTGGTAAGACAACATTATTTAATTTGATTGCAGGAAATTTAAAGTCCTCAGATGGTGAAGTAATTTTTGATAATGAAAATATAACAGATGTCCCTTCATTTGAATTATTTTCTAAAGGATTATTAAGAACTTTTCAAATAGCGCATGAATTTTCTAATCTATCAGTATTAGAAAATTTAATGATGGTACCTGGTAACCAGTCTGGAGAAAAGCTTATGACAGCATTGTTAAAACCAAGTTTAGTTTCTGAAGAGGAAGAATTGGTAAAAGAAAAAGCTAAAGAGGTTGTTGATTTTCTTAATCTTGGTCATTTATCGAATGAGTTAGCTGGTAATTTATCTGGAGGACAGAAAAAACTTTTAGAGCTTGGAAGAACAATGATGGTGGATGCTAAATTAGTGCTTCTTGATGAGGTAGGTGCAGGAGTTAACCGAACACTTTTAAAAGATCTAGGAAGTGCAATAGAAAAATTGAATAAAGAAAAAGGATACACTTTTTGTATGATTGAACATGATATGGATTTTATTGGAAGATTATGTGACCCTGTAATTGTAATGGCTGAAGGTTCAGTTTTATTTGAAGGATCTGTGGAAGATGCAAAAAAAGATGAAAAAGTTATAGAGAGCTATCTTGGAAGAGGATCTAAAATTAAGGATCATAACTAATGGCCTATTTTGAGGGTATAGAAATGACAGGAGGTTATGGAAACGGTCCTGATATTATAAGTTCTTGCACGGTAAATGTTAACAGAGGAGAAATAGTATCAATTCTTGGTCCTAATGGAGCAGGTAAGTCAACTGCCATGAAAGCTATGTTAGGCTTATTAAATTTAAAATCTGGATCAATTAAAATTAATGGTAAGGATATTTCAAATCTATCTCCACAAGATAGAGTTAAAGAAGGTATTTCTTTTGTTCCTCAAAACAAAAACGTTTTTGCCGGTATGACAGTTGAAGAGAACTTAGAAATGGGAGCATTTCTATTAAATGACGAAATTAAAAATATAATAGAAGAAATATATGAATTATTCCCAATTTTAAAAGAAAAACAAAATCAATTAGTTGGTGAACTATCAGGTGGTCAAAGACAACAAGTTGCACTTGGTAGAGCTCTGATGATTAAACCAACAGTTTTGATGCTTGATGAGCCTACTGCTGGTGTTTCCCCAATTGTAATGGATGAATTATTTGATCATATAGTAAAAGTCAAAAGAAACGATGTAGCAATTCTAATGGTTGAACAAAATGCCAAACAAGCACTAAGCATTTCTGATAGAGGTTATGTTTTAGTAACTGGAGAAAATCGTTATTCAGGCACAGGTAATGAGTTATTAAACGATCCAAGAGTAAGAAGCTCTTTTTTGGGAGGTTGATTTGGATATATTAAATGCATTAATTCTTTTATTAAATTATATTTTTATACCTGCACTTACATATGGTTCTCAATTAGCTCTTGGTGCAATTTTTGTTACTTTAATTTATGGAATTTTAAGATTTGCTAATTTTGCAACAGGAGACATGATGTCTTTTGGTACCATGATAACAATATTGTTCACCTGGTATTTTCAGTCTCTAGGAATTTCTTTAGGAGTGCTGCCAACAGCATTAATAGCTATTCCTTTTGGAATTTTATTTATGATAATTTATATGCTTTCGATAGATAAATTTGTATTTAAATACTACAGAGTTAATAAAAGCCCACCTGTGCAATTAGCTATGGTTAGTATTGGAGTAATGTTTGTTACTCAAGCAGTGGTTAGAATTATTATTGGACCTTCAGACCAAAGATTTTTTGATGGAGAAAAGTTTATAATTAAAGCTAGAGAATTTAAAGAAATGACAGGACTTAATGAAGGTCTTGCATTGAAATCAACACAAGTAATTACTGTATTAGTTACAATTGTATTAGTGTCTTTGTTGTTCTGGTTTTTAAATAAAACTAAAACTGGTAAAAGCATGAAAGCTTATTCAGATAATGAAGACTTAGCTTTACTTTCAGGGATAGATCCTAAAAAAATTGTAATGATAACCTGGATAATTGCAGGAATTTTAGCAACTATAGGTGGAGCCTTGTATGGATTAGATAAAAGTTTCAAACCTTTTACTTATTTTAACAATATGCTTCCAATATTTGCTGCTGCTATAGTTGGAGGAATTGGAAATCCATTTGGCGCATTTTTAGGAGGATATGTGATTGCTTTTTCTGAAATATTTCTAACTTATGCATATAAGAAATTTTTTATGTATATACTGCCTGAAAGTATGGAACCTGAGAGTTTAGTTCAGTTATTATCTACAGATTATAAATTTGCAGTCTCATTTTCGATATTAGTAATTGTATTACTCTATAGACCATCTGGGATATTTAAAGGGAAGGTACTGTGAGAAAAAATTTAAATGTTATTGCTGCTTATAGCATCATGATGGTTTTGATTATACTTGTTGGTGTCTTTCAATCTTGGAATATCGCACTATCAATTTTCAATATGTGTTTGATCTCAGCTGTAATGACAATGGGTGCAAACATTCAGTGGGGTTATGCAGGATTAATTAATTTTGGAATTATGGGATATACCGCTCTTGGTGGATTGGCTGCAGTTTTAATTTCTGTTGATCCAGTCCAAGAAGCTTGGAGTGCAGGGGGATTTGATATCTTGATGTGCCTGTGGCTTATTATAGCACTAGTATTAATTATTCGCTTTATCTTAAAAAATTTTCAAAAGTCAAAAGTTAGAACTTATGCTATTGCGGTTCTTATAATATCAGGAATTTTATTAATAAGGTTTACGGCAGAACCTGGTATTGAAGCAATTGAAGATATTAATCCAGCTAAAACAGGTTTTCTTGGTGGATTTGGATTACCAATTATTTTTTCTTGGATTGTTGGTGCTTTTTTTGCAGGAGGTTTAGCATTTATAGTTGGAAAAGTAGCACTTGGGTTAAGAGCTGATTATTTAGCCATCGCAACTCTTCTAATATCTGAAATTGTTATTGCAATTATAAAACATGAGGACTGGTTAACTAGAGGTGTTAAAAATGTAATTGGCCTTAAAAGACCAGCCCCTTACGAAGTAGATCTTCAGTCAACAGATTGGTTTATAAATTTAGTAGAAAAATTTAATTCTGGAAAATTAGAACTAATTTCTAACTTTTCTGATCGACAAGCCGCATTAAACCAACTTGTAATTGAAGGCTCGTCTGTATTTGTAAAACTTTGTTATTCAGGATTATTTTTGACAGTAGTAATTATTTTACTAATCCTAACTCAAAAAGCTCTGTACTCTCCATGGGGTAGAATGATGAGAGCCATCAGAGATAATGAGGAAGCAGCAAATGCCATGGGGAAAAATGTTGTTAAACAACATTTATTAATTTTTATTTTAGGTTCAGCAATTGTTGGAATTGCAGGTGCGATGTTAGTGACACAAGATGGATTGTTTACACCAGGAAGCTATAGACCTATGAGATATACTTTTTTAATTTGGGTTATGGTTATTGTAGGAGGAAGTGGAAATAATTTTGGAGCTATATTGGGAGGTTTTGCGGTTTGGTTCTTATGGATAGAGGCTGCTCCAATTGCATTATTTTTAATTAACTTTTTTACTGCAGGAATGTCAGAAACTCATATACTAAAACTTCATTTGATAGAGAGTGTGCCTTACTTTAGATTTTTAATGATGGGATTAGGCTTGCTGTTAATAATGAGGTATCGACCAAAGGGTATACTTCCTGAAAAAATAGAAATAAAATAAGTTATTATGAAATATATTATATTAGGTGCTGCAATTGCTTGGGCCATGTACATGGCAGATAAGTATATGTTTTAAAAAAACCCCAATAACTTTAGTTATCGGGGTTTTTTATAGGTAAAAATTATCTTTGTTTTTTAGTTTTAAATTTTCCACCTTTAATTTCTTGTTCTAAAAAAGAACCTTCAGCTTCACCAACTGCAGTAAAAGTTACTCCGGTTGCACCTTCGTAATTAATCTTTTTACCTTTAGCTAGTAAATCTAAACCTTTTTTTAGCTCACCTGGATAAATTTTAGTTCCTGGTGCATTAGCTACGTCCATTACATTTTTTGAAATAGAACCTCTGTCAGCTGAATTCCCAGCTTGCATAGCTAAAACGATTAAAGCTGCTGCATCGTATGACTCACCTGTGTAAGGTCCAGAAGAATCTATACCACTTGCTTTTGCAACATCAGCAAAAACACCAGCACCTTTTCCAGTAGAACCAGGCATAGATCCAAATGATTTACTTAAATCTTTTCCAAATGCATCAACCAAAGATTGACCGATCATACCATCAGATAAAATAAATTTATCAAATGCTCCAGAGTCTAAAGAAGCTTGGATAATTCCTTTTCCACCTTGGTCAAGATATCCAATCACAGCTACAGCATCACCACCAGCTGAAGCAAGTGTTGCAACTTCTGATGAATAGTCAGCTTTACCATCTTCGTGTGCAGTTACCGTTGTTACTTTAATTCCATGAGCTTTAACAGCTGCTTCGTATACGTCAGCTAAGCCTTTTCCATAGTCATTGTTAGTATAAGTAATAGCTACACTTTTAACTTTTCGATCTTTTGTAATATCTGCAAGAATTTGACCTCCTCTAGCATCAGATGGAGCAGTTCTAAAGAAGTATCCATTGTCATCTAGAGTTGTTAATCCTGGAGATGTTGCTGAAGGTGAAATCATTACTACACCGTTTGGTACAGCAACGTTTGATGCAATAGCACCTGTTACACCTGAACAATCAGCTCCCATAATAGCTGCCACACCTTGTGAAATAATTCCTTCAGCTGCTGCAGTTGCTGCTGCCGAGTCAACACAAGTTGAGTCTGCTCTTACAGGTTCAATTTTTTTTCCACCTAATAGCGAACCCGAGTCAGAAGCTTCTTTGAATGCAAGCTCTGCTGATGCTGCCATTGCTGGTGTAAGAGATTCAATAGGACCTGTGAATCCTAAGATAATCCCCATCTTGATAGCATGTCCGTCTGCCATTACATTTGATCCAAAACTAGAAACAAACATAAATACAGCGATAAATAGTTTTCTCATTATCTTCCTCTATATTGTTAACAATTTATAAAAGCTAATTTAATTATGAATAATTTGAATATTCAATGACTAAATTATCTTATTTTAAAGCAGTTTATCGCAGGAAAATGATTTATCTAATTGAGAATGGATCTAATGAAGGTTCATCAGATGTATAGAACCAGGTCGTTTTTACTCTTGTATAATCTTTTATAGAATCTACCCCAGCTTCTTTGCCGTAGCCACTATCTTTGATACCTCCAAATGGAGCCGAAGGTGAAATTAGTCTATAAGTATTTACAAAAGTAATTCCAGCTCTTATTGCTTTAGAAACACGCATGCCTCTGGATAAATTACTTGTGTAAACGCCAGATGATAAACCATATTGATTATCGTTCATTTTACTAATTACTTCATCCTCAGTATCAAATTTCATTACTGACAATACGGGCCCAAATAATTCATTTTCTGCAGTAGGCAGATTATGATTATCGCATTCAATAATTGTTGGTGGAAAGTAATATCCTTTGTTTGAAAAAGAGTCTCTTTTACCACCACATTTAATCTTTCCACCCTGATCAATTGTGTCTTTTATATTTTTTTCGATTGTTTCTAATTGTTTAAAACTACTTAAAGGACCCATCTCTGTATCTAGATCCATCGGAGCTCCTATTTTTATTTTGGATGCTCTGCTAGAAAGTTTATCTAGAAATTCATTATAAATTCCTTTTTGGATATAAAGTCTTGAACCTGCAATACAACTTTGTCCACTCGCACCAAATATTCCAGCTGTTATTCCATTGATCGCATTTTCTTGCTCTGCATCATCAAATACGGCAACGGGACTTTTTCCGCCAAGCTCTAAACTTACTTCTGAAAGATTTTCTGCTGAATTTTTAATGATACGTCTTGCAGTTTCGGGTCCTCCAGTAAATGCAATTTTTTCTACAAGATTATGTGTTGTTAAAGTTTTACCACATGGATCACCAAATCCTGTAATTACATTAACCACTCCTTTTGGTATTCCCGTTTGTTCAATTAACTTTGCAAACTCAAATAAAACTGCAGGGGCTAGTTCTGAAGATTTAATAACTACAGTATTTCCCATTGCTAGAGCTGGTGCTAATTTAGTTGCTGTTAAAAACATTTGAGAGTTCCACGGAATGATTGCAGCAACAACTCCAATAGGTATTCTTGTTGTTATCGCTTGAACATTAGGTTTGTCTATTGGAAGAACTGTACCTTCAACTTTATCAGCTAAACCTGCATAATAATCATAGTATTCTGAAATATAAACTGCTTGCTGTTTTGTCTCTCTAAAAAGTTTTCCTGTATCAATTGTTTCTATCTTACCCAGCATCTCAGCATTTTTTCTTAACTGATCAGCAATTGCTCTTAAAAATTTAGCCCTATCTCTTGGAAGTAATTTTGGCCATTCACCTTCAAAAGCTTTTTGTGCAGCTTTAACAGCTCTATCAACATCCTTAGCACTTGCTTCAGGCGCAACTGCCCATGGTTCATTGTTCTCGGGGTTTAAAGTTTCAAAAGTTTTTTTACTTTCAGAGTCTACCCACTCTCCATCAATAAACATCTTATATTTTTTAAGTTCAGGCATTATTTAAATGTTTCATTATTGCATTATTTACTTCATCTGCATATTCAATAGTGGTGAAGTGTTTCCCATTTTTAATTTCTAAATATTGTGAATTTTGAATATCTTTATTTAAATTTTTAGACATATTTGGAGTAGACCCTGTATCTTCTGAACCTGCAATTATTAAGGTATTAGTTTTTATTTTTTTTACTTTTTCTGGGCTATCTTGATAATTTGCAAATAATTCGTAAGCTTTAATAAAATTCTCTTGGTCAACTCCATCTTTGTTGAGGGTTATCAGGAATTCCTCATATAGATCAGGATTTTTTTTAAGATAGTCGTCAGAGAACCATCTTTTCATTGCCATTTGGGAAATAGGCATATTTTTTTTTGCCAAATTTACCCTATCAATTACTTTTTGCCTTTCATCGTTTGACCTTTTGTAAGTTGTAGAAATTAAAGTTAAAGAATTTAAATATTTTTCATAGTTTGTAGCAAACTCAATTGAAACTAATGCTCCAATAGAAAAACCAATTAAATGAAATTTATCTATTTTCAAATTCTCAATCAAAACTAATAATTGGTCAGCAAGTTTTTTCATTGTTAGTATATTTTCACTAAAAGGGGTCTTGCCGTGGCCTAAAAGATCATATGTTAAAAAAGAGTTATTTTTAAAAAAATCAATTTGGGGTTTCCACATTGATTGATTCAATCCAAGTCCGTGTATAAAAATTATTGGAACTGAATTTTTATTATTAAAATAATAATGATTTTGACTTCTATCAAAATTATAAGGCATTTTTTTAATTTTTAATGCCCATCTCTTTCATATCTTGGTATCTATCACCTGTTCTTGCGTGAGCTCTTCCACTCGAAGCACCTCCTATAGCTATTACAACTTCGTCATCAAATGGTGCGTCGTGAATTGTGAACTCATGAGTTAAATAGTATGGTCTTAGACCAGAATCTGTTTTGTGCATCATTGGAATTGATATTTTTGAACCAGCTGGCCCTCTTGTATTTGTAAAACTTAAATAAGATGTACCACCTACAGCATCTCTAAATTTATTCCCAAATCTTAATGTATGTATAAATGCTGATGCATGCTCTATCTCTCCATTTAAACCAACAACTCCAGCTTTTCCATATGCAAGTATTTTATCAGGTGAACCCATCTCTTTAATTAATTCAGGTACAAGCATATCCCCAAGTTTAGGAGCTAAATCTAAAATAGTTGGTCTAAGGTCTTCAACAAATCCTTGCCCGTGCCATGGATTTTTAAATACTGCAGCTACAGAAACTAATAAAACTGGCTCCTTAGCTTTTTTTCCACCTTCAATAAAAGTTTTGTCTACAAATTTTGTAAACTTTCTTATTTCTAAATTCATTAACTTGCTTTTTCTATATTAGAGCTATCTAAATTTATTTTTGGAATTACTTCGTCATTAAACAATTTAATACTCCTCATACAAGCTTCATGGTCTATTCCAGGAAAGTTAGACCAAACTTGGAGATTTTGTAAATTCAACTCTGATTTAAGTTCATTAATTTTATTAACAACATACTCTGGAGTGCCAAACAATAAATTTCTTTTATGTAAAAATTCATAATTTAATAAATCTAACTTATGTTTTGTTTCTGGCAATTCCTCACCTGGGTCCATGTGATTTCCTAATCCTCGCCAATGACAAACCCATCTCATATAATTTATAATATGTTCACCTGCTAATTTTTCAGCTTCTTCCATTGTTTCTGCAACAAACATATCTCTAACTAAAGATATGCCTTCGCCTAAAGGAACTTCTCTGTTCTCTGCTTTTGACTTTGCATCTTGGAATATCTCAAATCTTTTTTTAAGAGCTTTAACAGTAGGTATCCACATAATAGTATTCAAACCATTTTGTGCAGCCCATTCAATTGATCTCGCCCCATCTACTACTTGCCAAATTGGTGGGTGTGGGCTTTGTTTAGGTTTTGGAACTACACTTATTTTTTTCATCTCATTTGTTTCAATATCTACAAATTCTTTGTTTGGAGGACTCATATCGTGTTGCCAGACAAAATTTGGTGATGGATAAGTATAGAATTCACCTTTATGACTAAAAAATTCTTCAGTCCATGCTTTTTTCATTATTGTAAGAGACTCTTCAAATAGTCTAAAATTTTTTGCTTGGTCCTTAAGATCGGCTTCTTTATTTAAATTCATTGCCTCTCTTCCATAAATTCCTCTTCCAATACCAACTAGAGCTCTTCCATTTGATAATTGATCTAATAAAGCAATGTCTTCTGCCAGTCTTAAGGGATTATGAAATGTAATAACATTGCATGCCTGTCCAATTTTTATCTGCTTAGTTCTTGCAGCAGCATCAACACCCATCATTAACGGATTAGTACACGATTCCATCCCTTCATGATTAAAATGATGCTCTGTATACCAAATAGAGTCCCAATTATTTTCGTCACAATAAGTTGTTATCTCTTTTGTCTCATTAAGTAATTGATTATAGGGTTTATGATCCCAGTTAGTAGTATTGCAAAAATATCCAAACTTCATTCGAACCTCCTTAAATAATTAAATCTAAGACGATCGATCCCACTTTCGTAAATATGAATTTAACGACGAGTTATGTATCGCTTTAAGTCGAAGCTTATTATTACTGAAGTAGAGTTTCAATAAAATTTTACGATCTTCTTAAAGGTGTTTTTGTTGCAATATACTGATCTCTAGCTTTTTCTCTTACATAAATATAAATCCCAGCAGCTATAATACAACCAACACCTAAAAATGTTCTTAAAGATGGAATCTCATTAAATAATAAATATCCAGGTATCATTGACATTATGATTAAAGAATATTCAAATAGCGACACTACAGATGGAGAGGCAACAATATAAGCGGAAAATATACAAACAAATGCAATTGAAGCAACAAAACCAAAAAATAAAATAAACTTCCAAGTATACTCAATATTTGAAAACCATTCTCTGAAGATAAATTGAGTTGTAGAATCAAAATCTGAATTATTAAATTGCCCATTGCCCATAAAAATAAAAATTATTACACATAAGGCTATGGCAATCAGATAAAAATAAAATAATTGTGTATTAACATCATCTTTATCTGAAGTGTATTTTGTAATAGTCATTGAAGCCGCATAACAAAAAGCAGATATTACTGGCAATAAATTCCTATATTCAAAGTCAGAAAAATTTGGATCCAAAACTATATAAACCCCAATAAAACCAAATAAAATTGCAGACCATCTTCTAATTCCAATAAACTCTTTTAAAAATATTTTTGCAAAAATTGATACAAAAAATGGGGAAGAAAAAAAAAGTGCATTAGCAGTTGCTAATTGCATGTATGTTAAAGAGATAAAAAAAGCAGAAAACGCTATAAAGTGTAATACAACTCTTAATACTGTTAAAGAAGGATAGTAAGTCTTTAGTGAAACTTTCTGTTTTCTAAATTTAATGTATCCAAAAAGCAATATTGCAGCAATAAAATACCTCCCAAAAAAAATTTCATAGAGTGCTGCTTGTTCATAAATAAATTTAATCAATGCATCCTGCATTGAAAAAAATGTCATTGCAGTAATAATTAAAAGAATACCTTTAGGATTATTATTGGCGCTCATTGAGCACCTATATCAAATTATTAGAATTTGTAATATTTAATTATTTCTTTAATTTTGAAGAAAAAAGAAGATCATTAGATGAAAATTTTATTTTATTATCCTTAATAAACTTATCCATTAATTTTAACTTATCTTCCTCAAATTCAGTAACTTTCCTCTGACTTAAATCTATATATAGAGATATCCACTCCATAGTCGCTGATATTTTTTTTTTACTTTTTTCAATCATCTCCATTTTTATGTGAAGCCTTTTCTTGTCATGATCAAAATAAGTCATATTAATATCTATTTCCTCTCCTTGTTTTACTTCGCTCAAATATTTAGTGTTTGTTTCAACTACCATAGTACTTCTATTTAAATCTTTTGCTGCACTTTCTCCCATGTTAAACTTTTCAAGTGCAACTTCCAAGGCTTGATCAAATATTAGAACATAGTAAGCCATATTCATATGATCGTTATAATCAACCCACTCTTGTTTAATTGAAAAACTTTTTAATAACATTTAAAAATAGTTTAAATTAATTCTCTTCTTTTTTATTTTTCGTAAAAACAATTAAAATTACCCCAATTATAATTATTGCTCCACCAATAAATAATTCTTGAGTTGGTTTTTCTCCAAGTAGAAAAATAGCTGCTAACAATCCTGTTGGTGGAATACCCATAGTCACAATTGGAAGTACTTTGTATAAAGGATTATTTTTTAAAACATAATAGAAGCAACCGTAAGTAATTGGTTGCATTACAAAACCAATATAAATTGCAATAATCCAATGTTCAAATTTTGCATTGCTTAAATAATATATTGTATTGCCGTCTAACACTGCAGAAAAAACTATTAAAATAGGGGCTGAAAATAATGCTAACCACGCAACTAAAGCTAAAGGATTAATTTCTTTGCTCAATGGCTTAACTAAGACTTGACCGAGCGCCCAAGTTGCTGAACCTAGTATAGTAAGTCCAATACCAATAAACTTGCCTTCTAAATTAGGAGATCCTGTTAGTATATAAACGCCAACAAAAGCAATACTTATCCCAATCAAAGCTCTTATTGTTGGTTTTTCTTTTAGCATAAAGTAAGCAAATATAACTCCAAACGGAACCTCTGTTTGAACAAGAAGAACTGCAGCAGAGGCATCAATTAAATTTAACCCAGAGTAAGTAATACTATATTGCAAAGTGTTTGCGATGAAGGATGCAATAAATATTTTTTTTAAATAACCTCTAGGTATTGGAAACCACCAAATCAAAATAGAGGCAGCAAACATGAATCTTAATCCCATCAATAAAATAGGAGGAAAAGATTCAAATGCAGGTTTTGCAATAACGAAACCAAAACCTAAAAATATAGGAACCAATGATGCAACAAAGGTGTCTTTTATATTCATGTCGTTATTTTTAATATTAATGATTATTAAAGAACTTCTGATATATTCACTTTTTAAAATATGAATTCAACAAAAATAGATCCTAAATATGTCAGTAAATCAAATCCGAGAGTTGGGCTAATAGCACTTGCAAGCGACTTTATGATTGAAAAGGATTTTATAAATGTATTTAAAGATAGAGATATAGATTTTTTCGTAAATCGAATTGAAAGTTACAATCCTTTAACAAAGGAAAACTTAATTAAAATGTCAGAAAAAGTAACTGAGGTTACAAAAGATATTTTACCTGATCAAGATCTAGACTGTGTAGTTTATGGTTGTACATCAGGGACTATTGCTGCTGGACATGCATCAATTGAAAAAAAAGTAAAGGCAGCAAAACCAAAAGCAGATGTGACCACACCAAGCACAGCTGCAATTACAGCACTTAAAAAAATGAACATTAATAAAATATGTTTATTTACACCCTATAGTAAGAAATTAAATGATGAGGTTTTGGAGTATTTTAAAAGCGAGGGTTTCGATATTACATCTAATGCATATTTTAATATCGAGTCTGATCTTGATATTGGTAAAGTTGATCAAAATTATCTGTATGAAGTATTATCTAACATTGAATTAAATAATGCAGATGCTCTGTTTGTTTCATGTACAGCTCTTCCAGTTTTACCCATCATAGATAAATTAGAAAAAAAATTAAATACTACAGTATTGTCTAGCAATCAGGCATTAATTTGGGATACCCTTGTTAAAATAAATAAAAATAATTCAGTAGAGGGATTTGGTAAATTATTCCAAATAAATTAATGTATTTTACAAAAGAAGAATACAAACAGAGACTAAAGAAAGTTCAACACATGATGCAAGAAAAAGGCATTGAACTTTTAATCTCTCATGACACCAATAACCTTAATTATTTAACAGGTTACGATGCTTGGTCATTTTATTATGCGCAGTGCGCTATTGTGCATGTTAATGCAGAAGAACCAATGTGCTTTGTAAGAGCTCAAGATGCGGGAGGAGCCTACTTAAAAACTAATTTAAAAAATGAGAACATAATAGCTTACGATGAGTCTTATATTCATACCTGGCCAAAACATCCTTATGATCACTTAGTTAACATTATTAAAGAGAGAAAGTGGGACAAACTATCAATTGGTGTGGAGATGGATGCACATTATTTCACAGCATTTTGTTATGAAAAAATTAAATCTGGACTTCCAAACGCAAATATAAAAGACAGTGATCGTCTGGTCAATTGGGCAAGGTTAGTAAAATCAGATACTGAAATAACTTATATGAAATCTGCTGCAAAAATTTCAGAAAAGGGAATGAAAACTGCAATGGAGGTAATTAATCCTGGTGTGAGGCAGTGTGATGCGGTTGGAGAAATCCAAAAATCATTATTTTATGGTACAGAGGAATTTGGGGGAGAATATGCAAGTATTGCAACATTAGTACCAACAGGAAAAGGAACGTCAGCATCTCATTTGACTGCATCTCAAGATAAATTTGTTGAAGGAGAAGCTACAATAATTGAATTATCAGGTACTTATAAAAGATATCATGCACCAATGGCTCGAACAGTTTTATTGGGAAAACCTGACCAAACTAAAATAGATACCATGAATAAAACTATTGAGGCTTTGAATTCTGGAATTAGTGTAATCAAACCTGGAAATACTGCCGATGATGTTGCACAGGCATTTTGGAAAATTTTAGATAAATATGGAATAGAAAAAAAATCTAGAACAGGATATTCGATTGGAATTGGCTATCCTCCAGATTGGGGCGAACATACTCTTAATATTTATAAAGGCGATATGACTGTTCTTGAGCCTAATGTCTGCTTTCATATGATTGCAGTGATGCAATTTGGTGATTGGGGGGTAGAAGCGTCTGAAGCAATTAGAGTAACTAAGAATGGTTCTGAATTATTCTGCAATTTCCCAAAAGAACTTCATATTAAGAGTTAATTAGCTATTGAATTCTATTAACACAAATGTTTTATATTCACCTTTATGTCTAAAAATCCAGAATTCGTTAAATTTGATAAAGTTGATAAAAGCTATGATGGTAAAGTTTTAGTTGTTAAAGATCTTCAATTAGATATTGCCGAAGGTGAATTCATTACAATGCTTGGTCCCTCTGGATCTGGTAAAACAACTTGTCTAATGATGCTTGCTGGCTTTGAAACTCCAACAAACGGAGAGATCTTGTTAGATGGAAAAATAATTTCTAACATTCCACCTCACAAAAGAGGAATAGGAATGGTGTTTCAAAATTATGCACTTTTTCCTCATATGACTGTTTATGAAAATTTAGCTTTCCCCTTAAGAGTTAGAAAAATGGAAAAAGATGAAATTGATAAGAAAGTTGACAAAGCTTTATCAATGGTTTCACTTAATGGGTTTGAAACAAGAATGCCAGGACAACTTTCTGGAGGACAACAACAAAGGGTAGCTGTAGCCAGAGCTTTAGTTTTCGATCCCGCAGTAGTTTTGATGGACGAACCTTTAGGTGCATTGGATAAAAATTTAAGAGAGAGCATGCAGTATGAAATTAAACATATTCATGAAAGCATTGGAGTAACTGTAGTTTACGTTACTCATGATCAAAGTGAAGCACTTACAATGTCGAATAGAATTGCAGTGTTTAATGATGGAAAAGTTCAACAGCTATCTAATCCAGCAGAGCTATATGAAAAACCAGTAAATTCATTTGTAGCAGAATTTATAGGCGAAAATAATACTTTTAATGGAGAGGTAGCAGATATTTCAGGAGATGAATGTAAAGTTAAGCTATCTAATGCTGAAATAATAGCCAGTGCTATATCAGTAAAATCCAAAGGAGAAAAAACAACCGTTTCGTTAAGACCAGAAAGAGCTCTAATCGAACCAAGTGAAAAAATGGATAATATGTTTAGTGGCAAGATAGAAGAAGTTATCTATCATGGAGATCATACAAGAGTTCGTATTAATTTATTAGGAAATCCAGAATTTATTTTAAAAGTACCAAACAGCACTTCCAACCTAGAGCTTAAGGTGAAACAAGATATAAAAATTGGTTGGAACAGCTCTGACGCTAGAGCTTTAGACCCAAAATAAACAATCAAAATATTAAAGTATATCGCTAATAAGAACATTATAAGCTGTTGACTCTTAATAGTCATTTTGGTGTAATTTAGTTATATAAATTAATTTATATTAAACGTTTAAACGGAGGAATAATGAGAAAATTAAGTAAATTGTTACTTGCTCTTTCTTTTGTTGTATCTGTAACTTCTTCAGCCTTTGCTGTTACTGTAGCATCATGGGGTGGAGCTTATACAGACTCTCAAAAACAAGGGTATGGTGATCCAACAGCAGCAGCTCTAGGAATAGATATCAACTGGGTTGACTATTCTGGTGGACTATCAGAAATAAAAGCTCAAAAAGAAGCGGGTGCTATAACTTGGGATATTATCGATGTATTTGCATTTGATACTATTAATGGTTGTGACGAAGGTTTATTTGTTAAATTTGATTTTGACAAAGACTTTCCAGCAGCTCCAGATGGAACACCAGCTAGTGAAGACTTTTTTGCTCCAATGCCAAGTGAATGTGCAGTAGGAAATATTCTGTACTCTTGGAATTATGCTTTTGACACAAGAGCATTTGATGGAAAAGAGCCTAAAACTATTAAAGACTTTTTTAACACTAAAAAATTTCCAGGTAAAAGAGCGATTTACAAAAGTGCTCTTACAAATCTAGAAATCGCTTTAGCTGCTGACGGTGTAAATATGGGTAAAGGTGGAGAATTACTTTACAGAAAACTTGAAGAAGAAGGCGGTGTTGACAGAGCAATGAATAAAATTAAAGAACTTTGTACAGATCCAAATGGTGGATGTGTATTCTGGTCTGCAGGTGCTCAACCACCAGAATTATTAGTTGCTGGTGAAGTTGTAATGGCAACTGGTTGGAACGGAAGATTCTTTAACGCTGAAGTAGGTGAGGGCGCTCCAATTAAGCAAGTATGGCATGGTCAAGGTCTTGACTATGAGTATTTTGCATTAGTTAAGGGTGGACCAGATGAAGCAAATGCTAAAAAAGCTTTAGCTATGATGACTAACACTGAAATGTTAGCTGGTAGTGCGAAGTACATTGCATATGCTCCTTACAGATTATCATCTTTAGATATTATCAAAGCTAATGAGCCTTGGTACAAAGACGGTAAAACTGAAATGATGCCACAAATGCCTACATCTCCTCAAAACACTAAGAAATATTTCTTAGTTGATCCTTTCTACTGGGCTGATAACGGAACAGAGATTGGTGAAAAATGGGAAGCAATGAAAGCAGGCCTATAATTTCAGTTTTAAACACTGAATTAATATAATATATTTAGGGCGGTTATTAACTAACCGCCCTTTTTTTTTATGAGCTCAGAAACAAAACAAATTTTAACTACTGACGGAATTCCACTTGAAGTCAGTCTAAAAAAGGCAGAAAAGAAGAATAAAATTAAAGCTTTTCTTCTAGTTGCTCCATTACTGTTATTTTTATTTATCACTTATGTTTTTCCAATCGGAGAAATGTTTACTAGAAGTGTAGATGATAGAATGGTTACTAACATGCTCCCTAAAACCTTTAAAGCAATGGAAAAATGGGATGGAAAAGAATTACCTCCAGAGGAAGTCTTTGTAGGCTTTTACTCAGATTTCAAAGTTTTGGTGGAAAACCAAACTCAAGGGAAACTTGGCCAAAGATTAAATAAAGAAAAGAATGGTTTCAACTCCATTACCAAGAAATTAATGAGACAAATCAAAAGAAATAAAATTGATGAAAGCCAAAGCATAAAAGAGCAAATTATGAAAGTCCATAAAAGATGGAGAGATGTCGAATATTGGCAAGCAATCAAACGAACTGCTCCTCCTTACACTATGGCAAAATATTTAAAAGGTATGGATATGTACTTTGCAGCGGATGGAAGTATTGCCCAGGTCGATGAAGACAGAAGAATTCATAGAATACTTTGGTTAAGAACCTTAGAAATAGCATTGTTTGTAACAATTTTCTGTTTTTTAATGGGTTATCCAATAGCTCACTTACTTGCAACATTGCCAATGAAATATAGCAATCTTTTAATGATATGTGTCCTATTACCTTTTTGGACCTCTCTACTAGTAAGAACTGCCAGTTGGATGATTTTACTGCAGCAACAAGGAATCGTGAACGATTTCTTTGTACTTATTGGTCTTGTCGCAGATAACAATAGACCAGAGATGATGTACAACAAAGTTGGAACCTATGTGGCAATGACACAAATATTATTACCTTTCATGGTACTACCACTCTATAGTGTTATGAAAACAATATCTCCAAGTTTAATGAGAGCAGGGAAATCATTAGGTGGAACTCCATTTGTTGCTTTTTGGAAAGTTTATTTTCCATTAACTATTCCAGGTATTGGTGCTGGATGCTTGCTAGTATTTATTTTAGCAATTGGGTATTACATTACACCGGCATTAGTTGGAGGAGCCTCAGGTACTTTAATTAGTAATCAAATTGCTTATCACATGAAATCAACATTGGATTGGAGCTTTGCATCTGCAATGGGCTTAATGCTGTTATCAGGAGTATTGGTTATTTATTGGATTTATAACAAATTAGTTGGAGTGGATAATATTAAATTAGGATAATCATGGCTTTACCAAGTTATACAGAAACACGTTATAGAATTTGGCATTACTTTTATATTGCTATTTGTACTTTCGTATTTTTCTTTTTAATTGCACCTTTGTTTGTAATTTTTCCTTTGTCATTTAATGCAGAAGAGTTTTTAGTATTTTCAGAAGGAATGAAAAGACTTGATCCTGATGCTTTTTCTTTTAGGTGGTATCATGAAATGGTTTACGGGACTAAAAATCCATGGGGACTAGCTGCAAAAAATAGTTTTATAATTGCAATATTTGCAACTATAGGATCAATCATATTAGGAACACTCGCTGCTTTAGGACTTAGTAGTAGGCATATGCCCTATAAGGGTTTGATTATGGCAGTTTTAATTTCTCCCATGATTGTTCCATTAATTATATCTGGTGTAGCTATTTTCTTTTTTATGGCAAAAGTTGGTTTAGCGGCAACACACACAGGAATAGTTTTAGCTCATATTATATTAGGTACTCCTTTTGTAGTCATAACCGTTACCGCAACACTTTCAGGCTTTGATCATAGCGTAACTCGAGCAGCTTCAAGTTTAGGTAGTAATCCGGTTAACACATTTATGAAAATTACATTACCTTTAATACTTCCAGGCGTTATCTCAGGTGGATTGTTTGCATTTGTTACATCCTTTGATGAAGTGGTTGTTGTATTATTTTTAGCAGGATTAGAAAATACTACTATTCCAGTTCAAATGTGGACAGGTTTAAGAGAACAGTTGAGTCCAACTATTCTTGCCGTTGCAACATGCTTAATTATTTTGTCTACTTTAATTTTAGTCACTGCAGAATTATTAAGAAGAAGATCTGAGAGATTAAGAGGAATAAATAGATAATTTACCTAAATATACTTTTCATATATAGAACTTAAGGTGGAAATTAAAAAAGTAGTTATTATTGGATCAGGTACAATGGGAAGTGGTATTGCTGCACATTTATGTAACGCCAATGTACCAGTAACATTGTTAGATTTAACCACTGAAATCAGCACAAATGCGAGAGATAGAATTTTTAAATCAAGACCACCTTTATTAATTGATAAATCTAAAATTAATAACATCAAAGTAGGAAATATTTCGGATGATTTTGATATTGTTAAAGAGGCTGATTGGATAGTAGAAGCGGTTGTTGAGAGAATAGATATTAAGCATCAAATATACGATAAAATATTTAAATTCAGAAAAGAGGGAGCTATTGTCTCCTCAAATACATCCTCAATTCCAATTAAAGTACTTTCGCAAAATCTAACCAACGAACAAAAAAAAGACTTTTGTATTACACACTTCTTTAATCCTGTTCGATACATGGGCTTGTTAGAAATCGTTAAAAATGAAAATAATGATTTAGAAAAAATAAATTCACTTCAAAAATTTTGTGAGATTGAACTTGGCAAAGGAGCAATAGTTTGTAACGATACTCCAGGTTTTTTAGGAAATAGGGTTGGTGTGTATGCTATGCAAATAGCAATGACCGAGGCCTTCAAAATGAAATTGACTGTTGAAGAAGCTGACGCAATTTTTGGAAGACCAATGGGAATTCCTAAAACAGGAGTTTTTGGACTTTATGATTTAATTGGCATTGATTTAATGGCCGATGTACTAAAAAGTTTTATAAAAGAATTACCTAAAACTGATAAATTTCATGAGGTTGCACAAGAAATACCTCTAATTAAAAAACTAATTGAAACTGGTTATACTGGTCGAAAAGGTAAAGGTGGCTTTTTTAGAATAAATAAAGATGGGGGTGCAAAAATTTTAGAGGCACTAAATCTAGAAACAGGAGATTATTCACCTAGCAAAAAAATTGATATTAAATCCGAAAAAGTTGATCTTAAAAAATTAATTAATAGAGACGACAAGTATGGAAAATATGCGTGGTCAGTAATTTCAAAAATAATAAAATATGCATCATCGTTGGTAACTGAAATTACAGATGAATTTAACGATATTGATGAAGCAATGAGACTTGGTTTTAATTGGTCTAAAGGACCTTTTGAGATGTTGGAAGAAATTGGAGTAGAAAACTTTTTTAGCAAAATAGATAATTATGATGGAAATAAATTTTTAGAAAATCTTGCAAAATCAAAAAATGAAAATTTTTATGGAGAGAGACAAAAATATACAAAAATTGAAACTTTAGGAAAAGTTAAGAGAAAGGCCCAAAGTATCGATGGAAATAGCTCTGCACAAATTTATCAATTTAAAGACTACAATATTGTTGAGTTTACCACAAAAGCAAACGCCCTAGATTATGACTCTATGGATGCTCTAAAAAAAGCAACTGATAAACCTCTGATTATTATTAATGAAAGTATGCAATTTTCTGCAGGAGTAAATTTAAGTTATACGATGGATTTTGCAAATAAAGGAGATTTTAAATCTATTGAAAAATTTATTAAATATTTTCAAGAAACGTGTAAAGAGCTTAAGTATTCAAAATATCCAGTAATATCTGCACCTTCAGGTTTAACTTTAGGAGGAGGCTTTGAAGTTCTTGTGCAAAGTAATTTTGTTGCATCGCACACAAATATTGTAATTGGTTTAGTTGAGACAATAGTAGGATTGATACCAGCTGGTGGTGGTTGCAAAGAAATGTTAGCAAGATGGCAGAATACCGAAGAAAGTAAAAAAGATCCTCATTTTGCTCCATTAAAAGTTTTTGACATTATTGGTTATGGTAAGACAGCAACTTCACCGGTAGAGGCAGAACCTTTAAAATACCTTATGCCGGAAGACAAAAAAATAATGAATAGAAATAGTTTGCTTGAAGCATCAAAACAAATCTTAGATGAAAACCGAGATTTTAACTCGCCATCCGAATTAGTATTCAATTTGCCAGGTGAGAGTGTTAGGGGCGAAATGTACAAAGTTTTAGATAAACTTTATAATGATAAAGTTATACAAGATCACGGTATGGAAGTTGCTAAGGAATTAGCATATGTACTAAGTGGTGGAGATACATCAATAGACAAACAACTTTCAGAAGATGATTTGTTTAAATTAGAGCTAGATGCTTTTATGAAGCTTATTGAAACTCCTAAAACTCAGCAAAGAATAAAGCATACCCTTGCGACTGGAAAGCCTTTGGTTAATTAATTTTCTAATAACTGAAATTCTTTAATATAATCAGGCCGCAATACGTAATCTGTTTTATTACCAACTTTAATTTTTTTTAAAGCATTCAATCCAAAGATTACTTTACCAACTGGTGTATATTCTCCTTGGTATAATGGAATATCTTTTAAGATAATAAAGAATTCACTATCCTCAGTATCAAATTCTCCTCTAGCCATAGCAACAGTTCCTGCTTTAAATTCGTAATCGTTACTTAATTCTGATTTTAATTTACCAAGCTTAGATCCACCACTTCCAACTTTAAAATAATTTATATTATCATGATAACCAAACTCAAGATCACCAGCTTGAACCAGAGTATTTTCTATTACACGATAAAATGCTGAATTATTATACAAACCTGTATTAATAAAATATTTAAATCTTTCAACCGATTTAGGTGAAACTTGAGGATAAAGTTCAATTGCAACTCTTCCACACTCAACATCCATAATAGCTAAATTTTTTGGATCACTAATTTTAAGTTTATCCAAATCAAGTTCTTTGACAAACAAACATTTATTCTTAATTAAATAAAAAGAACCAAAAGTAAAAACTGCTAATGAAATTAGAAAGATAAATAATATTTTTTCTGATAATGATGATTTAATTTTTTTAATCATTAAAATACGAAGTCATCATCAATTAATTTTAAATTTTTTTCTAAATATTTTACTTTATTTTTTAAAATTAAATCATTCTCAATTTTTTTTTCTACTAATTTTTTATTGATCATAAGAAAGGAAAAAATTTCAGCCATATCCTCTGAAGGAATAGATTTTGAATATTCTGTTAAAAATCCATCTGTATTTTTATACAGACTAAGATCAGTTCGATCTGAACAAGTTGAACATTCTGCATATTTAAAAGATGTTCTATTAAATTTAGACCATAAAGCTTCATCAAACATCCTATTGTACTTTGCTTGTATCATATGAAAGAATTCATGATGGATCATTCTTTCAAAGTGGTTTTGATTGAAGTTAATGTCTAAGATTAATGACCTTTTAAGAATGTTAGGCACTCCTCCTGTGTTAATTGAAGAAACTGTCAGATTTTCGCATAAAATAATGAATTTGAGATTATTCTTAATTAAAAAATCTGCTTTATATTTGTTTAAATTTTTTTCAACAATTGGATATTTTTTATCTAATTCATTTTTTTTTGATTTGTCACAAGAAATATTTTTTTTTAATCCTATTTTAAAGTTATTCTCAGCATATAAATATTTTAATCCATTTAAACTGTTTGTATTATAGATTTCTAGATTAGGGATTTTCAAAAGATTAAAAATTTCATTCGCATTTACTGCTGAAATATTAAATATTAGTATTATAGTAATTATATATTTCATTAAATTATTATAGACGAATTAAGCTGGATAATATTAACTTAGTTTAAAAATAAAATGAAAAAAGAAAAAAATAAAAATCCAATCCAGCCTGTAAGTGGCACAAAAGTTCCAAGATATGCGGGCCCATCCACATTTGCTAGATTGCCTGAATTAAGAGATGTTGAAAGCTGTGATGTTGCAATAGTAGGTGTACCTTTTGATGCGGGAACAAGTTATAGACCTGGAGCGAGATTTGGACCACAAAGTATCCGTCAAGCTTCTAGACATTTAAGAACAAATTATCATCCAAGTTATGATGTCGAGCCCTTTAAAATTCAACAGGTAGCTGATGCGGGTGATATAGCCTGTAATCCATTTAGTATTGATGAAGCAATAAAACAAATTGAAGTAGGAGCAACAGATTTATTAAAAAAAGTAGGTGGTATAATTAGTCTAG
>CACHUY010000016.1 GCA_902583295.1 uncultured Pelagibacteraceae bacterium | reverse complement strand
TTTTTTTTAACATCATGAAAACCGTATAAATGGTGTCTTATTTTTTGATACTTTTTTTGATCTGGTCTTGCAGAAAGAATCTTTAATTGCTTATAAACTTGCATACTGTCTGCATTAATGATTTCTCCATTTACTTTTTTTGCAAGCTTGATGGCGAAATTTGATTTTCCTGAAGCAGTTGGTCCAGAAATTAATATAATCTTGGATTTAAAATCCATGATTAGTCTAACTTAATTCCAATATATCTTCTCTGATTTTGATTATTATAGATTGCAAGCAATATTGTTTTTTGATTTGAGTTTAAAACTTGCTTAGTAATTTTTTTTAAATCATCAATAGATTTAATTCTTTCTTTTTGAGCCTCAACAATAATACTATTCACCTCAATTGAACCAGCTAAAGGACTATTATTTTGAATGTTCGTGATCACAAGTCCGGTAGTTTGATTTGGTAGCTTACGATTTTTTATATCTTCTTTGTTAAGAGATCTGACAGTTATTTTTAAATCTTCAATTTGATCAGTAGTATCTGTTGTTTTTTGTTTTTCACTAACTTTAAAATCTTCTGATGTCTCAAGTCTTCCTAACAGAACATTCTTTATAATTTCCTTTTTATCTCTCCATATTTTAACTTCAACATTTTTACCAACTTGTGTTCTTGCTACTATTGCTGGAAGTTCTTTCATTTGATTAATTCTCTCACCATTAAATTCTAAGATAATATCACCAGCTTTTATCCCAGCTTTTTCTGATGGACTGTTTTCGGCAACACTTGCAACTAAAGCGCCTCTTGGTTTATCTAATTTTTCAACCTCTGCAATTTCTTTTGTAACATCTTGTATTCTTACACCCAGCCATCCTCTTTTAGTTTCTCCAAATTCTATGAGTTGATTAATTACAATTTGAGCACTGTTCGATGGAATTGAAAATCCAATACCAATAGAACCATTTCGACCTAAAATAGCAGTATTGATACCTATAACATTTCCCTCCATATCAAATAAGGGTCCACCAGAATTTCCTGAATTAATTGAGGCATCTGTCTGAATAAAGTCTTCATATCTAGATAGTCCAATTGATCTGTTTCTTGCTGAAATAATTCCAGCTGTAACTGTGCCACCTAAACCAAATGGATTTCCAATAGCAATCACCCAATCACCAATTCTAGCTTTGTCAGAGTCACCAAAGGTAACAGGTATAAACTTTTCATTAGTTTCTAATTGCAAAACAGCTATATCCATTAGTGGGTCTGCACCTAAAACTTGTGCTTTAAACTCCTGATCGCCGTTTACTCTAACAATTATGTCGTCTGCATCTTGTATTACATGATTGTTAGTTATAATAATTCCTTTTTCATCGATTATAAATCCTGATCCTAATGCAGCTGATTGTCTTTCTTGAGGATCTCCAAACTCTTTAAACATGTCTCCAAAAGGCGATCCTGGAGGTAATTGAAATGGTAGTGGATTAGATTTTGTAACCACAGTTGTTGATGTTGAAATATTTACAACAGATGGCATTAATTTTTCAGCGAGATCAGCAAAAGACTCTGGAATAGGCTTTGAATAAGATTGGCTTAAAGAACTAAAAGATAAAATTAAAGTTATAAAGATGATATTGAATTTTTTCATTTTAACTTTTTATATAATAAATTATTATAAATCCTATAATTGCAAAGATAAGTCCTCCAGATCTTAATTGACTATCTTTTATAAGTTCTAATTTTTTTAACATATTTTTCATTTTTGCTGGAAATATGGCATAGAAAATTCCCTCAATGAATAAGAATAAACCAAAAGCTATGACTAGCTCATTCATTTAAAAAATTATTGTTGGATTTCAGGTTTTATATTTCCAAAAAATTTGAAGAATTCGCTATCAGGAGATAAAATTAGAGAAGTTTCTCCTCCAATTAATGCTTTTTCATAGGCCTGCATTGCTCTATAAAATGCAAAAAATTCAGGATCTTGACCAAAGGCGTCAGCAAAAATTTTATTTCTTAAACCATCACCTTCACCTTTCATAATCTCAGACTGTTTTTGAGACTCCGCTAAGATAACAGTAACTTCTTTATCTGCAGTCGAGGTAATTGTAACCGCCATCTCTGCACCTTTTGCTCTAAACTCTTTTGCTTCTCTTTCCCTCTCGGTTTGCATTCTTCGATAAATTGCATCACTATTTGCTTGTGGAAGGTCAGCTCTTTTTATTCTTACATCTACAATAGTAATACCAAAATTTTTAGCTTCATTATTTACACCTTCTTTAATCAAAGCCATTTGCTTTGATCTATCCTGAGAAAGTAATGTTTGAAGCTCTTCTTGACCTAAAACATTTCTAATTCTTGAATTTATGATTGTAGATAATCTTGATCTTGCTACCCTTTCATCTCCAACAGAAATATAGAACTGCAGTGGATCAACAATTTTAAATCTTGCAAATGCGTCAACAATTAAACGTTTTTGATCAGATGCAATAACCTCTTCTGGTGGTGTATCCAAGTTTAATATTCTTTTATCTAGGTAAACTACGTTTTGAATAAAAGGGATTTTGAAGTTCAAACCAGGGTTTGTAATTATTCTTTTTGGATCTCCAAATTGAAGAATGATGGCCTGATTAACTTCTTTAACTATGATTACCGACAAGAAAGCCAAAACACCTATTGCCACAATTATTCCACCTAAAATTTTTCCAGCTTTCATTTAATTGGTCGCTTTCTTTTTCAATTCAGGAAGTGGTAAGTAAGGAACTACTCCTGATCCTGCATTTTTTTCAATAATTACTTTATCAATATCAGCTAACACTTTTTCCATTGTCTCCAAATACATTCTTTCCTGGGTTACTACTTTTGCATTTTTGTACTCATTATATATAGATACAAATCTACTTGCTTCACCTTCAGCTTTAGCTACAACTTCTTTTTTGTACGCTTCAGCAGCTTGTAAGATTTTTTGACCTTCCCCTCTAGCTCTTGGGATAACATCGTTGGCGTAAGCTTCAGCTTCATTTTTAGATCTTTCCATATCTGCTCTTGCAGCTTGTACATCTCTAAATGCATCAATTACTTGATCTGGTGGATCAGCTTTTTGAGTTTGTACCTGTGTAATTTGAATTCCACTTTCATAATCATCTAAAATAGATTGGATAATTTCTTGTGTTTCAACTTCAATTTTAGATCTACCTTCAGTTAAAATTGGTTGAATATCACTTTTCGCTATAACCTCTCTCATAGCTGTTTCTGCAGCTGCTTTAACTGTTCCCTCTGGGTCTTGAATTTTAAATAAAAAATTTCCTGCATCTTTAATTACCCAGAATACAGAAAAATCTATGTTCACAATATTTTCATCTCCAGTTAACATTAAACTTTCTTGTGGAACGTCGGCAACACCACCACCTGTTGAAAAACCGCTGTCTCTTTCAGATCTAAAACCAATATCTATTCTATTAACTTTTGTAACTTTGGGGGTAAGCACACTTTCTATTGGGAAAGGTATATGATAATTTAATCCTGGTTGAGTAGTTTTAACAAACTTACCAAATCTTAGCACGACACCTTGTTCGTCAGGTAAAACTCTATAAAGACCACTTGCTAACCAAACAAAACCTAAAACTAATAATATTAATCCGATAGATTTACCACCAGATGATTTCCCGCCAGGTAAAAATTTTTTAATTTTGTCTTGAATTTCTTTTATGATTTCGTCAATATTTGGAGGTGTCGGACCTCTGCCCGAACCATTGTTATTTCCACCACCTGGAGGTGATCCCCATGGGCTTCCGCCCCTACCTCTGAAATCATCTGACATATGCCAAAGTATATAGTGTCTTTATTATAAAAAACAAGTAATGATAGTTGTATGTCAGATAAAAAGCCCGAACTTAGTGCCGCAATGAAAAAGAAACTGGAGCCTAAGAAATTCACAAAGAATCCTATATTAGGAACCAAGTTTACAATAGCAATTTCAAGCGCAAAAGGTGGTGTTGGAAAGTCTACTTTTGCAACAAATTTAGCTTTAGCCCTCAAACAAATAGGTTGTAAAGTAGGATTATTGGATGCGGACATTTATGGTCCCTCAATTCCAAAAATGTTTAATATTGATGAAAAACCTAAAAGTGATGGCCAAAAATTAGAACCAATTATTAAGTACGATATTCAATGTATGTCGATTGGCTTCTTAGCTGACCAACAGACACCTATGATATGGCGAGGTCCAATGGTTACAAGTGCTATAAAAACTTTTACTCAAAAAGTTAATTGGAAAGATTTAGATTTTATTATTGTTGATATGCCACCTGGCACAGGAGATACGCAATTAACTTTTTCACAAGAAATAAAAATGGATGGTGCAATAATAGTTTCAACTCCACAAGAAGTTGCTCTTTTAGATGTCAAAAGAGGTATTAAAATGTTTGATAAACTTGAGGTAAAAATCTTAGGGTTAGTAGATAATATGAGTTTTTTTATTGGAGATGATGGTAAAAAGTATAAAATATTTGGTGAAGGTGGAGTTAAAAAAACTGCAGAAGAATTCGAAAAAAAATTTTTAGGTGAAATACCAATTAATTCTGAAGTAGGGAAAACTTCAGATGAAGGAATGCCATTAGTAGAGGCAAATCCAGATCATGAAATTTCAAAAATATATTTAGATTTTGCTAAAAAAATTAAATCAACTTATCTTTAAGATCAAAGGCAATCATTAGTTCATTCCACTCTCTTTTTGAAAGACCTGAGCTATTAACATCAACATTTTCACCTTTAATAAGTTTTTGAATAATTAATTTTCCTTTAGATGAAACTTCTGTGCTTCCAACTCTATAATCCATAAATGCCTCATAGGTTGTAGGAACCCATTTTTTCAATGTTTCTAACATTATATCTGCGTAAACTCGTATTTCGTATTGTGCATGACTATCAGCTCTCAATCTTAAAAAATTCATCAAATTTAAAAGATCAGTTTTCCAATACCATTGGGTATAGGTATTCAAAGTCAAATTCATTCTTGCAAGCTCTCTTGCTAAGCCTTTTTTATTTTCATCTATAGTTGAGCCATCAAATCTTTCATTAAGCATTGTTTCGTAATTATTGTAAGTTCTCTCAGCATCATTTTTTAAAAGTTCTAAAACTTCATCTGCTTGTTTACCTTCCAATACATCTCCTCTACCTTGTCTATTACTTGTAGATTGAGCAGCTAAGTTTTCTTGTTTCGGTAAATAAAATTCTTTATCTAAAATAGAATATCTTGCAGAATATTCATTAACATTGGCAGTTCGGTGTCTAATCCACTGTCTAGCAATAAATATTGGAAGCTTGATATGATATTTTATTTCACACATTTCAAACGGAGTGCTGTGCCAATGTCTCATTAAATATTTAATTAAGCCTTTATCAGTTGATACTTGCTTTGTCCCCTTTCCGTATGAAACTCTTGCAGATTGAACAATTGATGTATCATCGCCCATATAATCAACTACTCTTACAAAACCATGATCTAGGGCTGGAATTGCATCATAAAGTATTTTTTCTAGATCAGGTACTGTTACTCTCTTTGTTTGATTATTCTGAGATTGTTGACTTTTAATATTCTCTAGTTGTTCTTTTGTTAGTTTCATAACTTAATTTATTGTGTTAATTGCTTAAAAGAATCTTATAAAGGGTAATATATTATAATTTTACCAATTAATACTAAGAAAATAAAAACAACCATTAATAGAATTATAAATGTCTAAATTAATTTTATACAAAAAAATCCAAATTTAATAAAAAAAAATTTTATCTAGAAAATCATACAATGCTTTCAAACAATGCCAAAAAAACCTCATTTGATTTTGTAGTTGGTATCACTTTAAAAAAAGAATTTAATATTATAAAATTTTTAAAAGAAATTAAAATATACTTATCAAACAGAACTTTGATAATTTTGTTTTTTGATAACTCAAAAGATTTAAAAACTTATACGCAATGCCTAAAATTCCAAAAAAAAAACAAAAATATATTGGTTATTTATGACAATAAGACTGAAAATTTAGCTGATGCATATTTTAGATTATACAGATTGTGCTCTAATTTAAATACAAAATGGATGATTTCAATGAACGCGGGCTGGCGACATTATCCAAAAGATTTATTAAAATTTATAAAATTATCATCAATAAAAAATATTGACTGTGTTTGGGGATACAGGGAAAAAAAAACTAATAAATCAAATTTTAATAGAAGAATAATAAGTTATTTTGGAAATATATTAAGTTTTTTACTATTAGGTTTAAAATTAAAAGATCTTACATCTGGCTTTTACATGATTAGAACAAAAATTTTAAAAAAAGAAATTAGTAAATTAAAAAAGTTTAAATCGAAATATCATTTTATTGATACAGAGCTTAAATTTTACCTTAAAAAATATAATTATAACCAAGTAAGAATAAATTACAAATCACCTAATAAAACAATACCAATTAAAATTATATTAGATTCTATAAAAGTTTTATTTTATCTTTTTTTTAAAAATAAAATTTTCAAATTTTAATTAGGCTCGTATCCTTTTCCATGCTTTCTAAATGTTTTATCTAAGTGACTAGAGTTTTTAAACGCAAGTTCATAAGCTAACTTAACATTTAAATAAAATCCTCCCAGTAAAGTTCGATGATCTTTGCAACAATGTGGTAAAAATAAGAAAAAAGAATAATATATAGCAAATAACAAAACTAAAATATTAGATAATATTTTTTTTTTAAAGATAAAGAAGTAATCACCAACAATCTTAATTTTAAACTGAAGATAATATAACACCGTTGCCCAACAAATCATACTTAGCCATCTTCCCCAATCCCTACCAATAAAAAATAACAAAAATATGGGAAATAAAGATAAAAATAAAAAGTGATTATTATATATTTTAATATTATCTTTTAAGACAAATTTAAATATGAAAATGATACTAAACAAAGAGATAAATAATAAAAAGGGATATTGAAATAAATGTTTATAACTTCCCATTTTATCTACTGAGAACATAAATTTACTCTCACCAATTACTGCAGAAAAAAACGAATTTGAAGTATATTTTATTGGATCATCCCACAAATTAGGTTCTATAACACTTAATTTTTTTGCTATTATCTCTAATCTTTCTATATCAGATGGATAAAATAAAAAAATTAAAATTGGAGTAAGCGTAATTAAATATAAAGACAAGTTTAAATTTTGAAATTTGAAATATTCTTTTAAATTAAATAATTGTAGATCTTTATTAAGTACATTTACTGAAAGTAAAAAATGAAAGGGAATTAAAAATAATTGCATATCATGCATTAGAGTATTAACAATAATGCCTGGCATAATTACAAAATATAAGAATTTTTTATATTTGTTTTTATCTATTATATTGTTATGAAAACGACTACAAATGTAACAATGAAAAAGCATTAATGTTAACATAATCATTTCTTTGCGCATGTAACCGAGTGTATCATTTAATGGAAAAAATAATAAAACTGGGTTAATTAATAAAAAAAGAAAGACAAGTTTACTGTTGTCTATATTTTTTAAAATTAAAATAAATAAGCTTATATTTGTAAGTGTGACTAATATATATAAGTAACTATAAATCTTTGATAACTCTACTTCTGTTAATTTATAAATAA
Source organism: uncultured Pelagibacteraceae bacterium (assembly GCA_902583295.1). Classification (GTDB taxonomy): domain Bacteria; phylum Pseudomonadota; class Alphaproteobacteria; order Pelagibacterales; family Pelagibacteraceae; genus Pelagibacter. Next base: position 16,575 of record CACHUY010000016.1, on the reverse strand, counting down.
ATAATAAGATCTCACCAAGTAGACCCCTTCTGATAAATCCCTCCGAATAATTAATTAAAGCATCAGCATAAGCCCAATTATTAACCATAAATTTTGTTGAAAAATAAAATAAAGGAGCAAAACAAGAAACAACCCCAATAAAAGATATTACAATAAAATATTTATTTATGAATTTTTTTAAATTAAAGTACATTTTTTCTATTTAATAAATAACTTTTTCAATACCATTCGGTATAAGTATTTATATCTAAATTCATTTATTAATTTGATTCCGTTAAGTTTTTATTCTTATCTATCGATTTAATTATCATATTTTTTAAAAACTCTTTTCGAGGTAATGGTGGCGATAAATCCTCAAGAGGAGAACCAAAAGCTAGCTTTGGTATAATTTTTTGTTCTGGCTTTATAAACACATTTATAAATTCTGCTTTTTTACTTTTAATAGTTTTCTTTAAAGTTTTATCAATATCTGAATTTTTTTTGATCTCTGAGTAGCTGATACCATATGCATTTGCAACTTTTGAAAAATTTGGATTTGTGACACCTTTTTTAGAGTCAACTGCCTCATGTCTCTCTTGTAAGTAGAGTTCTTGAAACTGCTTTATTATCCCATAACCATCATTGTTTAGAATAATTATTTTAATAGGCAGTTTATTTGAGACAAGAGTTTGAAGTTCTTGTATGTTAATCTGAATACTTCCGTCGCCATCAATACAAATAACTTTTTTTTTATTTAAAGCTATTGATGCTCCAATTGCTGCTGGAAAAGCATAACCCATAGGAGAATTTCCAAATGCAGAAAATAACCTTTGTTGCTTCAACACTTTGAGAGATTGTATTGCCCACGTTAAGTGAGCTCCATCATCCGCAACCACAATATCATCTTTAGCCAAATATTTTGATAGTCTCTCCATAAAAAAGTATGGATTAACATATTTTTTTTGTTTCCTATACTCAGGTACAACGATTGGATATTTTTTTTTCCATAATAATGATTTTTGTAACCAATCTAATTTATTTATTTGTAATTTTTCAGATTTTTTATTGAATAAATCAAAGAATTTATTCAATGATTCATTTATTTTGATTTTTATTATTAAACCTCTATCTTTATTAATCTCATTCTTATCTATATCAACTGAAGCAATTACAGCTTCTCGAGCAAAATTTTTTGGAACACCTCCTGTAATTCTCGTATCTAATCTGCTTCCTAATGATAAAACAAAATCACTATTCTGAATAACAAAGTTAGCTGCTCTAGAGCCATAAACACCTATGTTACCAATATATTTTTTGTTGTCATGTTTTATTGAGTCCACTCCGCTCCAAGTTGTAACTATTGGTATATTAAATTTTTTTAAGAATATTTGCAGTTCTTTAGTTGTTTTAGATAATCTTATTCCACCTCCCAAAATAATAACTGGTCTTTTTGATTTTTTAAAAAAAGATATAATTTTAAATATTTGCTTTGAAAGTTTTTTATTATTTGTTTTGATTGTTTTTTGTTTAAACGATCTTAGTTTATTAGGGTTTATCAATTTTCTTTGTAGATCCATAGGTATATCTATCAAAACTGGACCAGGTCTGCCCTCTTGTGAGATATGATGCGCCTTTTCTAAAATATATCTAATTTCATTTTCATTTTTCAATTGATAAGCAAACTTTGTGATAGGTTTTGCAATAGAAACAATATCTGTTTCTTGAAAACCCACTTGTCTAACTTTTTTTGTAGATTTATGAAATGAACTTAATTCATAGCGATTAACCTGGCCACAAATGTGTAATGTAGGAATTGAATCAAACCATGAACATGCTATTCCTGTAAGCAAATTTGTAGCACCTGGACCAGAGGTAACCATTGTAGCTGCAAAATTTGGTCCAAATCTTGAATACGAGTCTGCCATCATTGCAGCAGCTTGTTCATGAGCTACAGATGTATATTTGATTTTTTTGTTTCTCGAAAATGCATCCATTAAAAAACAAATTGCTCCTCCAGTAATTGTAAAAACGTTATGGACTTTTTTTTTTATTAAAAAATCCAATATATACTCGGATAAGTTCATTTAATTTCTTATATACAACTTTATTCTAAATTAAATTGATAATTTAAATAAAAAATATATATTTTTGAAGTTGGTTTCCAACTACGACGATAAACGAATTTCGTAATAACCATTGCGGACGTGGGGGCAGTACCCACCACCTCCACCATACAACTTATGGGGGTGAACTAGAATCGACGGATGACTAAAAGTTATTCTTTCGTTCGGGATTGTTCCACCGTAACGGGCTAATTTATAATTGCTAACGAAAGTTACGCACTTGCTGCCTAATTAACCTAGTTAATTAAGCAAACGGGGTCTGGGGCACCTGGCAACAGAACGCCCCTGTAAAAAATAAACATTACAACTCAATAGTTTTTTAATAATAAAAATAAAAAAAGAACTATGTACCGACTATTTACCAACTATGTACCTAAATTACGAAATTCACTTGTAGTTGAAAATAATATTAAAAGAATAATTGATAGTTTGTAACAAAATCATATATCTAAATTTTTAAATAAGGTAACTATTCTAGGGGCGCCAAAGTTTATCATCTTAAAATTGTTTTTTATTAAATAATTAGAACATTCAGCAATTGTACTTTCTTGTTTTACACCTCTTTCAAAACCACAATCGATGGTAATGTATTCTACAGAGTTTAAATATTTTTTAAGTCCATGAAGAATTTCAGGTTCAAAACCTTCCGCTTCTAATTTTATAAGTTTAATTCTTTGTTGAATTTTATCAATTTCCTTATCTAAAGTTGTAGTTTCTAAACTTATTTTTTTAGTGTAATTATTTATTGGTAAAATAGAACTATCTCCGAATTCATCTTTTAAATAAAAATCAATTTTACTATCATCTGAATTTGAAAGACCCAAATTATATAGATTTTGATTTTTTACGTTATATTCTAAATTGGAGAATACTACTGGTGAAGGTTCATAGGCATAATATTTAATTTTTTTATCAAAACATAAATAAAAATCTCCATTATTAGCACCAACATCAATTACTACATCATCATCTTTAAATTCTAAATTTTTTATTAGATAAGTTGACAACAATTCATTTTTTCTTTTTTTAAAACCACCACCATAAGCATACAAACCTTGTTTTCGATGATAAAATCTCCACTTAATTTCTGTGTTGTAATAGTAATTCTCTTTGAAATATATCCTGTTTGGTGATTTTTTTATTAAAGAAAATAAATTAAATAATAACTGATATATTTTTCCATTTGTTTTAATAGCAATATAAAAAATCAATCTATCTAATGGAAGATAAAAAAAATATTTATATGTTTTAGAAATAATTCCCATATTATATAAGTACTACTTTTATAAAAAAGGACCAATCAAATATCACAGGCATTAGAGAGTTTAATTGTTTAAAAAGAAAGGTTCTTTTAACAAAGAGTTATCAAATTTTTTACTATTTAAATCTATTTTCTTTTCAAAATATTCTTTTACTCTCTGCTCGCTAAAATTACTTTTCTTTGTATATCTAACCTCTTTAACTTTATCCTGAATTAGAGGTTTTATTGTAAAGATAGAACCATCTTTAATTCTCTCAGCAATAGAGTGAAATGCTGACTTAACGGTAGACATTGTATATTCAAAAGGATTAGTTTTTAAATTAGACATAGCGTGATAAAGCATTGGACCGCTATCTAATCCTTTAGAAAGCAAATGAATTGTAGAACCTACTAAATGAGGATTATCATCATATAACGCCCAAAAGTTACAATCGGTTCCTCTATAATATGGTGACACACCAGCGTGAATGTTTATTGCTTTGTGATTGACTAAAAAATCTACAAGTTCACCTTTGATATAACTAGAACCAAAAACAACATAAATATCACTTTTAAGAAAATCGTCTAAATAAGATAAAGGTAATTTATTAAGTTCACCATTTAAAATTGGAAGAGTTTTAATATTTTTATTATTTTTGTTAACAAATTCTTTTTTAAAAATCTTATTTTGTGCTTCTAAAACTTTATTAAAATATTTTTCAATAATATTTATGTTTTCATATTTTTCATCATTTTTGCCTGTGAATAAAGTTTTACATTCTTGAATTACCCAAAGTTCATCACAAAAGTTTGACAATAAATTAATAAAATAATTATGCCTATGATTATTAGAAGTAAATAAAGTAACTTTCATATTAATGATTAAAATAAATTACAATCGTATCTTGGTAATTCGTAAGGTTTTTGTCTAATATCTCCAAAGGATATATCTCTATATTCTACGCTATAAGCAAGTTTATATTTTAATTTTTTTAATATTTTTAAAGTATTGTCATTATAAGAAATTTTACCACCATAAGGATAACAAAAAGTATCAATATTTTTATTAATTATTTTTTCCAGAAAAATTTTACTATTTTTTAATTCTTTAAGTTGTTCTCTATAGGAAAGTCTTGATAATAAAGTATGACTTTGACTATGAGAACCTATTATCATTCCTAAAGACTGAAGATATTTAATTTCTTTTTTATTCATATAGTAATCTTTTGGTTTAATATTAATTTCAAATTTTTTTAATAAATAATCTAAAATTTTATGTTTTAACTTTAAATCACCATAATAATTCATAATTTTTTTAAATTGTTTCCTATCATCTTCGTCTAAATGTTTTTTATATGCCGATTTATATTTTGATTTTTCATTCTTGTTATAAAATTTGATAATTTTATTTTTGTATAAATATTTTTCTAATTCAATTAATGCTTCTGAACTTTTTACTTTACCTAAAATCAAATGAGTTTTATGAACATCTAAAATTGTATTATTTTCAAGTGGTGAAGTTGGGATGAAAAAAATACCAATAGAATTATATTTCTTTAAAACTTCGGCAGCAAAAATATGGTCTTTAAAACTGTCATCAAATGTTGGCAAAAACTTATTAGATGAAATAAATAATTCATCATAAGAATTAATTAATCCTTTTTTTGAAAATTTTTTAATCTGGTTGGTATAATCTTTTTTTTCTAAAATGTTATAATTAGGAAATAATTTGTTTTTATTTCTAATATAATGATACATTATAGACTTCATTAAAACTATATATATAAGATTAATTTACTTATCACAAATGCTTGATTGAAGTTATGTATTACAGATATTTTGTCTTATGATTTCCTCATTAGGTGGAATGGTACTTTCTCTTTTTAAGATATTAAAAAATCCAAGATTCAGGAAATTTCTTACGAGTTGCCTTTGTTACCTTTTCAGAAATTCTTTTAATAGATAAAGAAATCTGACAAATAATCACAACTTACTACAAAGTTTCAAAGAAGAAATTTCTAGAAACCTATATTTTCTGTATATAATAAAAGAAATATTGTTCTAAAAAAAGTCCCTTTAGTTTAAATAATTATTTTTTTAACTCTGCTTGTGCTGCTGCTAGTCTAGCGACTGGAACTCTATAAGGAGAACAAGAAACATAGTTAAGTCCTGCTTTTGCACAAAAAGAAATACTTTTGGGATCACCGCCGTGCTCTCCGCATATGCCTAGTTTGATCTTTTTATTTTGGCTTTTACCTTTTGCAACAGCAATCTCAACTAAATCTGAAACCCCTTCATCAATTGATACGAAAGGATCAATAGCAAATATTTTATTTTCTAAGTAATCATTTAAAAATTTTCCACTATCATCTCTACTTATTCCAAAAGTAGTTTGAGTTAAATCATTTGTTCCAAAACTAAAGAATTCTGCATGTTTTGCTATTTCTTTTGCTTTTATAGCTGCTCTTGGAAGCTCGATCATTGTCCCAACCATAAAGTCTATTTTTAAGTTATTTTCTTTTTGAACCATACTGGCTATTTTTTTAACTAAATCTTTCATTATTTTAATTTCAGCCTCTGTAGAAACTAGAGGAATCATTATTTCAGGAAAAGCTGACTTAATTTTATTTTTTTTAAGCTCACATAATGCTTCAAAAATTGCTCTACATTGCATCTCATATATTTCTGGAAATGATATAGCTAATCTGCAACCTCTGTGACCTAGCATTGGATTTTGTTCATGAAGTTCCTCTATCCTTGTTTCAACCTCTTTTACTGAAAGATTAACAATTTCTGCTAATTCGCTAATTTCTTTATTTGTTCTTGGTAAAAATTCATGTAGTGGAGGATCTAACAATCTTACTGTAACTGGTAAACCGTTCATAATCTTAAAAATTTCAGTAAAGTCTTTTTTTTGATGAGGCAAAAGTTTATCTAAAGCTTTAGCTCTGTCTTCTTTAGTTTTAGAAAGAATCATTTCTCTCACTGATAAAATTCTCTCTTCATCAAAGAACATATGCTCAGTTCTGCAAAGTCCAATGCCCTCAGCACCAAAATCTTTTGCAGTTTTAGTATCTTTTGGGGTTTCTGAATTTGTTCTTATATTTAATTTTCTATAACTATCAGCCCAAGACATTAGTTTTGAAAAATCACCAGATATTTCTGGCTTTACAGTGGTAACACTACCCTTAATTATTCTCCCTGTTGAGCCGTCTATTGTTATTATGTCTCCCTCTTTAATTTCAATTGATGATGTTTTAAATGATTTATTTTCATAATTTATATCAATTTCGCTCGACCCAGAAACACAAGGCCTTCCCATTCCTCTTGCTACGACTGCTGCATGGCTTGTCATTCCACCTCTTGCAGTTAATATTCCTTTAGCTGCATGCATTCCCTGTATATCTTCTGGAGAGGTTTCTACTCTAACTAATATTGTGTCCTGCATCATGGATGTTAACCTTTCTGCTTCTTCAGATGTGAACACAACTTTTCCACTCGCAGCACCCGGTGAAGCAGGCAAGCCATTCGCAATTACATTTATTGAGCTTTTTTCATCTAGAGTTGGATGAAGAAGTGTGTCAAGTGAGTGTGGATCAATTCTTAACACAGCCTCTTTTTTTGAGATTAATCTTTCTTTAACCATATCAACTGCAATTTTAACTGCAGATTTTGCAGTTCTTTTCCCGGAACGTGTTTGAAGCATCCACAGCTTTTTATTTTCAACTGTAAACTCTACATCTTGCATATCTTTGTAATGCTTTTCTAATCTTTTTAGGATCTTATAAAGTTGTTTATAAACTTTAGGCATAGACTCTTCCATTGACGGAGCTTTAACTTTAGCATCTTGTCTAGCTTTTTTAGTTATATATTGTGGAGTTCTTGTTCCAGCCACAACATCCTCTCCTTGTGCATTGATTAAATATTCTCCATAAATTTCATTTCCACCATCTGATGGATTTCTTGTAAAAACAACACCAGTTGCACAGTCATCTCCCATATTTCCAAAAACCATTGATTGAATATTAACCGCTGTACCCCAGTTTGCAGGTATGTGATTTAATTTTCTATAGATTTTTGCTCTTTTACTATCCCAAGATAAGAATACTGCACTGATTGCTCCCAATAACTGTTCGTTAACATCTTGTGGAAAATCTTTATTTGCTTTTTCCTTAACTGTTCTTTTAAAATCTTCAATTAGTCCATCCCAGTCGTTTTCATCTAAATCAGTGTCCAACAAAACACCTTTTGTAAGTTTATAATTCTCGATTAATTCCTCAAAATGATACCCTTCAACGCCCATTACTACGTTGCCATACATTTGAATAAATCTTCTGTAGCTATCTTTGGCAAATCTACCATTAGAGGTTTTTGATGCTAGGGCCTTAACAGTTTTATCGTTTAATCCTAAATTTAAAATTGTATCCATCATACCAGGCATAGAAACTCTCGCTCCAGATCTGACTGAAAGTAATAATGGATTGTTTAAATCACCAAATTTTTTTGAAACTTCCTTTTCAACAGCCTTTAATTCTTTTTTAATTGAAGTGATTATACTTTTATTAAGTTTCTTTTCATCTTTATAAAATAAATCACATACTTTTGTAGAAATAGTAAATCCAGGTGGAACCGGTAATCCCATTCGACCCATTTCTGAGAGATTAGCACCTTTACCACCCAAAAAATTTTTGGGTATTTTTATTTTTTTGCTGTCTTTAGATTTAAAATTTAAAATTAGTTTTTTCATTTTTGGGAGTCTACTAAAGAAAAATTAACATAGTTATTGAAGGTTTTACATAAGATTTGGATAAGTTCTAGTCTATTTTTTCGAATACCTGGATCAACGTCATTAACTATAACATTGTCAAAAAAATCGTTAATTACTTTTTTGGAGTCTAATAAGTTATTTAAAGTTTCAGAATAAACTTCATCTTTATTGATTGAAGAAAAGTACTTTCTTAAATCATTTATTTTTTTAAACAAATTTTTTTCAAAATCTGTCTTAAAAATACTAGGGTCGGTTGTATTTGAAAGATCAAAATTCTGTCCTTTCAACTCACTTTCCAGGATGTTTGCGGCTCTTTTATAGCTTAATATTATTTCGTGTCCATTTGATTTAGAAATTATTTTATCTAAATATTTTGCCTTTTCATAAATTATTACAAGTTGATCTAAATTATGTGAATTTATAGATGCTTGAATAATATCATTTCGAATATTTTCTTCCTTCATATAGAATTTTAATCGGTCCATCAGAAATTCTGAAAGTTCTTTTTGAAGAAGTTTATTTTCAAATTTAAAGCCTTGATCAATATAAAGTGAAGTTGAATAATTAATCAAATCTCTTATTTTAATATGATTTTTATTTTCGACAATTATTCTAATTACTCCTAAAGTTAATCTTCTAAGAGCAAATGGGTCTTTAGAGCTTGTTGGCTTTATGTTAATTCCAAAAAAACCTACAAGAGTATCTATTTTGTCTGATAGAGCTAGCACTATACTAAAAGGTTTATTGGGAACCTTAGACCTAAAGCCTGAAGGTAAATATTGTTCACTTATTGAAAGTGCTACATCCTTGTCAAAACCTTGTACCTCAGAAAAATAACCACCCATAATCCCTTGAAGCTCAGGAAACTCACCCACTAGTTCAGATAATAAATCGACTTTAGAGATTGAGGCTGATAATTCTGCTTTTTCTTTGCTTATTAAAAGCTCATCTGAAAGCATTCCTCCGAGTTTTCTCATTCTTTGAACTTTATCAAAATAACTTCCCAAGCCTTTAAAATAATTCATAGATTTTAAATTTGAGACTTGTTTTACTAAGTTTTGAGATTTATCTTTCTGCCAAAAGAATTTTGCATCAGTAAGTCTTGCTTCTACTACCCTTTCATTACCTAGCTTTATTAAACCCTTTTGATCTTTTTTGTTTGAAACAACTAAAAATTCGTTCGTAATACCACCCTTATTATCAAAAGTAGGGAAATATTTTTGATGGTATTGCATGGTGATTATTAAAATCTCTTTGGGTATTTTTAAAAACTTTTTATCAAACTGACAAATAAGAACATTAGGCTGATCTATTAAATCAACAACTTCTTCTAATAGCTTTGGGTTTTGCTCTATAAAAATATTTTTCTTTTTTAAAAGTAAATCAAATCTTTTTTCAATAATTTTTTTTCTTTCAACTGGATCAATTATTATTTGTTCTTTTTTAAAGAAATTTTTATATTCCTTAAAACTGGAAAATTTTTTTTTCTTTTCTTCAAAATCTTTATCTACAAAAGTTAAATTGGATGACTGGATATGGTGAAAATTAAATTTTAGTGTTTTTTTATTAAATATTGCCAAAATAGATTTTAATGGTCTACCCCAATTTAAATCAAAGTCACCCCATCGCATTGATTTTTTCCATTGAATTTTATTTAATATTTTTGGAACAAACTCTTCTAATAGATTGTGGGTATAAATTTTTTTTGATTTTGTTTTAAAGAAGAAAAAGTTACCTTTTTCTGTTACTTTTTCATAAAGATTTTGTTTTAAAATTTGATTTGATCGTATAAAGCCCTCTACAGCCAAATCTGGAGCTTTAGTACTAGGACCTTTGATTTCCTCAGACTTCAGAATTGTTTGTTTTTGAACCCCTTCAAATAATATCACCAATCTATTGGGGGTTGAATAGGAAGAACTTTTTTTATATGAAATAAATTTTTCTTCAAAGAAGTCATTAAAAGATTTTAATAAGTTTTTTCTTAAATTTTTTTGAAGACCTGCAGGTATTTCCTCGCTAAATAGTTCTAAAAAAAATTCAGACATTTTTAATTTTGACTGTCTATCCAGATCCCAGCAGCAGATTTAGTAATATCACGAATTCTTCCAATATAACCTGCTCTTTGCGCAACACTTATTGCTCCCCTTGCATCTAAAACGTTAAACACGTGGCTTGCTTTTAAACATTGATCATATGCAGGTAGTGAAACTTTTTTTTCAACTAGTGATTTTGCTTCTGACTCGTACATGTCAAACATTTTAAATAATTGTTCAACATTAGCGTGCTCAAAATTATAAGCAGAAAATTCTTTTTCAGCCTGGTAAAAAACTTCTCCATATTTTATATCCTCATTATTCCATAACAAATCGTAAACATTTTTTTGTTGTTGAGTAAACATACAGATCCTCTCTAAACCATAAGTAATTTCTACTGAAACTGGTTTACATTCATAACCAGCCATCTGTTGAAAGTAAGTGAATTGAGTAATCTCCATTCCATCGCACCAAACTTCCCAACCTAAACCAGCTGCACCTAATGTGGGACTTTCCCAGTCATCTTCAACGAATCTGATATCATGATTATTGTGATTAATTCCAATTGTAGTAAGACTGTTAAAGTATAACCTTTTTATATTTTCAGGAGAAGGTTTAATCAAAACTTGAAATTGATAATAATGTTGAAGTCTATTAGGATTTTCACCATATCTACCATCAGTTGGTCTTCTTGATGGCTGAACATAAGCGGTTTTCCATGGCTGAGACCCTAACGATCTCAGGGTTGTAGCAGGATGGAACGTGCCAGCTCCAACTTCCATATCGTATGGTTGAAGAATAATACATCCTTGTTTGCTCCAAAATTTTTGAAGATTTAAAATAGTTTCTTGAAAGGTTTGAAATTTTGGTTTTTGTTTTTTTTTATTTTTATTTTTAGAAACCATATCTTTGCCAGATTGACCTCTCATCTAAAATATTTGCAAATTGATCTACTTGATTAGAGGAAGAAAGTTTTTGACTTAACCATCCTTTGGTCTTTTCAAATTTTTTAATTATTACATCGTCTCCGTATTTTTCTTTCAAAATTTCGTGAGAGTTTCCTATTCCATCTATTAATCCTAAAGTTTTTGATTTACTACCTGACCAAAATTCACCTGAAAAAAGTTCTATGTCAGATTTTTTTAATTTAGTGCCTCTACTTTTTTCAACAACATCAATAAAATCTTTATGTAGGTCTAGCTGTATATTTTTAAGTCTTTCAATATCTTCGTTTTTTTCTTCAAGAAAAGGATCGAGAGTACTTTTATTTTTGCCAGCGGTATGAACTCTTCTCTCAACACCAACTTTTTTTATTAATTCTGTAAAACCAAATGATGAATAGATAACTCCAATTGATCCTATAATAGAACTTGAATTTGCATAAATTTCATCCCCAGCACATGCAATAAGATAGCCTCCAGATGCGGCAACATCCTCTGCAAATACTATTACTTGTTTGTTATTTTTTTTTGCTTGCTGTCTAATAAAACTATAAATTAGATGGGATTGGACAGGTGATCCACCTGGTGAGTTTATAGTAATTGCAACACATTTGGCTTTTTTCAATGAAAAAGCTTTTTTAATTATCTCTTCCTGGCCAGCAAAATCTATCCCTTGTTTAAATTTTCCTACATTTCCTATCACACCGCTAAGCTTTAGGTGAGCTACTATTTTTTTCTTTTTAAAAAAAGAGAACATAAATATTTCTTATAGAATTATTAGTTGAATATAAAGACTACTTATAATTGAAGAATAAGGTGCGTCAATTGATAAGTAATAAATAAAAGTTAATTATACTAGTTTAAATTTAATATGGGATCAGTTGTACAGCTCGGAAATCAGATAAATAATTCTTATTTTCAATTAAAGGATTCTCTTGAAGATAAGCTTATTTTAACCGAAGAAAAAATTAAAACTAAATTAATTAGCGATGTAGAGCTTGTTCAAAAAATGACTAACTATCACATAAAAACTGGTGGCAAAAGGTTAAGAGCTCTACTGACTTTAGGAACTGCAAAATTATGTGGTTACACAAAAGGTTCAAGAGATGTCAATTTAGCTGCATGTGTTGAATTAATTCATAGTGCAACTTTAATGCATGATGACGTCATAGATGAGGGTGTGGTTAGGAGAGGAAAAGAAACCTTAAATAAAGTTTGGAATAATCATTCTTCAGTTTTAGTAGGTGACTATTTGTTAAGCAGATGTTTTGAGATGATGGTTGAAGATGGCAATATAGAAGTTCTGAAATTATTATCATCTACCTCATCAAAAATAGCTCAAGGAGAAGTTTTACAGCTTCAACATAAAGGTGAAGTTGATATGTTAGAGGAGACTTATTTAAAAATTATTTCTGCAAAAACTGCTGAGCTGTTTGCAGCATCTACAAAGGTTGGTGCAATTTTATCTGATAGTAATAAAAAAGAAAAAGATGCACTAGAATTTTATGGTAGAAATCTTGGACTTACTTTCCAAATTGCAGATGATACGCTTGATTACAATGCTGAACTAAAATTATTTGGAAAGAAAATAGGACAAGATTTTTTTGAAGGAAAAATTACACTTCCAATAATTTTACTTTATCAGAAGCTGGAGATTGAAGAAAAAAATAACTTAATTAATATGTTTAGTAAATATTCTAGAGATAAAAATGATTTAGATAAAACAATTGCTTTAATAAATAAGCACAAAATTATAAATGAGTGCTACCAGAAAGCACAACATTATATAAATCTTGCTTCAAATTCATTGAGTGTTTTTAAAGATAATAAAGAAAAAGAAATTTTAAAAAACCTAACAACATTTAGCTTAGCTAGAAGTTTTTAAGGGCTCAATAAAGATTTAGTCCATTGCCCATTAGAATTTTTTTTATATTTTAATCTTTCATGAATCCTATTGTCTCCATCAAGCCAGAATTCAATACTTGAGGGAGATAGGTTCCATCCTGACCAATAATTTGGTCGTGGGACCTTATTCTTATCTGCATATTTTTTTTTATATTCTTCGATAGAATTATATAGCTGATCTCTATCTTTAAGTTCTTTACTCTGTTTAGATGCCCATGCTCCTATCTTGCTTTCATAATTTCTTGAATTATAGTAATCATCTGCAACTTCATTGGGCACCAATGAAACGGTGCCATTAATTCTAATTTGTCTTAGTAAACTTTTCCAATGAAAGCACATTGCTACATTTGAATTTTTTTTTAGTTCATGTCCTTTTTGACTGTCTAAATTTGTATAAAATACAAATCCATTTTGATTAAAATCTTTTAATAAGACCATCCTTACAGAAGGGACATTATCTTTACTTGATGTTGCTAAAGCTACTGCGTTTGGGTCGTTTGGTTCAGTTTTTTTTGCCTCTTCCATCCAAGTATCGAATAAATGAATTGGATCATCTAAATCCAAAAAACAACTATTAAGCCCAAGTGAGTTTTTTTGATTCATAATTTAAACAAAATAATCTATATAATATAAATAATGTCATTTAATACATTTGGAAAGCTATTTCGTTTCTCTACTTGGGGTGAATCTCATGGTCCTGCTATTGGCTGTATCGTTGATGGATGCCCTCCAAACATTAACTTAAACGAGAAAGATATACAAAAAGAACTGGATAAGAGAAAACCAGGACAATCAAAATTTACAACACAAAGAAAAGAAGACGATAAAGTTCAAATATTATCTGGAGTTTTTGAAGGAAGAACTACTGGCACACCAATATCCTTAATTATCTATAATAAAGATATGAGATCTAAGGATTATGGAAATATTAAGGATAAATTTAGACCTGGACACGCTGACTTTACTTACTTCAAAAAATATGGAATTAGAGACTATAGAGGTGGTGGAAGATCATCTGCTAGAGAAACTGCATCAAGAGTTGCAGCCGGTGCAATAGCAAAGCTCGTCTTGCAAAAAAAATTAGGTAAAAAATTCAAAGTTATTGGTGCTGTTACCCAACTAGGTATATTAGGGTGCGATACTAACAAATGGAATGACAAAATAATAACAAAAAATCCTTTTTTCTGTCCTGATAAATCAATGATAAAACTTTGGGAAAAATATTTGTTAGGGGTAAGAAAATCTGGATCATCATGTGGTGCAATGATTGAAATAAGAGCGAGAGGAATTCCAGTAGGATTGGGTGCACCTATTTATTCAAAACTAGACTCTGATATCGCATCTAGTTTCATGAGTATTAATGCTGTTAAAGGAGTTAATATTGGTGCAGGAGTAAACTCTGCACAGCTAAGTGGTGAACAAAACTCAGATGAAATTTCACAAAAAGGTAAAAAGTTAAAGTTTAATTCAAATAATGCAGGTGGAATTTTGGGTGGTATTTCTACTGGACAAGAAATTATTGCTTCATTTGCTGTGAAACCAACATCTTCAATCTTAACAACAAGAAAAACTGTAGATAAATTTGGGAAAAATACAACGATATCTGTCACGGGCAGACATGATCCATGTGTTGGAATAAGAGCTGTGCCTGTTGGAGAGGCAATGATGAATTGTGTTTTATTAGATCACTATCTAATGAACAAAGCTCAGTGTCAGTAGAACAATTTAATTTTTTACAACTTTGATAGAATTTTTATTAAATAAAATTTCTAAAATTTTCTTTGAAATTTGAGAAGCATTTAATCCAGCAATTTCATACATTTTGTTGGGGGTATCTTGTTCAATAAACCTATCTGGTAAATTCATTGATCTAAATTTTAAACCTTTGTCAAATATCCCTTTCTCAGCGAGTAAGTTTTTTACGTGCGAACCAAAACCTCCAATTGAACCTTCTTCAATAGATATTAAAATTTCATGCTCTCTAGCACATTTAATAATCAATTCTTCATCTAAGGGTTTGGCAAACCTTGCATCAATAATAGTAGTTGAAACTCCTTTTTGTTTTAAATGTTCCGCAGCTAGTTTGCATTCTTCAAGTCTTGTGCCTAAGCTTAAAAGGCATACTTGACTACCATTTTGAATTATTCTTCCTTTTCCAATTTCAATTTTTTCTTCAATTGATGGAAGTTCAACCCCAACACCTACTCCTCTTGGGTATCGTATTGCACTTGGTCTGTCATCAATATCTACTGAGGTATTTATCATTTTAACAAGTTCAGCTTCATCACTTGCGGCCATTACAATAAAATTTGGAAGAGTTGATAAATAAGTAATATCAAACGAACCAGCATGAGTTGATCCATCAGCCCCAACTAATCCAGCTCTATCAATTGCAAATCTTACAGGTAAGCTTTGTATGGCCACATCATGAACAACTTGATCATATGCTCTTTGTAAAAATGTTGAGTAAATTGCAGCATAAGGCTTATATCCCTCAGTTGCCATCCCAGCTGCAAATGTTACTGCATGTTGCTCAGCTATACCAACATCAAACATTCTTTTTGGGAACTCCTTGCCAAAGATATCCATTCCTGTTCCACCGGGCATTGCTGCTGTTATCCCTACAATTTTACTATCTTTTTTTGCGTGCTTTACAAGAGTATTAGCAAATACTTTTGTATATGAAGGTAAATTAGATCCACTTTTATTCTGTTCGCCAGTGTCTACATTAAATTTTGAAACTCCATGATAATGATCTTTAGCTTCTTCTGCGTAACTATACCCTTTACCTTTTTGTGTTTTAATATGTATCATAATCGGGCCCTCATGATTTGAGTCCCTAGCATTCTTTAAAATTGGAATAAGAGTTGATAAATCATGTCCATCAATTGGTCCCACATAATAAAAACCTAATGAATTAAACATGGTACCACCAGTGAATGCAGATCGTAAGAAATCTTCTGCTTTTCCAGCTTTTGCACTAAACCTTTTTGAAAACGCTGACGTAATTAATTTAATTGTTTCTCTAAAACTAAAATATATTTTTCCAGTCAATAATTTTGCAAGATATGTTCTCATCGCTCCAACGGGTTTTGCAATTGACATATCGTTGTCATTTAAAATAACAATCATTTTGGTTTTTGAAGCACCCGCATTATTCATTGCTTCATAAGCCATACCAGCACTCATCGCACCGTCTCCAATAACTGCAATTACATTTGAAGATTTATTTTCCAATTTATTTGCCTCAGCTATACCTAGTGCAGAAGAGATTGATGTTGAACTGTGAGCAGCACCAAAAGGATCGTATTCACTTTCACTTCTTTTTGTAAACCCTGATAATCCATTACCTTGTCTTAATGTTCTAATTTTATCTTTTCTACCTGTTAAAATTTTGTGTGGATAGGATTGATGTCCAACATCCCAAATTAATTTATCATTTGGTGTGTCAAATACATAATGAAGTGCCACAGTCAATTCTACAACACCTAAACCTGCACCTAAATGACCACCTGTTTGAGATACAGCATCTATCATTTCATTTCTAACTTCATTTGCAACTTTTGATAAATCCTTTTCAGAAATT
>CACHUY010000015.1 GCA_902583295.1 uncultured Pelagibacteraceae bacterium | reverse complement strand
TTTATTCATGGTAAAATTTATTTTATGCCAAATGATATTAAATTAATTTCCTGCTACCACCCTAGTCCAAGGAATGTAAATACTAAGTTAATTTCAGAAAAAATGATGATAGAATTATTTAAAAAAGCAAAAAAAAGTGCATCTATTTAATTTTTAGAGATAAATGGTACAAATTTATCAATTATTAATTGGGGAATTTTTACAGGTTTTACTTTATCATTTACGAAAACCAAATGTACCTTTGCCTCAACTATTATAATCTTATTCTTAATAATTAATTGTTTCATTATAAAAGAAGTTTTTGTAATAGAAGTTATATGTGACTTAATATTTAATATATCTTCTAAATATGCTGATTTTTTAAAATCTACATTACATGATTTAACAATAATGAGTACCCCGAAGTAGTCTTTAATTTTTCGATTGCTTAAACCTATTTTTACCAGAGCTTCTGTTCTGGCTCTTTCAAGATATTTCAAATAGTTTGCATAATATACAATGCCTCCTGCATCAGTATCTTCATAATACACTTTAGTGTTATGATTAAAAGTTTTTGTCATTAAGAAATATTATCAAAAAAATTTAAAATTAAATACAAACTAAGATATAAATGTAGCAATGAAAATATACGTAATCTGGTTAATTGGGGTTGTTATTTGGAATTTTGGTTTCCCAAGTGCTCTTCCAATAGAAGATGTAATAGCAGCTATCTTATTATCTTTTCTTAGTATGGGTTTAAATAAATACTTAAAATTTTAATTTTCTGAAAAAAAAATGTTTTGATAATACGCAACTGATTTTAATTTTGAATTATCTGTATCAGACATTATTGCCAGACCATCAAGCTCATCAACGTTTAAATCATGAAATTTTTTAAAATCTTCTTTTACATTTGCCTTAACAGTAACCCATTTATTTAAATTTTCTTTTGTTGTAGATAAGACATTATCTATAGATTTTTTAGTGTAGGGACTTGGCCAATTTTCACCAACCTTAACATTACTAGAAAAAACATAATTAATTGCTCGGTTTGACAATGGTGTTGCACCTGTTTTTTTAACAGCAAAAACTCTAGCAGCAAAATCGTGACCTTTTTTAGTTTTTTCGTTAATACCTGATAAATCTTGCTCAATTTTCCAAGTAATATTAATAAATGGGGTTTTGTTTAAATCAATTTTAATTTCTTTTCCTAAACCAGATCCAGCATTATCTGCAACCGCTTTTAAATAGTTGCCATTATTATTGGATCCAACCGAATAAATTGTCTTATTATCTGCTCCTCTAACTTTTCTGACACTTAATTCTGAAAGTTCTTTATCAGTAAATTCAAAAACTTTTACTTCATTTGCAATTGATGAACTTGAAAAGATTATTAAAACAATAAAATATATTAGAAAAAGTTTCATAAATTTCTACTTTAATACATGATTTAGACAAGATTTAAACAAGCAAATATCACTATTAAATTATACATAATTATTGTGAAGACAGTTTCAATCTTTTTACTCTTAATATATTGGTCAATAATAATTTCTGCACCTAAAATTTCTAATGATTTCAAATTTGGAAGTTCAAGAAGTATGAATTTACAATTAAATTATAGTTCTAAGGTATCAATATAATTTTTGGAGCTACACAGGTACCATCATGGATTTGTCTAAAAGCTTCTCCTCCAGTTTTTAATTCTCTAAATTCAATCCAATCAAGAGAACCAATCTCTTTATTAGCTAAAATTCCTAAAGTTTGCTCAAAATCTTTATTAGTATAACAATATGTGCCTATTACGGTAACTTCTTGCAGTGTCATTTTTCTAAAATTGAAGGTTCCAGATGGTTGAGTGAGTCCAATATGAATAATTGACCCTCCTGGTTTCACAACTTCAATTGCTTGTTGTCTTGATATTTCTAGACCTACAGTATCAAAAACAATGTCAAATTTGTTACTCTCGATATCTTTGTGATTTGGTTCAACATATTGTGCATCTAGATACTTTGAACACTCATTTAATCTTAATTTGTTGGGATCTGAGAGAGTGATAGTCTTATTATTTTTAATTTTAGATAAAATCAGACCACATAACAAACCTATAGCACCTCCGCCTTGAATTAAAATTCTACATTCAGATAAAGGCTTTTTTATTGATTGTTCACCAATTAATACTGCATGAAGAGAAACTGCAGTAGGTTTATCACCTGGTGGCACACATTTAAGAATATTAGTAATGTACGTTGATTTTAATTTTAAACCATCTTTTAAATTTACTGAATATGGATGATTTGAAATTTTTGCTTTATGCAAACAAGTAAATAAAAAATCACTAGATTTATCACCTGTAAATGCTCTACCAGTTCTTGTTCCTCCATGAGCTGCTGGAGCCAATCCTAAAATCAAAAGTTTAGCATTTACATCCCCAAATCCTGTTACAGGCTTTCCCCAATAGTTTTCATTTATATTTTGTTTTCTTTTTTCTATAGAAATTTTTTTGATAAAATCAGTTAATCTCTTACATTTTTTGCAATTTATAATTGTCTTATTAAGTTTTTTAAATTTAATATTCATTAATGAAATTTTTAAAAATTATTTTAATATTATTTATATCTTTAACCTCGTCTGTTAAAGCAGATTCAAAAAAAAATATAATTGAAAACTTAAAAGCTGGAGGGAAGTTAATATTTATAAGGCATGCTTATGCACCTGGAGGGGGAGACCCTGAAAATTTTAATATTTATGACTGCTCAACTCAAAGAAATTTAAGTGAACGTGGAAGAATTCAGTCTAAAAAAATTGGTAATTTTTTTAAAGAAAATAAGATTAAAATAAAAAATGTGTATTCTAGTGAATGGTGCAGATGTAAAGAAACAGCTTTTTTAGCATTTAAAAGTTTCAAAACAAAAAGTTTTTTAAACTCTTTTTTTAGTTCTAAATTTGCACATAAAAAAAAAAGTCAAATAAAAGATTTTCAAAAATTTTTAAACAATTGGGATAAAAAAAATAATTTAATTTTTATAACACACTATGTTGTAATTTCTGAAATCTTAGATTATCCACCTTCATCAGGAGAAATAGTCGTTTCTGACAAAAATCTAAAAATAATTGATACTTTACAGATTAAGTATTAAATTAGGATTATGTCCTCCAAAAAAGCAATGCGACAAGCACAAAAACAAGCATTTGCTAAACACAGATCTAACATAACTAACAGTAGATTTAACTCAAGGAAAAAAAATTTAATTGATAAAAAAATTAAAAATAAATCAAAAGGTTAACTTTGTTGATAAAATAGAAATCATTAATGGTGTCTTTTAGTTATTTTTTCTCATTTTTATCAGCAAAAAATAATGCGATTAAAAATATGATTGTCCATATAAAAACACCAATAGTTTTAATGAATGATGTCTCTGCAGCCCATACCTCAAAAAAAAGAGCACCAATAATTATTCCTATAGCATAAATAATACTAATTAATTTTACTTTACTCATCTAGATCTTTATTCTTTAATTTGATTTTTTTTAAATAAAGACATTCCATTATTTATCTTGTATTCATAAGACTCATTGAAGCTTTCAAGTTGCCAGCCAGTCAATCTTTTCTTTATGGACTCTAGATTATTTTTTTTCCAATCATCAGATGTATCCTCTTTCTTCCATACTTGTTTTTCTTCATTGCTTCTTCCACAACCATAACAATACCCTGTTGAAGGATCAGTTTTACAAATACTTATACATGGAGAAACAATCATTTTATTTAGTTTATATAAAATTAATTAGATAAATAGATAATTTTTTATTATTTGTCATTGGACAAATAGTTTCAATAATATATAAAACTTCGTAATTTGTGGGGCGATGGCGGAATTGGTAGACGCGTTGGTCTTAGGAACCAATATTTTCGGATGTGAAGGTTCGAGTCCTTTTCGCCCTACCATTAAATTATTATGAAAGTCACAGTAGAAAATAAAAAAGGTTTAAACAAAGATCTTAAAATTTTAATCGATAAAGAGACTATGGGGTCTTATATGGATGAAAAGTATGAAGAAATAAAAGGTACCGTAAATCTTAAAGGTTTTCGACCAGGAAAAGTTCCTAAAGAAGTTTTAAAAAGACAGTTTGGTAAGGCGGTATTTGGTGAAGTATTAGACAAAGTTTTAAAAGATACTTCAACAAAAGCTTTAGAAGAAAAAAAAATAAAACCAGCTGGCCAACCAAAATTAGATTTGAAAACTTATGGTGAAGATAAAGAATTGGAATATGTGTTATCAGTTACTGAATTACCTAAAGTTGATATCAAATCCTTAGAAAATATAAAATTTGATCAATACTCAGTTAAGATAGATGAAAGTGAAACTGAAAAAAGAATAAAAGAAATAGCAAAAAATCAACCTAATTTTAAAGACTCAAAACCTGAAACAAAAGCTAAAGAGGGGGATCTGATCACTTTAGATTACAAGGCAACAGTAGATGGTAAGGAATTCAAAGGAAATGAAGGAAAAAATACTCAATTAACTCTAGGAAAAGATTTATTTCTTAAAGGATTTGATAAGCAGTTAATTGGAGTTAAGAAAGACGATGAAAAAATAGTTGAAGCTATATTACCTGAAAATTTTCCTGAAAAAGATTTGGTAAATAAAAAAGCTAAATTTAATTGTAAAATTTTAAGTGTAAAACAACCAGAAGAAGTTAAAATTGATGATAGTTTTGCAAAAAATCTAGGCGCAAAAGATTTAAAAGATCTTAAAAACTTAATTTCTAGACAAATAAATGATGAGTTCAAAAACTCTTTAGATCAATTGTCAAAAAATCAAATTTTAAAAGAAATTGAAAAAATTAAAGTTGAGGAAGTACCTGAAAATCTAATTGAAGAGGAAGTTAAAATACTTTCTCAAGGAATGCCTGAAGAAGAAGCCAAAAAAAATAAAAAAAATTTTGAAGAAAAAGCTAAAACAAGAATAAAAACAGGTTTAATTTTAAATGAATTTGGCGAGAAAAATCAAATTAAAGTTAGCGAGGTAGAAATTCAAAATGAGGTTCAGAAACAGCTGAGGATGATGCCAGGACAAGAAAAAATGGTAATGGATTTTTATCAAAAAAATCCTTCTGCAGTCGCCAGTTTAAGGGGAACAGTATATGAGGAAAAAATTTTAAATTTGATTAAAGAAAAAGGCAAAGCTAATAAAAAAGAAATATCAAAATCTGAAGCAGAAAAAATTTTAAAAGAAGCTCATCAACATGACCACGATCACAACCATAATCATGATCACGATCATGGTGATGAAATAAAAGATAAAAAGAAAAAAACTGATGTAAAAACTGCTAAAGAAAAAAAACCTTCAACAAAAACAATAAAATCAAAGCCAGCACCAAAAAAAGCAAAAAAAGTTAGCAAAAAGTAATCTCAAGTTGTATAAAAGAAGTCGAATCAATTTATGACAATAAATTTATCTGAACATATGAGTAACCTAGTGCCTATGGTGGTGGAGCAATCTAGTAAAGGTGAAAGAGCTTATGATATTTACTCACGATTATTAAAAGAGAGAATAATTTTTTTAACCGGTCAGATTAATGACAATGTGGCTTCACTTGTTACAGCTCAGTTATTATTTTTAGAAGCAGAGGATCCTAAAAAAGAAATTTATTTATATGTCAATAGTCCTGGTGGATTAGTAACTGCTGGGCTTGGTATTTATGATACTATGCAATATGTAAAACCTGACATCTCAACTTTATGTATTGGACAAGCTGCATCGATGGGGTCATTTTTATTAGCAGCTGGAACTAAAGGAAAAAGATTTTCTTTACCAAATTCAAGGATAATGGTTCACCAACCATCTGCTGGTTTTCAAGGTCAAGCAACTGATATCGAGATTCATGCAAATGAAGTTTTGTCATTAAAAAAAAGATTAAATGAAATCTACTCAAAACATACAGGTAAGAGTGTTGATGAAGTGAAATCTGCGCTTGAAAGAGACAATTTCATGACTGCTGATGTTGCAAAGTCATTTGGTCTTATTGACGAAGTTGTAGAAAAAAGATCATAATACACCATATATTGATTTAGAATACTCCAAACTTGATTAGTGGGAGTCTTCTATAATAAAGTATTACAATTGATTCGTTTAAAAATTTATGACTACTAATAATAAAAATATTCTTTACTGCTCTTTCTGTGGAAAGAGTCAACATGAAGTTAGAAAGTTGATTGCTGGCCCAACCGTATTCATTTGTGATGAGTGTGTTGAATTATGTATGGATATTATTAAAGAAGAAAGCAAAGACACTTTTGTTAAACATCAAGATGGTCTTCCTTCTCCAAAAGAAATTTGCACAGTATTAGATGATTATGTAATTGGACAAGCTCATGCAAAAAAAGTCTTGTCCGTTGCGGTTCACAATCATTACAAAAGATTAAATTATGAGAGCAAAACAAGTAAAAACGTTGAGCTATCCAAATCTAATATACTTTTAGTTGGTCCTACAGGCTGTGGTAAAACTTTATTAGCACAAACTTTAGCAAGAATTTTAGATGTTCCGTTTACGATGGCTGATGCAACTACATTAACTGAAGCAGGATATGTTGGTGAGGATGTAGAAAATATTATTTTAAAATTATTACAAGCCTCAGATTACAATGTAGAAAAAGCCCAAAGAGGAATCGTATATATCGACGAAGTTGATAAAATAAGTAGAAAATCTGAAAATCCATCAATCACAAGAGATGTCTCAGGTGAAGGTGTGCAACAAGCTTTACTAAAAATTATGGAAGGCACTGTTGCTAGCGTGCCCCCTCAAGGTGGAAGAAAACATCCACAACAAGAATTTTTACAAGTCGATACAACAAATATACTATTTATTTGTGGTGGAGCTTTTGCTGGATTAGATAAAATAATTTCTCAAAGAGATAAAGGAACTTCAATTGGATTTGGCGCAGATGTAAAAAATACTCAAGATAAGAAAACAGGTGAGTGGATGAAAGGACTTGAACCTGAGGATCTATTAAAATTTGGATTAATACCAGAGTTTATTGGCAGACTACCCATGATTGCTACACTTGAAGATTTAGATGAAAAATCTTTAATAAAAATATTACAAGAACCAAAAAATTCTTTGACAAAACAATATCAAGAATTATTTAAATTAGATGGAGCTAAATTAATATTTAAAGAAAATGCTCTAAAAGAAATAGCTCAAAAAGCTATAAAGAAAAAAACAGGTGCAAGAGGATTAAGATCAATCTTAGAAAATATTTTATTAAAAACTATGTATGACTTACCAAGCCAAGAGGATATTGATGAAGTAATTGTTGATGCAAGTGCAGCAAAAGGTCAATCCCAACCTATTTTGGTTCATTCAAAAAGTGACAATAAATCTAAGTCAAACAAGACTACAGCGGCTTAATATCCATAATAACTAGCAAAAACCTATTGCAAAATAAAATATAATATCCATATTATTACTATGGATGTTAAAATCTCATTGCCGTTACTTCCTTTAAGAGACATCGTAGTCTTTCCAAGTATGGTTGTTCCATTATTTGTTGGAAGAGATAAATCAATTTCTGCATTGAATGAAGTAATGAAGAAAGACAAAAAAATCATTCTAATCACTCAAAAAAACTCTGAAATTGACGATCCAAGTAAAACTGATGTTTTTATGTATGGATGCGAAGGAAATATTTTACAATTATTAAAACTACCTGATGGTACTGTTAAAGTTTTAGTAGAAGGAATAAAGAGAGTTAAAATTTTAGATTTTAAAGATAATGAAAAATTTATTACTTGTGACTTCACTTATTTTAAGGATGTTATCTCTAAAGATGAAGATCTGTTTCCATTAGCAGCAACTGCTTTAAGAAGACTAGAAAAACTAACATCTATTAATAAAAAAATTTCTAATGAAACAATAAATACAATTAAGCAACTAAAAGACCCATCTCAAATTGCAGACAATATAGCGTCACATATAGCCGCCTCGATTTCTGAAAAACAACAAATTTTTGAAACCAATGATGTTAAAAAAAGGTTGAACGCCATAATTAAAATTATGGAAAATGAAACTAGTATAATTGGTGTTGAGAAAAGAATTAGAGGAAGGGTTAAAACTCAAATGGAAAAAACTCAACGTGAGTATTACTTAAATGAACAACTTAAAGCAATTCAAAAAGAACTTGGTGAAATTGAAGATGGTAAAGATGAAACAACAAGCATAAACAAAGCAATCACTAAAGCTAAAATGCCAAAAGATGTAGAAAAAAAATGTCTTCAAGAATTAAAAAAATTAAAAAACATGAGCCCTATGTCAGCTGAAGCCACTGTAGTAAGAAATTATTTAGATTGGATGACAGAACTTCCATGGCATAAAAAAAGTGAAGTTGATATTGATTTGGCTAAGGCACAAAATACTTTAGATAAGGACCATTTTGGCTTAGAAAAAATTAAAGAGAGAATAGTGGAGTTCCTTGCAGTTCAAAAAAGAATGGAAAAAATTAAAGGACCAATTTTATGTTTAGTTGGGCCACCGGGTGTTGGTAAAACTTCGTTAGGAAAATCAATTGCCAAAGCAACTAATCGAGAATTCGTAAGAATGTCAGTTGGAGGCATGAGAGATGAAGCTGAAATCAGAGGGCATAGAAGAACTTATATAGGTTCACTACCTGGCAAAATTATACAGATGATGAAAAAAGCAGGAACAAAAAACCCATTAATTTTATTAGATGAAATTGATAAAATTGGAAATGATTATAGGGGAGATCCTTCTTCTGCTTTGTTGGAGGCTTTAGATCCTGAACAAAACACAACTTTTAATGATCATTATTTAGAAGTAGATTATGATCTTTCAGATGTAATGTTCGTTACAACCGCAAATACATTAAATATACTTCCGCCATTATTAGATAGAATGGAAGTCATTAGACTAGCTGGTTATACAGAGGATGAAAAAATAAATATTGCTAATAAATATTTGTTACCTAAACAAATTAAAGATAACGGCGTTAAAGATAAAGAAATGAATTTAAGTGATGACATTATTAAAGAAGTAATAAGAGGTTACACTAAAGAGTCTGGAGTAAGAAATTTAGAAAGAGAAATTTCAAAAATAGCAAGAAAAGTAGTTAAGAAAATTGTTGCTGGAGAAGAAAAAGAAGTTAACGTTAATAATAAAAATTTATCTGATTTTCTTGGTGTCGCAAAATTTAATTTTGGTGAATTAGAGGCTGATAATAAAGTTGGTATTGTTGTTGGACTTGCTTGGACAGAGTATGGTGGCGAGATACTTAAAATTGAAACAGTAACTATGCCCGGTAAAGGTAGAATGCAAATTACAGGAAAGCTTGGTGATGTAATGCAAGAGTCTGTTAAGGCTGCAAAATCTTTTGTGAGATCTAAATGCCTTGAATATGGAATTATTCCCCCTGTATTTGAAAAGAAAGATTTTCACATTCATGTTCCAGAAGGTGCTACTCCAAAAGACGGTCCATCAGCGGGTGTTGGAATGGTTACATCTATTGTATCTTCAATTACAAATATTCCAGTAAGAAAAGACTTAGCAATGACAGGAGAAGTTACCTTGACAGGTCAAGTTTTACAAATTGGTGGATTAAAAGAAAAATTATTAGCAGCACACAGAGCTGGAATTAAAGAAGTGTTAATACCAAAAGAAAATGAAAAAGACCTTGTAGATATGCCAAAAAAAATAATGGATGATATTAAAATTACTCCTGTAGAACATGCTGATCAAGTAATCAAAATAGCATTAACAAAAGAATTAAAACCTACTGAATGGGTAGAAGTAGATATATCTAAAAAAGATGACAAATCTCAAGCTAGTATTCAGTAATAAATAAAATCTATAAATGGAACTATTAGTAACTTTTTTAGTAATTATATTTTTAGCAATTTATTTATTTAGACCTATTTCAAAACAGGAGAAAGATAGCTTTGAAAATAAGTCAAATTGGAGGGGTGGATTTTAATTTTTACCCTATTTTATAGTAATTAATAAATCTTGACGTTATTGATCCAGAAGATATAAATCACATACTTTTTGGTTATGGGCGGTTAGCTCAGTTGGTAGAGCATCTCGTTTACACCGAGGGGGTCATAGGTTCGAGTCCTATACTGCCCACCAAGAATCAAAAGTGGGGGTGTAGCTCAGTTGGTTAGAGCGATCGCCTGTCACGCGATAGGTCGAGGGTTCGAGTCCCTTCACTCCCGCCACTTTTTAAGTAAATTTCAACTAATTGTCTAATATATTGAAATTGTTAGGTTTTTCAGCCTACCTTATGTAAGTCTTTGAAATTGTTAATTTTTTTTTTAAGGAAAATGTGACGTATGAGCGCTTCAAGAACAAAAAAAAAGTGCTATATAGACCTCAATGTTATCTGATTTTTTACAAAACTACTTATCAATAATAATTTTTTTATTTTTAGCATTAGGTCTAAGTTGTGCATTTGTGATAATAAATTTTATTTTATCACCAAAAAGACCTGATCCAGAAAAGCTTTCAGCATATGAATGTGGATTTGAACCATTTGAAGATTCAAGGATGGAATTTGATGTAAGATTTTATTTGGTGGCAATATTATTTATTATTTTCGATTTAGAAATTGCTTTCCTTTTTCCATGGGCAATTTCTCTTGGAAATATTGGCTTATTAGGTTTTTCATCAATGATGATTTTTCTATTCATACTTACAATTGGTTTTGTTTATGAGTGGAAAAAAGGTGCTTTAGACTGGGAATAAAATTTAATTACAATGCAAAATAAAATAGATCAGGTTCCTGAAGAATTTAAACAACTTGCAGATGATTTTAGCAAGAATGGATTTATTACAACTTCATTAGATAATTTAATAAATTGGTCTAGAGCAGGATCTCTTCATTGGATGACATTTGGTTTAGCTTGTTGTGCTGTTGAAATGATGCAAACATCTATGCCAAGATATGATCTTGAAAGATTTGGCGCTGCACCAAGAGCTTCTCCTAGACAATCAGATGTAATGATTGTAGCAGGCACTTTGACTAATAAAATGGCACCTGCATTAAGAAAAGTTTATGATCAAATGCCAGAACCAAGATATGTAATTTCGATGGGAAGCTGCGCAAATGGTGGTGGGTATTATCATTATTCATATTCTGTAGTGAGAGGTTGCGATAGAATAGTTCCAGTTGATGTTTATGTGCCTGGATGTCCTCCATCAGCAGAGGCATTGCTTTATGGAATATTACAACTTCAAAAAAAAATTAGAAACAAAGGTTCTATAACGAGATAGTCATGAAAAATTTAATTGATCTAGAAAAAAAAATTAATTCTGAATTGACTACTAAAATTAATAGAAGTGAGATTAAACATAATCAGATTTATCTTGAAACAGATAAAGATGATCTTATAGATGTTGTTTTGTTTTTAAAAACAGACAATGACACTAAATTCAGACAACTTATTGATATAACAGTTACTGATTATCCAGAAAAAAATCTAAGATTTGAAGTAGTATATTTATTTTTAAGTCATGAACATAATCAAAGATTAATTTTAAAATATACAATTGCAGAAAATGAAATTATACCATCCATAACTAGTATCTTTCCAGGAGCTAACTGGATG
The DNA here is from genome assembly GCA_902583295.1 of uncultured Pelagibacteraceae bacterium. GTDB lineage: Bacteria > Pseudomonadota > Alphaproteobacteria > Pelagibacterales > Pelagibacteraceae > Pelagibacter. The sequence goes on along the minus strand of CACHUY010000015.1, from coordinate 12,792 downwards.
GAGAGAGAAGTTTTTGATATGTATGGTGTTTCTTTTAAAGATCATCCGGATTTAAGAAGAATACTAACTGATTATGGCTTTGAGGGACATCCGCTTAGAAAAGATTTTCCTTTAACAGGCCATACAGAGGTTAGATACAGTGAAGATCAAAAAAAAGTAATAAGCGAACCAGTCAAACTTGAACAAAACTACAGAAATTTTGATTACGAAAGCCCATGGGAAGGCACCAAATATATTAAAGAAGAATTAGAGAATAATGACAAAAAAAATTAAAAACCTTAATTTAAACTTTGGTCCTCAACACCCAGCTGCTCATGGTGTGTTAAGATTAATTTTAGAATTAGATGGTGAAGTAGTTGAGAAAGCCGATCCTCATATTGGATTATTGCATAGAGGCACAGAAAAACTAATTGAAAACAAAACTTATATGCAAGCAGTTCCTTATTTCGATCGTCTAGATTATGTTGCTCCAATGAACCAAGAACATGCCTTTGCTTTAGCAACTGAAAAAATACTGGAAATAGATGTTCCAATTAGAGCCCAATACATAAGAGTTATATTTTGTGAGATAGGAAGAATTTTAAGTCATATATTAAATGTCACTACGCAAGCTATGGACGTTGGTGCTCTGACTCCTACATTGTGGGGATTTGAGGAAAGAGAAAAGCTAATGGGTTTTTATGAGAGAGTTTCTGGTTCACGACTTCATGCAAATTATTTTAGAGCAGGTGGAGTTCATCAAGATTTACCTCAAGGTTTGGAAGAAGATATAGCTGAATTTTGTGAGACATTTCCAAAAATAATAAATGATTTAGAAAGTTTGTTAACTGAGAACAGAATTTTTAAACAACGAAATGTAGATATAGGAATTGTTACTAAACAGGATGCTCTAGACTACTCTTTTTCAGGTGTGATGATCAGAGGTTCAGGAGTTCCATGGGATTTGAGGAAATCTCAACCATACGATTGTTACAAACAATTAGATTTTAAAATCCCAGTTGGAAAAAATGGAGACTGTTATGACCGTTATTTATGTAGAATAGAAGAAATGAAAGAGAGTGTATCGATAATTAAGCAGTGCCTATCTAAGATGGAAAAAGGTCCGATAAAATCTTTAGATGGCAAGATTAGCCCACCATCTAAAAAAGAAATTAAACAATCAATGGAAGCACTTATTCATCATTTTAAACTTTTTACAGAGGGTTATCGAGTTCCTAAGGATGAAATTTATACAGCAGTAGAAGCTCCTAAAGGTGAATTTGGAGTTTATTTGATTTCAGATGGATCTAATAAACCATACAAATGCAAAATAAGAGCTCCTGGGTTTTCACATCTTCAATCAATGGACTATTTGATTAAAGGACATATGTTAGCTGATGTACCAGCAGTTTTGGGTTCCTTAGATATAGTTTTTGGTGAGGTAGATAGATGAGTTTAAGAAGACCTGCAAAAAATCAACCTGAAACTTTTGAGTTCAGTTCTTCCTCTTTGAAAGAAGCAAACAAAATTGTTTTAAAATATCCCGAAGGTAAACAGCAAAGTGCAGTAATGGCTTTATTATATATTGCTCAAAAACAGAATGATAACTGGATACCATTGGCTGCTATGAAATATATCGCAAAGTTTTTAGATATGCCTTACATAAAAGTTTACGAGGTAGCAACTTTTTATACGATGTACAATTTATCCCCAGTAGGAAAGTATTTTGTACAGGTTTGTACTACTACTCCATGTATGATTAGAGGAGCAAATAAATTAGTTGAAGCTTGTAAGGAAAAAATTTCAGATAAAGAAAATGAATTATCAAATGATAAAAGTTGTTCTTGGATGGAAGTGGAATGTTTAGGAGCATGTGTTAATGCTCCTATGATGCAAATTAATGATAATTATTATGAAGATTTAGATAAAGAAAAAACAATAGAAATATTTGATAAAATTTTAAAGGGTGAAGACCCAAAACCAGGTTCGTATCGAGGACGATTAAATACAGAGCCTGAAAATAATAGAAAAACACTTATGGACACAAAAAATGCTTAAAGATCAAGATAGAATTTTTAAAAATTTATACAATGATATGGGTGCGGATGTTAAATCTGCCCAGACAAGAGGTGATTGGGTAAATACTTCAGAATTGATAGCAAAAGGAAGGGATTGGATAATTAATGAGGTAAAAGATTCGCAACTTAGAGGAAGAGGTGGTGCCGGATTTCCTACAGGTTTAAAATGGTCTTTTGCTCCCAAAGAAGTCGGATCTAGACCTCATTATTTAGTTATTAATGCAGACGAGTCGGAACCAGGCACCTGTAAAGATAGGGATATTCTGAGATTTGAGCCTCACAAATTAATCGAAGGATGTCTAATAGCCTCTTATGCAGTTCAAGCACATGCTTGTTATATTTATATTAGAGGTGAATATTTTATAGAGGGTCAAAAATTACAATCTGCTATTGATGAAGCTTATGAAAAAAATTTAATTGGTAAAAATGCTGCTGGAACTGGGTGGGATTTGGATATTTACATTCACTATGGAGCAGGTGCTTATATTTGTGGAGAAGAAACAGCTTTACTTGAAAGTATAGAAGGTAAAAAAGGTCAACCAAGATTAAAACCTCCTTTTCCAGCATTGATTGGACTTTATGGATGCCCAACAATTATTAATAATGTTGAAACGATAGCTGTTGTTCCAACAATTTTGAGAAGAGGTGGAAAATGGTTTTCCTCGTTAGGTAGAGAAAAAAATACAGGCACTAAAATTTTTTGTATTTCAGGTAATGTGAATAATCCATGTAATGTTGAGGAAGAAATGAATATTCCTTTAAAAGAATTAATCGAGGTTCATGCTGGAGGAGTTATTGGTGGATGGGAAAATTTACAAGCTGTAATTCCAGGTGGTTCATCAATGCCACTAATTCCAAAAGAAAAATGTGAGACATTGACTATGGACTTTGACTCATTAATGGCTGAAAAAAGTGGATTAGGAACTGCTGGAATTGTGGTTATTAACAAGGATCAAGACATTATTAAATGTATGGCAAGGATAGCTAGATTTTATAAACATGAAAGTTGTGGCCAATGTACACCATGTAGAGAGGGTTCAGGATGGATGTGGAGAATGCTAGAGCGAATGGCAAAAGGAGAGGCTACTAAAGATGAAGTGGATATGCTTGGTGATGTAACAAACCAAATTGCTGGACATACAATTTGTGCATTTGGTGAAGGATCATCATGGCCTGTTCAGGGGCTGCTAAGACATTTCAAAAAAGAAATTGAGGAAAGAAACAATTTAGACCCTATTGTTCAGAAAAAAAATAATATTCCTTATTTGGTTGATCAACATTTATTAGATAAAAAAAATGCCTAAATTAAAAGTAAATGATATTGAAGTTGAGGTAGAAGATGGTTTAACAGTTCTACAAGCGTGTGAAAAAGCTGGAGCAGAAATTCCTAGGTTTTGTTATCACGAAAAATTATCAATAGCAGGTAACTGTCGAATGTGTTTAGTTGAAATGGAAAAATCTCCCAAACCAATTGCTTCTTGTGCAATGCCTGCCGCAGAAGGAATGAATATTAAAACAAACACTCCTTTTGTTGAAAAGGCTCGAAAAGGAGTAATGGAATTTTTATTAGCTAACCATCCTTTAGATTGCCCAGTTTGTGATCAAGGTGGTGAGTGTGACCTTCAAGATCAGTCTATGTTTTATGGGGTAGATAAATCAAGATTTAAAGAGAACAAAAGAGCTGTACCAGAAAAAAACATGGGACCATTAATTAAGACTCAAATGACAAGATGTATACATTGCACTCGATGTGTAAGATTTGCTACTGAAGTTGCAGGAGTTTCAGAGCTAGGTGCAATTGGAAGAGGAGAGGATATGCAAATTACAACTTATTTGGAACATTCAATGCAATCAGAGTTGTCAGCAAATGTAATAGATCTTTGTCCAGTTGGTGCTTTAACTTCAAAACCTTATGTTTTTGAGGCAAGACCTTGGGAACTTAAAAAAACTGAGACTGTTGATGTAATGGATGCTGTTGGATCAAATGTAAGAGTAGATACATATGATTGGGAAGTTAAAAGAGTTTTGCCGATAATTAATGAGGATATTAATGAAGAGTGGATTTCAGATAAGACAAGATATGCTTGCGATGGTTTACTAAATCAAAGACTAGACACACCTTTTATTAAATATAATGGTAAATTTGAGAAAGCATCATGGAGTGAAGTCTTTAAAATTATTAAGTCAAAATTTGAAAATTCATCAAAAGATAAAGTTTGTGGTTTTGTTGGAGACTTAACCAATATGGAAACAGGATATATTTTTAAGGAATTTTTTGATCGAACTCTAAATAACATTAATTATGACTCAAGATCAGATAATAGATATTTAGATAACTCTGAAAGAGAGAATTATATATTTAATTCATCTATAAATGGAATTGAAGATTCTGATTTAATATTTTTGATTGGAGCAAATCCTAGGTATGAAGCTACAATTTTGAATGCAAGAATTAGAAAAGCCTTTGTAAATAATAATACAAAAGTAATCTCATTGAATGATGTAGGTGATCTAACTTATCCATATAAGAATTTAGATGGTCAAACCCAAACCATAAAAACTATTTTTGAAGGGTCTGAAGAAATATCTAAAGAAATTATTAGCGCAAGTAAGCCAATGATTATAATTGGTGAGTCTTTACTAAAATTAAATTCATCAGAACAATTATTTAATTTAATTAAAAATTTTTTGAAGATAAATAACAAATTCACAGAGGGTTGGAACCCGTTAAATCTTTTATCTTGTGATGCGGCGACAGTAGGCAATTTTGATTTAGGAATATTAAATAACGAAAAAAATTTATTGGAAGAATTGAAATCTAATAAATTCGAAATTGTTTATTTAGTTGGACAAGATAATTTAGAGTTTAATAAAAAAGATGAATTTGTAATTTATCAAGGGAGCCATGGAGATAAGGGAGCAGAAATTGCAGATATAATTTTACCAGGATCAGCTTATACAGAACAAGATGGTTATTTTACAAATCTAGAGGGAAAAATGCAAAAAGCATATAAAGCTTCTTACCCTCCAGGAGAAGCCAAAGAAGACTGGCAAATTATAAATGAATTAGCTGAAGTCATGAATAATCGAAAATTATTTAATGATAAAGAAGAATTAGAAAGCAGCATGTTTAATTATTTAAAACTCCAAAAAGAAAAACAAATAAATATAAACGAGAAACAAAAAATCTCAGATTTTCAAAATGAAAAATTAAATATTCAAATAAAGGATTATTATTTTTCTAATGTAATTGCTAGATCTTCAAAAACCATGATTGAGTGCAACAACTCGAAATTAAATATTAAATCAACAGGCACAGAGGGATAGATGGAATATTTAAGTATATTGTTTGATCAAATTTATAAAATTCTTTTTTTATTAGTGCCTGTGTTGGTATCTGTTGCTATGGTTGTTTGGCTTGATAGAAGAGTATGGGCTTTCGTTCAAAAGAGACAAGGTCCTAATGTAGTTGGACCTTTCGGTCTTTTGCAAACTATTGCTGATGCATTAAAGTATATTTTCAAAGAAATCATTATTCCATCAAGTTCGAATAAAGTAATTTTTATTCTTGCACCAATAGTAACAATGACACTAGCTTTAATTGCTTGGGCTGTAATTCCATTCAGTGCTACACAGGTTTTGGCTGATATAAATGTTGGAATTCTTTATTTATTTGCAGTTTCATCTCTTGGAGTTTATGGAATTATAATGGGAGGATGGGCTTCAAATTCTAAATATCCTTTCTTAGGTGCAATTAGGTCTGCAGCGCAAATGGTATCTTATGAAGTGTCTATCGGAGTGATAATTATTAATGTTCTTCTGTGTGTAGGATCACTCAATTTAAATGATATTGTTATGGCTCAACAAAACTTATGGTTTGTTATTCCGTTATTCCCAATGTTTGTTATTTTTTTTATTTCTGCATTAGCTGAAACGAATAGACCACCATTTGATCTTCCAGAAGCAGAAGCAGAACTTGTCGCAGGTTATCAAACAGAATATTCTGGAATGATGTACGCAATGTTTTGGCTTGGTGAATATGCAAATATTCTTTTAATGTGTGCAATGGGTGCGATTTTATTTTTGGGTGGATGGCTATCTCCACTTGAAATATATCCTTTTACTTTAGTACCTGGGCCTGTTTGGTTAGTATTGAAGATATTACTATTATTTTTGTTGTTTGCTTTAGTTAAAGCTATTGTTCCAAGATATAGATATGACCAACTAATGAAATTAGGTTGGAAAGTATTTCTTCCATTATCTTTAATATGGGTTGTGTTGACGGCAAGTTATCTGTTTTATTTTAATCTTCTACCGGTAAATTAATTATGAAAATATCAAGATTTTTTAAAACCATATTTATGGCAGACTTTGCAAGCGGTTTGTACATGGCTATTAAAGAGGTATTTAAATCAAAAAAAACAATAAATTATCCATTTGAAAAAGGTAAGATAAGTCCACGTTTTAGAGGAGAGCATGCATTAAGAAGATATCCAAATGGTGAGGAAAGATGTATTGCATGCAAATTATGTGAAGCTGTGTGTCCAGCTCAGGCGATAACAATTGAGTCAACTCAAAGAGAAGATGGAAGTAGAAAAACAACCCGCTATGACATTGATATGATGAAATGTATTTATTGTGGATTATGCGAAGAGTCTTGTCCTGTAGATGCTATAGTACAGGGTCCAAACTTTGAATTTTCTACTGAAACAAGAGAAGAACTTTACTACACAAAGGATAAACTTTTAGATAACGGTGATAGATGGGAAAATATTTTAGAGGCTAATATTAAAGCTGACAGTTCTCACAGATAAAAATGATCGCACACTCCATTTTCTTTTATACATTTTCAATCATAGCTATTGTTTCTGCAATAATGGTTACAGCTTCCAAGAATACAGTTCACTCAGTTTTTTTTTTAATCCTAGATTTCATAAGTATTTCATGTCTTTTTATTATGATTGGTGCAGAGTTTTTAGGGATGATTATGCTAATTGTTTATGTAGGAGCTGTAGCGGTTTTATTTTTGTTTGTTGTTATGATGTTAAATGTTGCTCAACAAAAAAATCAATGGTTTTCATCAGAAGCTAGCTCAAAACATATTCCCGTAGGTCTAATAATAAGCACTCTTATATTTGTTGAGTTAATAATTGTTGTTGGTGGTTGGAAATATAAGCCGGATTTGTTTGATATAAATAATTCCTTGGAATTAGACAAAGTCAGCAATACTCATTCTTTAGGTCAAGTATTGTACACCGATTATATCCATGTCTTTCAAATCAGTGGAATGATTTTATTGGTTGCTATGATTGGAGCAATTGTTCTTACTTTTAGGAAAAGAGCAGGTGTAAAAACACAAAGCTATATAAAGCAAATTTCAAGAGAGAGATCTGATGGTGTAAGTGTATTAAACGTTGAGTCTAATAAAGGAGTTAAGATTGATGACTGAAATAGGTTTAGGACACTACTTAACATTAGGCGCAATAATATTTTCGATTGGAACTATTGGTATATTTTTAAATAGAAAAAATATTATCGTTATATTGATGAGTATCGAATTAATATTATTAGCTGTTAATATTAATTTAGTTTCTTTTTCAATTTTTCTGGGAGACTTAACTGGCCAGGTTTTCACATTATTTATTTTAACTGTAGCTGCTGCGGAGGCAGCCATTGGACTTGCAATTATTGTAGTTTATTATCGAAATTCAGGAACTATTAGAGTTGAGCACATAGATGAGTTGAAAGGATAAGAATGGAACTTTCAATCATATTTCTTCCATTAATCGCATCAATAATATCTGGTTTCTTTGGAAAATACATTGGGGATAGAAATTCTGAAATAGTCACAAGTGCTTTGGTTTCAATTTCTGCCTTACTATCTATATTTGTTTTATATCAAGTAATTGTAAATCAGTATGAAGAAAATATAATAATTGCAACTTGGATCAATTCAGGGTCGTTGGATGTAAACTGGTCAATGTTAATCGACCCATTGTCAGCAGTAATGCTGGTTGTGGTTACTTCTGTATCTTCTTTGGTTCATATTTATTCAATTGGATATATGTCCCACGATCCTCATAAATCAAGATTTATGGCATATTTATCTCTGTTTACATTTGCAATGTTAATGCTTGTAACTTCAGATAATTTTGTTCAATTATTTTTTGGTTGGGAGGGAGTAGGTTTATGTTCATATTTCCTAATAGGTTTTTGGTTTAAAAAAGAAAGTGCTAATGCTGCAGCGATAAAAGCATTTGTTGTAAACAGAGTTGGAGATTTTGGATTTGCTTTAGGAATTTTTCTAATATTTTATTTATTTGGCACAGTAAATTACTCTGAAGTATTTCAACAAATACCATCAGTTGTTGATAAAAATTTATTTTTTTTAGGATTTGAAATTAAAGCAGTAGATTTGATTTGCTTACTTTTATTTATTGGAGCAATGGGTAAGTCAGCTCAAATTTTATTGCATACCTGGTTGCCAGATGCTATGGAAGGTCCAACACCAGTTTCTGCACTAATACATGCAGCTACTATGGTAACAGCAGGAGTTTTTTTAGTAGTAAGATGTTCACCTATTTATGAATACTCACCGATTATCCTTGATTTAATAACTATAGTTGGCATGACAACAGCGTTTTTTGCAGCAACAGTAGCTTTAGTACAAACTGATATAAAAAAAATTATTGCATATTCCACTTGTAGCCAATTAGGATACATGTTTTTTGCAGCCGGGGTCGGTGCTTATAATGTTGCGATGTTCCATTTGTTTACTCATGCTTTCTTCAAAGCGTTACTATTCTTAGGCTCTGGCTCTGTTATTCATGCTTTTAAAGACGAGCAAGATATCAACAAAATGGGAGGGGTTTGGAAAAAGTTACCTTACACTTATGCTTTGATGATAATTGGAACACTTGCATTAACCGGTTTTCCTTTCTTATCAGGTTTTTACTCAAAAGATGCAATTATAGAATTTGCATATCTTAGAGGTAATACCACAGGTTATTATGCAGCTGGTATAGGAATAATAACAGCACTTTTAACGTCAATATATTCTTGGAGATTAATATTTAAGACTTTCCATGGAGAATATAACAACAAAGAAATAAAAATAGAGGAAGCTCACGAATCCCCAATAATAATGCTTATTCCTTTATTTATTCTTTCGATTGGTGCAATTTTTGCAGGCGTTTTATTTAAAGGACTTTTTATTGGTAGTGGCAGTGAAAATTATTTTTGGGCAGAGTCTATAAAATTTTTAGAACCTTTAAGTACTGATCATCCACCTACATGGTTTTTACTTTTAACACCTTGTTTAGTAACAATATCAATTCCTATTGCCTATTTTCTATTTGTTAAAAATAAAGAAATTCCAAATGGAATAGTGTCACTGAATAAACCTTTATATAAGTTTTTAGTTAACAAATGGTACTTTGATGAATTGTATGAAGTTTTATTTATAAAATCTTCTAAACGTTTAGGTTTATTTTTGTGGAAATTTTTTGATGGAACAGTAATTGATGGTTTTGGTCCTGATGGAATATCTTCCTTTATAAAAAAATGTTCTATTAAAGCAAATAAATTTCAAAGCGGTTTTATTTATCAATATGCATTTGTAATGCTAGTTGGTTTTTCTGCTTTTCTAACCTTTTTAATTGTTAGATAATGAATTTTCCAATTTTATCCTCCCTAATATTACTTCCAATAGTTGGATCACTTTTTTTATTTTTTACTAAAGATAAAGATGGAAATAATTTAACTGCGAAATATGTTGCATTATTTACTACAATTCTAAATTTTTTAATTTCAATTTATTTATGGTTATTATTTGATCCAACAACATCAGCTTTTCAATTTGTTGAGGAGAGAATATGGATAAAAGATTTTATTAATTACAAAGTTGGAGTAGATGGGATTTCAATCTTATTTATTTTATTAACAACTTTTATTACACCACTTTGTATTATTTCTGTAAATAACACTGTTAAGAATAGATTAAGAGATTTTTTAATTGCCATTTTAATAATGGAAAGTTTCATGATTGGTGTTTTCTGTGCTCTTGATTTGATTGTTTTTTATTTATTCTTTGAAGCTGGATTAATTCCAATGTTTTTAATAATTGGTATTTGGGGTGGTCCAAAAAGAGTTTACTCAGCATTCAAATTTTTTCTATATACTTTACTTGGGTCAGTTTTGATGTTGGTAGCTATAATATCTATTTATTGGATATCAGGTACTACAGATGTAATTAAACTTTACGAGTTAGGCATTGATGCAAAATACCAAAATCTTTTATGGCTAGCATTTTTCAGTTCTTTTGCTGTTAAAACCCCGATGTGGCCTGTTCATACATGGCTACCAGACGCTCACGTTGAGGCACCAACTGCAGGATCAGTTCTTTTGGCTGCAATATTGCTGAAGATGGCAGGCTACGGTTTTATTAGGTTTTCTTTAGGACTTTTTCCAATTGCATCAGATTTTTTTACACCTTTAATTTACACTTTAAGTGTAATAGCAATCATATTCACATCTTTTATAGCGTTGATGCAAGAAGATATGAAGAAACTTATTGCCTATTCTTCTGTTGCACACATGGGTTTTGTAACTCTTGGAATTTTTACGTTACAACAACAGGGAATTGAGGGCAGTATAATTCAAATGTTAAGTCACGGATTAGTTTCTGCAGCTCTATTTTTATGTGTTGGTGTTGTATATGACAGAATGCACTCAAGATTGATTAAATCATATGGAGGTATAGTTACAATAATTCCTAAATACTCAATTTTATTTATGTTATTTACCTTAGCAGCTCTAGGTCTACCGGGTACCAGTGGATTTATTGGTGAATTTTTAATTTTAATGGGAGCATTTAAAGATAATTTTTTAGTAGCCGTTATTGCAAGTTTTGGAGTAATTCTAGGGGCAGCTTACATGTTATGGCTATATAAGAGAGTTGTGTTTGGAAAATTAATTAATGAAGATTTAAAACAAATGGTAGATTTGAATAGATCTGAGTATTTAATATTATCATGTCTTGCAGTACCAACATTGTTTTTTGGATTTTATCCAGAACCATTATTTAACACCATTGAAGTTTCAGTATCAGATTTAATTAATATTCATAACTTAAACATAGCGAGCAAGTAATATGGATAATCTTAATTTAATATTACCTGAGATTTTTATATCTTTATCAGTTATGTTTCTGTTAATACTGGGAGTTTTTAAAAAAAATAGTTCTCAATTAACTTTTAATCTTTCATTATTCACAATTTTAATTGTAATAATTATTACTATAAATGAAACTTATTCTATAAATAGAGTTATTTTATTTAATGAAAGTGTTGTCATTGATCCTATGGCTTCACTTATGAAAATTATTACATTAACTGGAGGTTTTTTAGTTTTAGTAATTTCATCAAGTTATCTTAAAGCATTTAAAATTTTCAAAATTGAGTATCCTATATTGATCTTAAGCTCTATCTTGGGAATGATGATTATGATCAGCTCTAATGATCTTATGGTTTTTTATATGGGATTAGAATTACAATCCCTAGCTCTATATGTTTTGGCAAGTTTTAATAGAGATCAACTAAAATCATCTGAAGCGGGACTAAAATATTTTGTGTTGAGTGCACTATCTTCTGGTTTACTACTATATGGTTGTTCATTAATTTATGGTTTTTCAGGATCTACTAATTTTGATGTTATAGCAAATCAGCTTAATTCAAATGAGTACGCTCTTACTTTTGGAATAGTTTTTATTTTAGTTGGTTTGGCGTTTAAAATTTCTGCAGTTCCATTTCATATGTGGGCACCAGATGTCTATGAAGGATCACCAACATCAGTAACACTTTTCTTTACTATGCTTCCAAAAATTGCTGCACTAACTGTCTTTATTAGATTTTTATATGTTCCATTTTTAAATCTAATAGATCAATGGCAAATGATTATTATTTTCTTGTCTATTGCATCAATGATATTTGGTGCGATTGCAGCAATAGGACAAACTAATATTAAGAGGCTAATAGCTTACAGCTCAATAGGTCATATCGGATATACTTTAGCGGGAATAGCAACGGGATCTAACGATGGAATTCAAAGTTCAATAATCTATATTTCTATTTACGTAGTAATGAATTTAGCTCTATTTTCATGTTTATTGATGCTAAAAAGAAATGAACAATATTATGAGGATATTAATGATCTTTCAGGTCTTTCAAAAAATCATCCACTATTGTCATTGTGTTTACTTATAATACTATTTTCACTTGCTGGTATTCCACCTTTAGCAGGTTTTTTTGCTAAGTTTTATGTATTTAAAGCTGTAATTGAACAATCCATGTATTTCTTGGCAATAGTTGGATTGCTATCAACTGTAATTGCAGCTTTTTATTACCTAAGAATAATTAAAATAATTTATTTTGATAAAGAGAAAGAAAGATACGACACAGATCATGGAGTATGGTTAAAATTTTCACTTACTTTTTCAACGATATTAATTCTTTTGTACTTTATATTCCCAGGTCAATTGATTGAGGTAGTTTCAAGAATTAATATTATTTAATGAAATTTAAAAAATTCAAATTTAAAAAAGTCAGAAGCACTAACAATACTGCTATTAGAATTATTAAAAAAACTAATTGTAAATTTGGAATGGTAATTTCAGAATCACAAACAAATGGCAAAGGTCAATATGGTAGAAAATGGATTTCATATAAAGGAAATTTAT
>CACHUY010000014.1 GCA_902583295.1 uncultured Pelagibacteraceae bacterium | reverse complement strand
AAAATCTGAAGAATTAAAAGAAACAACTAATGAAATATACTTAATCTTTGCTTTGGCATTGATCACAGCATATTTGGTAATGGCAGCAACATTTAATTCTTTCATTCATCCATTCATAATTATTTTAACAGTTCCACTTGCTGTCTTTGGTGGATTAATCTTTATTTTATTTTTGAATAGTTCAATAAATATTTTCTCACAAATTGCGTTGATTATATTGATTGGTATCTCAACAAAAAATAGTATTTTGATAGTGGACTATACAAATCAAATAAGGACAACTGGTGTTAAATTACAAGAAGCAATTTTAAAAGCATGTCAGCTTAGAATAAGACCAATTATCATGACTTCATTAAGTACTATGATTGCCATGTTGCCATTGGTAATTGGAAATATTGGGCCAGGTGCAGGAGAAGGATCTAGGTTAGCTGTTGGAGGAACTATTCTTGGAGGAATGATTATATCAACTTTCTTTACATTATATGTAACACCAACAATGTACTTAGCATTGGCAAAAAATACAAAACGTATTGATGCGGTAGACATAGAACTTAAAAAACAATTAAATTAAAAAACAATATATTTATTTGTAGATAAAGAATTCTTACAATCAGATAATTGTTTCTTATAAATATTTGCTTGTTTTTCGACTCTCTTTGCTAGGTTAATGACTTTCTTATTATTTTTATAATTTTTATAATTTCCCCAACCTTCATGGTAAGCAATATACTGTTTGAAGGCATCTTGTTTTGAGACTTTTAAAATTTTTTCAGTTTTGGTTGTATACCAACCAATGAAATCAACACTATCTTTAAATTTTGTTCTGGTTGCAAATTTATTTCCTGTTTCAGTTTTATATTGTTTCCATGTTCCTTTTACTGCTTGAGAATAACCAAATGAACTAGAAGGTCTTTTATAAGGAACTATTTTAAAAAGTTTTTGTCGTGGTGGCTTGGCAAGCCAATCAAAACCGGACTCCATTTTTATAATTGCAAGCTGCAAATATATAGGTGTCCCCCATTTTTGCTCTGATTTTTTTGCATGTTTATACCACAAATACCTTTCATCAAATATTGAACAACTATTAGATATATTAGAAGGTATTGAAGTACAGGAATTAATTAAAAAAAGTAAAATTATTAAGGAGTTAATTTTTAATATTTTCATATTTTTTGAATAAATTAAAACCAATTATTGCTATGATTACACCAACTAAATTTCCAAATAAATCTCCAATCTCAAAACTTCTGTTAGGTATAAAATTATGAAAAAGTTCTAGAAGAATAGATATAACAATTAAATAGACGCTTAAATAAATTATTTTTTTTGAATTTTTGTATGTGAGAAATCCAATCGTAGAAATAATTAAAAAAGAGTAAAGATGATTTGTTGAAATTAAAAAATCAGCTGTAAGTTGTGGCTGTATTTTACAGTTATTAAAAATTATGCAACCTAAAAAACTACCAGGAAATAAATATTCAAACATCAAAATGAAATTACTTAAGTAGAAAATGATTTTATATTTTGTAAAATAATTAATCATGAATAATATAGTTTTATTTATCAAATAATTTTAAAAGATAAACAAATGAGTTATTTAATACTTGTAAGACATGGCCAGAGTGTATGGAACCTTGAAAATAGATTTACGGGGTGGGTAGATGTTGACTTGAATGAAAATGGAAGAAATCAAGCAAAAAAAGCTGGAGAACTAATTAAACAAAAGCAAATAAATATTGATCTATATTACTCATCATTTCAATTAAGAGCAAAAAATACTATGAAGATTATTCAAGAGAAGTTAGATGACTTTAAAGATGTCCAATCTGCTTGGCAACTTAACGAGAGACATTATGGATCTCTGACAGGTTTGAATAAAGATGAGATGAAACAAAAACTTGGAGAATACAAAGTTCATCAATTCAGACGTTCCTGGGATCTTAGACCTGATCCATTAGATAAAAGTAGCTCTTATCATCCATTAAATATCGATACTTATAAAGATATACCTATTGATAAAATTGCAGACACTGAATCTTTGAAAGATACTTATGAGAGAGTAATTAAATATTATAGTGATGAAATTGAAAATAATTTAAAAAATAAAAATATTTTAATTTCTGCGCATGGAAATTCAATAAGAGCTTTATGTAAGTATCTTTTTAATTTAGATAACAATCAAATTTCAAAACTAGAAATACCTACTGGTAACCCCTTGCTGATAAAATTTGATAATGACAATAAAATATTAAATTGTGAGTATCTTGAAACTGAAAGGGCTAAAGATCTTTTAGTTTATTAAAAATATTTAAGTCTGTTAAATGATAAAATTTTTGTTTGCTTTCAAACCCATATAATTTTTTTTCATCTATTAATTTGTTCCAAGTATTTAAAATAGAGAATTTACTTATAGTTTGATTTTTAAAAATTTTTTTATTTAGAATTTGACAGCCAATATAGATAAAATCTAAGTTATTTTTTTTCGTGATTAGATCATTTGAAAGATTAAAATCTCCTGTTAAACTTTTATCAAAGCTTAGGTTTTTATTTGCCAATAAGAGTATATAATCTAATTTTTTTGAAAAATAAATTTCCTCCATTTTTATAATTTCATCTCGATATTCGTTTGACCAAATTGTATCAGGATTAAAGACGATAAAATCATCTTCTCTTGAATGACTAATCATATTAAGTATACCACCTCCAGTATCTAGAATACTTTCACCATCCTCAATAATATGAATATCTACATTAAAATTTTTGTTTTTAATAAAATTTAAAAAATGTTCTTTTAGATAGAAAGTATTAATATAAATTTTGTTAATACCCATCTCTTTAATTAGGTTTATACTTTTCTCAAGCATAGTGAATTCTTTTATTTTTAGCAAAGGTTTAGGTTTCGTTAGAGTAATTGGATTTAAACGTTTTCCAAAACCAGCACATAAAATTAAAGCAGTATTTATTTTCACAATTTATTTAACAAATTTAGGTAAATAGTTTTTTAGTATTAATTTTAAATTAACAAAAACACTATTTTTTTTCATCCTATAGTTAATCATTTCCCAAGCATAAGGTATCATTTTTATGTATTTTTTTTTATTATCTCTTACTGCTAAACGCATAAAAATTCCTATTATCTTTAAATTTCTTAAAACAGATAAAATTTCAAAGTCATTTACAAATTTATTAATTTCGGTTTTTTTTAATTTCTTAAAGTAATTATTTAAAATTTTATTTTTAAGTTGATTCGATGTTTTAAATCTAACATCATCTATAAGTGAAGCTAGATCATATGCTTTATTACCAATTAACGCATCTTGGCTATCAATCACTGCAATACTATTTTTTACATACATTAAATTTGATACGTGAAAATCTCTGTGAACAAAAGTATCGTTTTTTAAATTCAATTTTGATAATAACTTTTTAACTTCATTTGCATATTTTTTTTTAAAATTTCTAATTTTGAACTTATTTATTTTTCTAGGTGCATACCATTCAGAAAACAATTTTGCTTCATTGGATAATATTTTATTATCATACCTCTGTACTTTATATTTCTGTTTATTAAGATTTATGACCTCTTTATCTTTAATTAATTGTAATCTTCTCAGAGTTTTTAAAATTTTTCTAAAAATTAGTTCTTTATTAGTTTTATTATTTTTCAAGACTTTGTATAAAGTATTATCTCCAAAATCTTCAACCTCTATATAGTTATTTTTATAATTTTGATTTAATAACTTTGGTGACAAAATTTTATTTTTATTTAATATTTTATTTATAGCATCATAGATTAAAAGATTTTTAACTTTCTCTTTTTTAGCGTAAACCACGATTGAACTATTATTCTTATTTCTATAAAATTTGCGAAACGAGGCGTCACCCTTAATTTCCTCTAACTCTTTAAAATTTAGCATATTACTAAAATAACTTTAAACCTTTTATTTCAAGTATTCTATTTTTCAGATCATTTTCGTATGTAAATAATAAGTCTATAGACTTTACTTTATTCTTATTTTTTAGCAAATGGGGCCACTCAACTAAAGTAATAATTTTTTTATTGTTTTCAAAAATATCTAGGTCTTTAATTTCTGAACTATTTTTTATCCTAAACAAATCGTAATGTTTAATTACAAAATTACTAGTTTTGTATTCATTAAGTAAATTGAACGTTGGGCTAGTAACCTCTGTAAGTTTTAGTTGCTCATTAGTCTGAAATTTATTAATAAAATATTTTACAAATGTCGTCTTGCCTACTCCCATCTCACCATACAAAAAAATATATTCACCTCCTTTAAAATATGAGGTTAATTTTTCTGCTAATTCTCTTGTGGACTTCTCTGAAGTTATGTCAATTTTGCTATTATTAATAGCGGTAGGCATCTGGTTTAAAAGGACCTTCTGTTCCTACACTTATATAATCCGCTTGATCTTTAGACAATTTAGTTAATTTAGCTCCAACTTTTTTAAGATGTAAGGTAGCAACTTTTTCGTCTAAATGCTTTGGTAATACATAAACCTTATTTTCATAATTTTTGTGATTATGCCAAAGTTCTATCTGCGCGATTACCTGATTAGTAAAGGATGCACTCATAACAAAACTAGGATGTCCAGTTGCACAACCTAAATTTACTAATCTTCCCTCTGCTAATAAAATAATTCTTTTGCCACCAGGAAGTTCTATTTCATGAACTTGAGGTTTAACTTCAGTCCACTTATAGTTTTTTAAAGCTTCAACTTGTATTTCATTATCAAAGTGACCAATGTTACACAATATTGCTCTATCTTTCATATCTCGCATGTGGTCTGCGGTAACTATATCTTTATTTCCTGTAGCAGTTACAACTATATCTGCTCTACTTATAGCTTCATCCATTAAAACAACCTCGTAACCCTCCATTGCTGCTTGAAGAGCACAGATTGGATCTGCTTCTGTAACTAATACTCTTGCTCCACTTTGTCTCAAAGATGCGGCACTTCCTTTTCCAACGTCTCCAAAGCCAGCAACAATTGCAATTTTACCTGACATCATTACATCCGTTGCTCGTCTTATTCCATCAACCAAACTTTCTCTACATCCATATAAATTGTCGAATTTTGATTTAGTTACTGAGTCATTTACATTTATAGCTGGAACTAAAAGAGATTTATCTTTTTCCATTTTATTAAGTGCTTTAATTCCAGTTGTTGTTTCCTCTGAAACGCCTTTAACATCTTTCATCAATTCTTTGTATTCGTTATGCATGATTGCTGTTAAGTCACCACCATCATCTAATAACATATTTGGTTTCCAATCAGATTTCCCTACGATAGTCTGTTTAATACACCATAAGTATTCTTCCTCAGTTTCACCTTTCCAGGCATAAACAGGAATACCTGCTTTAGCAATTGCAGCTGCAGCATGATCTTGAGTTGAAAAAATATTACAAGATGACCATCTCACTTCAGCTCCTAAATCAACTAATGTTTCAATTAGCACAGCTGTTTGTATTGTCATATGTAAACAGCCAATAATTTTAGCACCTTTAAGAGGTTTTTTTTTTGAATATTCTTCTCTTAAAGCCATCAATCCTGGCATTTCACTTTCTGCAATAGAAATTTCTTTTCTTCCAAAGTCTGCTTGTGAAATATCTTTTACTTTATAATCTTCCATGGCATGGTTTATAACGTTAAGTATTAATTTATCAACATTAGATTAAATGGTTGGAAATCTTATTTCTATCATAGCACCAATAGTATCAACTCGATTAGATGCTACAATTTCTCCATCATGTAAATCAACTAGATTTTTAACAATATTTAATCCAAGTCCTGAATGTTCTCCAAACTTATCAGGTCGATTACTATAAAATCTTTTAAATATTCTTGAGGTATCTTTTTCCTTAAACCCTTCTCCTTCATCAAGTATTTTGACTGAAACTTTATTTTCTGAAGTATCAGAAACATTGATTAAAATGCTGGAACCTTTTTTGCTAAAGGATATAGAATTATCTAATAAATTTGCAATTATTTGCTCAATTCTGTTTTCTATACCCTTAATAAAATATTCTTTTTTTCCATCGTTTTCGTATCTTACATCAATATCTTTTTTAACTTTATGGATATTATTATAATCATCTACGACAGATTGGATAATTGGTTCTATATTTATCCTGTTCATTTTTTCTTTACTCAAAGCAACTTCATCTTTTAGCATTTGAGAGTAATCTGTAATTAACCTTTCAATACGCTGAACATCATGGCTAAGAATATTTATTAGTTTCAGTCTTTGATCTTTATCATTTGTATCTTGTAAAATTTCTGATGCACCTTTTAAAGATGCTAAAGGATTTCTAATTTCATGAACAAGATCAGTAGAAAAATTTTCTGCATGTGTTACTCTTTTTTGCAACTCATTTGTCATGTCTTCAAGAGAAGTTGAAAGAAGACCTAATTCATCGTTTCTATTTTTTAAATTTTCAATGTTTGACTTAGTCTGATTTTTTTCTTTTATAAGTTTGGTATAATGAACTAAATTTTGTATTGGTTTGATGAAATATCTACTTAATACAAATGAAAAAATTAAAATTACGAATCCAACAGATATGGCAGTTCTAATTACAAAAGCTTTTCTCTCATCTGTTGCAGCTTTAATATCATTAGCAATCTCAGTTATTGCCAAATAACCTACATTTGATCCTTCTCTTTCAACATCTTTTATAGTTGTTAATTTAAATTGATTGTAATTTTCTTGAATGAAAGTGAATGGATTTTCAGATTTTTCAGATTTTGAGTAATCAGTCAAAATATCTTTCAAAGAGACCCTCTTTTCTTGATCTATATTAATATTTTTTTCTTCAATATTTTGATCATTTTTATCTTCAATTAAACTTTCAAATTCAATCTCATCTATTCTTGTTGAGAATGATCTAGGATCAAGATCTAGTGTATCTGTATCTCCAATCAGATTTAAGTTACTATCAAAAAAAATTACTCTATCTAAATTTTGAAATATAAATCTTGTTGAAAATAGAAATTTTCTTATATCATCAGCATCAAATTTTACGTTTAATCTTGAAAGATTATCGATAGTATTATTTATAATTTTTGTATGATTTTCAGATTTTTTTTTTACTAAGTTTGTTTGAATATTATTTAAGTAAACTATTGTAAATAATCCAATAATAGTAAAAATAACAAAGTTAATGAATAAGAATTTTTTTAATATTGAAAGAGTTTTTAAGTATTTACTAAACATCAGCTAACATTCCATCTATATCCACTACCATACCTAGTTTCAATAGCTGAAAAATCAGCGTCTACTTTTTTAAATTTTTTACGAATTCTTTTAACATGACTGTCAATTGTTCTATCTTCTATATCTGTATCTTCCCTGTAAGCGATATCCATTAATTGCGCTCTTTCTTTTATTATACCTGGTCTTTTTGCCAATTCTTTAACAATTAAAAATTCTGTTGTTGTCAGCTTATCTGGTAATGGTTTCCCATTCCATTCACATTCAAGTTGAGAGGGATCTAATTTTAATCTTCCATGAGAAATTAAACTTTTGTTTTCATCCAAAATATTTTTTGAGTTTTTTTTTCTTAACTGAACTCTAATTCTTTCAATTAAAACTTTTATAGAAAAACCTCCAGATTTTTTTACAAAATCATCTGCACCCAGTTTTAGGCCTAGTAGTTCGTCAATTTCATCATCTTTAGATGTTAAAAAAATTACTGGTAAGGATGTTTTTTTTCTAAGTTTTTTTAATAATTCCTCTCCATCCATCTTTGGCATTTTAATATCAATAACTGCAAGGTCAGGTGGCATTCTTGTTAATCCAATTAGCGCACTCTCTCCATCTATATAGGTTTGTACTTTGAACCCCTCTTTCTCTAAAGCAATACTTAAGCTTGTGAGTATGTTTCTATCATCATCGATTAAAGCTATAGTCTGTTTCTGCATATATTCATCTTAAAAATACTAAATTGTCCTAATTTGGGCAATGGTATTAAATTAATGAAGCATTCCCCAATTATCACCTACATTAACGTCAACTGTTAAAGGTGTAGAAAACGAGTGAAAGTCACTTTGAGCTACACTTGTCATCTCATTTTTAATTATTTTGATCATCAACTTTTCATCTTTTTTTGGAACTTCAAAGATTAATTCATCGTGAATTTGAAGAAGCATTTTAGGTTTTGTAATTTTATCCTCAGACATTTTTTTGTTTAATCTTATCATGGCTAGTCTCATTATCTCTGAGGCCGATCCTTGTATTGGAGCATTAATTGCGGCACGCTCTTGAAAATTTCTCACATTAAAATTTTTATCGTTTATCCCATTAAAGTGTGATCTTCTTCCAAAAATATTATTTACATAACCACTTTTTCTGCAAAATTTAATAGTGTTTTCCATATAGACTTTAATTTCCGGAAATTTTCCAAAGTATGCATTCAGAAATTCTTCAGCTTCGTAGTTGGATACATTAATTTGCTTTGCTAAACCATATTGGGAAATTCCATAAATTATTCCAAAATTTATAGCTTTAGCTTTCCTTCTATGGTCTTGATTTACTTTTTTAATATCAATATTAAATATTTGGCTAGCTGTTAATGAATGAATATCCTCTTCGTTTTTAAATGCCTTTTTTAATTCTTTCACATCTGCTAAATCAGCAAGAATTCTCATTTCAATTTGATTGTAATCCGCAGAAATTAATAAATGATCTTTTTTAGCCTTAAATGCTTTTCTTATATCTTTGCCGTCATCTGATTTGATTGGAATATTTTGTAGATTGGGGTCACTTGAAGCAAGTCTTCCAGTTGTGGTAGCGGCTAATAAAAAGGAAGTATGCACTCTGTTTGTTGTTGGATTAACGTGTTCAGGTAATGCATCTGAGTAAGTATTTTTTAATTTTGATAACTGTCTCCAGTCCAGGATTAATTTAGGAAATTTGTTACCTTTAAATGCTAAATCCTCTAAAACAGAAGCACTTGTTGCAAATCCACCTTTTTTTGTTTTTTTTAAACCTGCTATCTTAAGATCATTGTAAATGATTTCACCTAGTTGTTTGGGTGAACCGATGTTGAATTCTTTTTTTGAAATTTTAAATATATCTTTTTCTAATGTTAAGATTTTTTTTTCAAATTTTTTTGAAAGAGAAGTTAAAAACTTACTATCAATCTCAACACCCTCTATTTCCATAAATGCTAGAATTTTGATTAATGGCTTTTCAAAAATTTCATAAATATTAATCAGTTTTTCAGATTTTAGATTTTTAAGAAATTTTTTATATAGTCTAAAAGTTACATCAGCATCCTCAGCTGCATAATCTTTTGCTTTCTCAACTTCTACTTCACTAAAATTGATTTCTTTTTTTCCAGTTCCCACCATTTCTTTAAAAGAAATCGTTTTATGTCCAAGATGTAACTCTGATAATGTATCCATATTATGTCTATTTTTTCCTGCATCTAAAACATAAGACATCAACATTGTGTCTTCCATGGCAGACAATGTTATGCCGTGTTTAAATAAAACAATAAAATCAAATTTAATATTTTGACCAATTTTTTTAACACTAGGATCTTCTAATAATTTTTTTAGTTTTTTAATAACAACTTCCTTTTTGATACATTTTGATGATTTGTGACCAATTGGAATATAGCAGGCCTTACCTATTTTTGAAGAAAGCGAGATACCTACGAGCTCTGCTTGATGAGGATCTAGAGAATTTGTTTCAGTATCGACAGCAACCTCTCCTAACTCTTCAGCCTCTTTAACCCACTCATCTATTTCATCTGAGTTAGAAATCAAATAATAATTTTTATTATTAATTGGACTTTGCTTTTCTATATTTTCAGTTTCTTGAACAGAGCTCGTTAGGTCTGGCTCTCCATATGTAGAAATAGCAGAACTTAATAATCTATTAAATTCCATCTCTCTTAGAAATTTATATAATTTATCTTTGTCTATACTTTTTAACTGAAACTCATCTAGGTCTCTCTTTATTGGAGATTTATGATCTAATGTCACAAGTTTTTTGCTTATTAATGCTTTATCTTTATTTTCTAAGAGAGTTTCTCGTCTTTTGTTTTGTTTAATTTCATGAGCTGATTTCAATAATTTTTCTAGAGTGCCATATTTATTAATAAGCTCAGCAGCAGTTTTTATTCCTATTCCAGGTACACCTGGTACGTTATCACTACTATCGCCTGCTAAGGACTGGACATCTATTACTTTTGATGCATCTACCCCAAACTTTTTAATGACGTCTTCTTCAGTTACAAATTTATTTTTCATTGGATCAAAAATACGGACATTTTTTTGATATAATTGCATTAAATCTTTATCTGATGAAACAATTGTTACCTTTGCTCCTTTTTTGATTATTTGGTCAACGTAAGTTGCAATCAAATCATCTGCTTCATAATTGGGTAAATCTACAGATGGTAGGTTAAATGCTAAAACAGACTTTCTTATATATTCAAATTGAGGTGCCAAGTCATCAGGCGCCTCAGATCTGTTTGCTTTATATTCACTATAGATTTCATTTCTAAATGTTTTCCTCGCAGAATCAAAAATAACCACAAAATGAGTTGGTTTCTGCAAATTTTGATTTGATTTTGAATCCTCTAAAAGTTTAAAAAGCATGCTGCAAAAACCACTAACTGCGCCTGTTGGTAGTCCGTCACTTTTTCTACTTAATGGTGGTAATGCGTAATAAGCTCGAAAGATATATCCAGAACCATCAATAAGATAAAAATGATCAGTTTTTTGTATTTTACTCATTAAAATTTATTAAATGTTTTATAGTTAATATAGTCTAAACTTTAATTTAATCTACTAATCACTAGATTATATTAATAATTAAGAGTATTATTGATTTTATGGAATTAACAAAAAATCTTACACAACCTAAAATAATTAAATCTTTTTTAGCTATAGTACTTGGTTCAATAGCTTTAACTATTTCTGCAAAAATAAAAATTCCTTTTTACCCGGTCCCTATGACTATGCAAACTTTTGTAGTCTTATTTTTGGGAATTAGCTTAGGTTATAAAATTGGATTAGCTACTATAGGATTATATTTAATTGAAGGAATTGCAGGATTACCAGTTTTTTCAAATTCTCCAGAAAAAGGTGTCGGACTTTTATATTTCACTGGTCCAACTATGGGATATTTAATTGGATTCTTAACAGCATGCTATTTCGCATCTATGATTAAATTTGAGGATAGTTTTTTTGTTGTTTTTGGTAAACTAATACTTGCAACTTCAACAATATATATTTTAGGATTGTTGTGGTTAGGTACATTAATTGGATGGGACAAGCCTATTTTAGCTTTAGGTGCTAAACCTTTTTTGTTAGCTGAAATATTTAAAATTGCCATTTTGGCATTATTAGTTAAGAAAATTATAAAAATTAGAAAATTTATCTAGGTGATCTTTTAGAGAGAATTCTTTGAAGAGTTCTTCTGTGCATTTTAAGTCTTCTTGCTGTTTCAGATACATTTCTATTGCAAAGCTCAAACACTCTATGGATATGTTCCCATTTTACTCTGTCTGCTGACATAGGATTTTCTGGAGGTACAGCTTTTTTAGATGGATCTGCTAACAAAGCTTTTTCAACATCTTCAGCATCTGCTGGCTTAGCAAGATAATCGATTGCACCCTCTTTAATAGCCGCAACTGCTGTTGGAATGTTTCCATATCCAGTTAACATTATAATTCTGCTATCATTATTTGAGGTTTGAATTTCTTTTACTACTTCAAGACCATTTCCATCTCCAAGTCTGAGGTCTACTACAGCAAATCCAGGTTTTTTTGCTTTAACAGCTTCGACACCTTTTTGTACACTCTCTGCTTGAAAAACCTCAAAACCTTTCTTTTCCATTGCTCTTGCCAATCTTTCTCTAAAAGGATTGTCATCATCACAAATTAACAGTGATTTATTCTCAAAATCACTCAGGTTTTGAAGCGTTGCTTGTTCCTTCATACAGCTTATATGGTAACTCTGTAACATTTTTCAATATATGATTATTAAGCAATACTGACCTGAATTATTTACTTTACATTAGTGATTTTTAACTTTAGATGCCAAAAATATTAAAGTTTTTTAATTAAAAGACTTTTTTTTGTTAAATTTTTTTTGGAGGCATTAAAAATGCAAAAATTTAAATCAGTTGAAGAACTTATAAATCAGCTGAAACCTGAAAAACCAGTATATTGTATCAAAAAAAGCTCAATTGAATCTGCAGTAAAGTTTTTTTTAAAAAAATTCTCAGGATCAGTTTTATATGCTGTAAAGACAAATCCCCATCCAGAAATAATTAAAACAATAATAGATAGTGGAATAGAGCAATTTGATGTTGCATCAATCGAAGAAATAAAAAGCATAAGAAATTTTAGTCATAATGCAAAATGCTCATATATGCATACTGTAAAAAGTAGAGAAAGTATTAAGGAAGCTTATTTCAATTATAATGTTAAAACTTTTTCATTAGATACTAAAGACGAATTAATCAAAATTATAGAAAGTACGAATAATGCAAAAGATTTAGAATTATTTGTAAGAGTGGCAGTTTCAAACGAGCACGCAGAAATAGACTTGTCAAAAAAGTTTGGAGCTTTAACTTCTGAGGCTGTAGGTTTAACTAGATTAGCAAAACAACATGCAAAAAAAATAGGTTTAAGTTTTCATGTTGGATCCCAATGTATGCATCCAATTTCTTACTCGAAGGGTATAACTGAAATTGGAAATATAATAAAAAAAACAAAAATAGTTCCAGACTATATAAATATAGGAGGTGGATTTCCAACTATCTATCCTGATTTAATTCCTCAATCATTGGATAGTTACTTTACTGAAATAAAAAAAAGTTTAGAAAATTTAAAACTTGAAACATTGCCAAAAATAATTTGTGAACCTGGAAGAGCTTTAGTTGCAGAAAGTGGATCAACAATTGTTAAAGTTAATCTAAGAAAAAAGCAAAAGCTGTATATAAATGATGGTACATACGGTACTCTTTTTGATGCTGGTACTCCAAATATTGTTTACCCGTCAAAGATGATTAAAGAAAACTCAAATAAAATTATTTCAAAAAAATTAACAGCTTTTGATTTCTTTGGTCCAACATGTGATAGCATGGATTATATGAAGGGTCCTTTTTTGCTTCCAAACAATATTAAAGAGAATGATTATATAGAACTTGGTCAACTTGGAGCTTATGGATTAACTTTTAGAACTCATTTCAATGGCTATTATTCGGATGAGATTTATGAAGTTGAAGATAAACCTATAATGACCATGTACGATAAAAATAGCAATAAAGCTATTATGGTCGCATAATGTCAGACCAAAAAAATCTGGGTCACAATAGTAAAAAAGATTTCTTAAAAAATCCAGTAGAACACATTGATATCACCTCCTTTGATTCAAGAAAGATAATCTCATCAATGGAAAAAATGTCTTTCGTATCTAGAGAGACTGCTAATGCAGCGAATATTTATAATGAAATGTTGAAAGATAAAGATTGTACAATTTTCCTAACTTTGGCTGGATCAACATCAGCTGCAGGATGTATGAATATATATAAGGATTTAGTTAAATATAATATGGTCGATGCAATTGTTGCAACTGGCGCCTCAATTGTAGATATGGATTTTTTTGAAGCACTAGGATTTAAACATTACCAGGGCTCACAGTTTCAAGATGATACCGAGTTAAGAAATAATTATATCGATAGGATTTACGACACTTATATTGATGAGGAAGAGCTTCAAATATGTGACAAAATTATATGTGAAATAGCAAATACATTAGAACCAAAGAGTTACACTTCTAGAGAGTTCATACATGAAATGGGAAAGTATCTGAAAAAGAACTCAAAAAAGAAAGATTCATTAATTGAAACAGCATTTAATAACGATGTTCCAATTTTCTGCCCCGCATTTACAGATTCGAGTGCAGGATTTGGTTTAGTAATGCACCAGGAAAAAAATCCAAAAAAACATATGACAATTGACTCTGTTAGGGAATTTAGGGAACTTACAGAAATAAAGATTAAATCCAAAGACTCAGGATTATTTATGATAGGTGGTGGAGTGCCAAAGAATTTCATTCAAGATACAGTTATTTGTGCAGAACTTTTAGGAAAAAATGTTGATATGCACAAGTATGCTATTCAAATCACAGTTGCAGATAGTAGAGATGGAGCATGTAGTAGCTCAACTCTAAAAGAGGCAAGTTCTTGGGGTAAAGTTGATATCACGAAAGAACAAATGGTTTTTGCAGAAGCTACAAGTGTTTTGCCTCTTATAGCTAGTGATGCTTATCATAGGGGCGAATGGAAAAGTAGAGATCGAAAAAACTTTACAAAAATTTTTGAATAAAATTGAAATATCTTTCTAATAAAAATGGTTTTCTTGGGATTGACAATAAGGTCAATTTTAAAGAAAAAGTTGTCATAGTTCCATTCGGTCTTGAAAAAACTGTAAGTTACGGTGGTGGAACTAAAAATGGGCCAAAAGAAATTATTAAAGCCTCTCATCAAGTTGAGCTTTATGATGAAGAATTAAATTGCGAGCCTTACAAAAAGATAGGCATTAAAACTTTAAAACCATTCAAAATAGATAAAAATATTAAAAACGCATTAAGCAAAATGTCAAAAATAAATCAAGAAATTTTAGATAAAAAACTTTTTCCAATGACTTTTGGTGGAGAACACTCAATCACACCTGGATGTATTGTTCCATTTACAAAGAAATATAAGGATATTTGTCTTTTACACTTTGATGCCCATGCAGATTTACGGGAAAGTTATAATGGTGAAAAATTCTCACATGCATCAGCTATAAAAAGATGTTTAGATTATCCAAATGTTTCATTAATTTCATTTGGAATAAGAAATATTTCTAAAAGTGAAATTCCATTTTTAAAAAAAAATTCTTCTAGAATAAAAATTTTTTGGGCTAAAGATAAAATGAAATGGGATCTTAAAAAATTTAAAAAATTGATTAAAAATAAAAAAGTTTACTTAACTTTTGATGTTGACGGACTTGATTCTAGTATTATGCCAGCAACAGGAACTCCTGAACCAGGCGGATTGTTATGGGACGAAACTTTAAATATAATAAAAATTGCTGCAAAAAATTCCCAAATTGTTGGCGCTGATATTAACGAATTATCACCTATAAAAGGTTTTAATTCATATAATTTTCTTGTTGCTAAGTTAGCTTATAAAATTTTAAGTTATAAATTCTTGTATTAAGCTTTAACAGCCTTAAATGTTCCTAATAATAATCTAAAAGGAATTAGCATAACAAGAGCAACAAGTATCTTAACTGCTAAATCTCCTAAAGATAAGGTAACCCAGGGAATACCTGTTCCATAAAAAGATATTGAAAAAAATAAAAATGTATCAATCGTAGATCCAATTAGAGATGATGTTAAAGGAGCAATGAACCACTCTCTTTTTCTTAATTTATCAAATATTTGGACATCTAATAGTTGAGCGACCAAAAAGGCTGTTCCAGATCCAATTGCAATTCTTACTGAAATTAAATCTGCAAAATTTGTTGAGAATATGAGAGTAAAACTAATTCCTATTGCAAAACCAATATAAACAATTTTTCTTGCAACTAATTTTCCATAAGATCTGTTTGCTAAGTCAGTTATTAAAAAAGCTATTGGATAACTAAATGCTCCATAAGTAAGGATCTCCTCTAAACCATAATATTTAATTGGGAACTGGACCAAATAATTTGAGGATAAAACAACCACTCCCATTAAAAATGAGAGAAATAAGAATAATTTATTCATTAAGCAGATTTAGCTAAAGGTTTTTTCTTAAATGGGGATTTAATTAGAATACCTTTTTTTAATTTTTTAAGTCTTGGAGATAAGTTTTTATTTTTTACAGTCTTTAAATATTCGTCAAAACTACCTTTTTTATCAACAGATCTAACTCCAGCATTACTCACTGTTAATTTTAAGCTTCTTTTCATTAGCTCGCTAGTAAACTTTACCTTCTTAAGGTTGGGCAAAAATCTTCTCTTGGTTTTATTGTTAGCGTGACTAACATTATGACCTTTCATAGGATTTTTTCCAGTGAGTTCACATTTTTTTGACATAATAATAATGCCTATATAAGGTTAGATATTGATGGCGTCAAGTTTAATAGAATTAAGAAAGAGATTTATTTCCTACAATTTCACTAAAATTCTTAACACCATCTCTAGTTAATAATTCTTTTAGGTCTTTTTTAATAATACTAGCTATATTTGGACCTTGAAACACCATGCCCGTATATAATTGAATATAGTCTGCCCCTAGTAAAAACTTTTCGTAAGCTGATTGTCCTGAGTCTACTCCTCCTACACCAATAATCTTAATTTTACCTTTTAACAGATTAAAAAACTTGTTTATTAATAAATTTGATTTTTTCTCAATAGGTTTTCCAGACAATCCTCCTTTTTGATGTCTTTGAATATTTTTTAAAATGTCTCTTGATGATTCTGAGGTATTTGAAATAATTATTCCACTTATATCATTTTCTAAAAGAATTTCTGAAATTAGATTGATCTGGTTTTCATCTATATCAGGTGAAATTTTTACCACTATTGGAATATTTGTATCTAAATTTTTTTTCTTCTCTGAAATAGATTTAAGTAAATCTTGCAATTTTCTTTCATCGTGAAAATTTCTTAGGTTTTCTGTATTTGGTGAAGAGATATTAATGGTAATATAATCTGCAACTTCATGAAATTTTTCAATTCCTATTAAATAATCATTTATTCGATTATCAGAATCTTTATTGGGACCAACATTAATTCCTAATACACCGAGTTTATTATTTGATTTAATCCTATTTAATACAGCATCTGAACCATGATTGTTAAAACCCAATCTGTTTATAAGTGCTTGGTCTTCTACTAGTCTAAAAACCCTAGGTTTATTATTCCCATATTGTTTTAAAGGCGTGATTGTGCCAACTTCTACTAATCCAAATCCCAACTTAAACAAGGGATTGTAGACCTCTGCATTCTTATCAAAACCTGCCGCTATACCGATAGGATTGTTTAAATCTTTATTAAAAATTTGTGTTTTAAAAATAGGATCATTTTTATGCTCATCAAAGATATTTGAAACTAGGTTGAGTTTAAGTGACTGAATTGCTAAAAAATGAGCTCTTTCAGGATCTATTTTAAATATTAAAGATCTTAAATTTGAAAACATTATTTTAATTTATTCGTTATAAGCTCTTTAGTTTCGTTTACACCAAAAAAACTTATGAAAAAACCCATTCTTGGACCATTTTCGTCACCAAATACAACTTCATAAATTAATTTAAACCAGTCTCTAAGTTTATCAGCATAACCATTTTCTTTACCGGCTGAATAAATTAAAGTTTGGATATCTTCAGGTGACATTCTATCATTACATTTTTCTAAAGTTTTTATTAAAGATAGAAGAGCTTTTTTTTCACTCTCGTTTGGCTTTTTATATTTTTTTTGTAATTTAATTACGTCATTAAAATATTTAATTGCGTATCCAACTAATCCATCAAAAATTGGATAATTTTCTTCTTGGATATTTGGTTTATATTTTTTGACAAATTTCCACAGCAAATCTTTATTGTCTGCATTACTTGTTTCAACCAAGTTAAGTAGCATGGAAAAAGTCATAATCATTTCTTCAGTTGGTATTTTGCCTTCATGAACATGCCAGACTGGATTCATTATCAGTTGCTGATCTGTTTGTTTTTTAGACTTTTCAATGTTATCTAAATATTCATCTACAGCCTTTGGAACAATTTCCTTATATAGTTTTTTTGCCCTTTTTGGGTTTTGATACATATATAAAGATAAACTTTCTGGAGATGCATACTTTAACCATTGATCAATAGTAATTCCATTTCCCTTTGATTTAGAAATCTTTTCACCTTTTTCATCTAAAAATAACTCATATGCAAAACCAGAGGGATTCTTTTTACCAAGTAGGTTGATAATTTTTGTAGATAATATTGCACTTTCAATTAAATCTTTACCATACATTTCAAAGTCAATATTGAGAGCATACCATCTCATGGCCCAATCAACCTTCCATTGGAGTTTACAGTTTCCATCTAGAATACTTTTTTCAAGTTTTTTACCTTTGTTGTCGAAAATTATTTGAGATTTTTCTTTATTAATTTCTAAAACTGGTATTTCAAGCACATGCCCAGTATCAGGACATATAGGTAAAAATGGACAGTAGGTTTTTTGACGTTCTTTACCTAAGGTTGGGAGTATAATATTCATTATACCATCATAATTATCTAAAATTATTTTTAGCGTTGAGTTGAAGTATCCCGTTTTGTACAAAGCCGTTGAGCTTTTAAAACTATATTTAAAGTTAAAACTATTTAAAAAATCTTTTAACATTTCGTTATTATGTTCACCAAAACTGTTAAATTTCTCAAATGGATCTGGAACCTCAGTTAATGGTTTGTGAAGATTTTGATTTAACAAATTTTGGTTAGGAATATTTTCTGGAACTTTTCTAAGACCATCCATATCATCAGAAAATGTTATAATTTCAGTAGGTATATCTGTTAATTGCCGTAAAGCATTTACCATCATAGAGGTCCTTGCAACTTCTCCAAAAGTACCTATGTGAGGTAAACCACTCGGTCCATATCCGGTCTGTAGTGTAATTTTTCCTTTTTTTTCAATGAACGATTTTCTCTCTCTCATCATTTTTTTGGCTTCTACAAAAGGCCATGCACTGGTTTTGTCTAAAACTTCTTTTTTAATCATGAATTGTTCTTTTAAAATCTTAAATCTGCGATTTTATTAATTCTTATAGAGTTGAAATTTATTTACCATAAAATAATGTTCTTTCAAAATGTCAAATTATAAAACGGTATTTTTTACGCTTGGAATTTTACAAATAATCTTGGGGGCTTCTATGTTAATCCCTATTATTGTTCAATTTGTTTATTCTGAAATTGACTCGTCTTTTTTCGGATCATCAATTGTAACTATAGTTTTTGGTGCACTTTTTTTTTTAACAAATATTGATCATGATAAAAAAGTTAATTTGCAACAGGCCTTCTTGTTAACAGCTTTATCTTGGTTAAGTGTAGCAGTTTTTGGTTCTTTACCTTTTATTTTTTCTTCAATGGAAATGTCAATTACTGATGCTTTTTTTGAAAGCATGTCAGGAATTACAACTACAGGCTCAACTATTATATCTAATTTAGAAAATGCCCCTAAAGGTATTCTTTTATGGAGGGCTATTTTACAATGGTTAGGAGGTATAGGTATAATTGTTATGGCTATCACTCTTATGCCAATAATGAATGTTGGAGGGATGCAATTATTTAAAATTTCTAGCAATGACTCTTCAGAAAAAATACTCCCTAAATCTAAAGAAATTGCTTTAAGATTAATATATATTTACTCTGCATTGACTGCTATATGCGCGATCAGCTATTGGATTTTTGGTATGGGAAAGTTTGATAGCTTAACCCATTCAATGACAACAATTGCAACAGGTGGTTTTTCAAACTACAATCAATCTATAGGTTATTTTAATAGTGTTTTTATTGAGATTTCCTCAATGATCTTTATTATCTTAGGAAGTATCCCATTCATTGCCTATATAAAATTTTTAAGTGGTAATAAAAAAATATTTGCAAATGACGCCCAAATCAAATCTTTTTTAAAAATCATAATTTTATCTGTAATTATTTTATCTTTTTATTTATTCTTAACTAATAATGAAAATTATTCTTTTAGATCTATATTTTTCAATACTATTTCTATTTTAACTGGAACTGGTTATGTTAATGCCGAATTTGATAGCTGGGGAAGTTTTCCAATAACCATTTTTTTTGCCTTAATGTTTATTGGAGGGTGCGCAGGATCTACTACCTGTGGAGTTAAGATTTTTAGAATTCAAATTCTTTACCTATTCATACTAAATCAACTTAAAAAAATTATTTATCCAAAAGGAGTTTTTTTGATCAAATACGAACAAAACTCTGTAGATGAAAAGTTTATAGCGTCGATTATATCTTTTATATTTTTTTATTTTGTAATTTTTTTTATTTTAGCTGCTTTATTGTCATTAACTGGCCTAGACTTTATTACAGCTTTATCTGGTGCTGCAACATCCATCTCAAATGTTGGTCCAGGATTGGGTCCTATAATTGGACCAAATGGGGATTTTTCATCATTACCGGATATATCAAAATGGATTTTATCAGTTGGAATGATTTTGGGTAGACTTGAGTTATTCACAATACTAGTATTATTTCTTCCATCTTTTTGGAAAAATTAAATGCTCGAAATTAAAAAACAAACACTGTCTGAAACTTTTTCTGTTTATTACGACAAAAGAATGCTCAGAATTCTTTTGTTAGGAGCCATCTCAGGTTTTCCTTGGGTCTTGATTGCAAGCAGTTTAAGTCTTTGGTTAAAAGAAGAGGGTCTAAGCAGATCTACAATTGGTTGGGCAGGGTTAATCTTCGGTGTATACGCCTTTAACTACTTGTGGGCTCCAATTATCGATAGAGTCCAAATACCTTACTTAACAAAAAAATTAGGTCATAGACGGGGATGGATAGTTTTAATGCAAATCATAATTTTACTATGCCTAGTAGTTTGGAGCGTAATAAATCCAACAGAAAATTTAGGTCTATTGATAAGTGTAGGATTAATCATAGCTATAGCCTCAGCTACACAAGACATAACTGTCGATGCATTAAGAATTGAGCAAATAAATGAAAATGAAGGAAAATCTATGGCGGCAGGTGCTGCAATGGCTGTTGTAGGTTGGTGGACAGGCTATAAATTGGGTGGTGTTGTTGCATTGTTTACAGCTGAATTTTTTGAAAACTTAGGCGTATCTGACTATTGGCAAACTACTTTTTTAATTTTGGGAATTTTAATTATTTTAATGAACATTGGTTTAATGTTTGTTCATGAACCTATTCAAACAGATAGACAGGCTAAACAGAAAGAAACAGACCAACTAATTGAAAAAAAACTTGGATCGAGTAATTTTGTAACAAACTTTATTGCCTATATCACAGGAACTATTGGAGGACCCATTATTAGTTTTTTTAAAAAAAATGGCTTTGCTATTGCAGCAGGAATATTAGCATTCGTTTTTTTATTTAAAATTGGTGAAGCTTTTATGGGAAGGATGTCCATTGTTTTTTATAAAGAAATCGGATTTTCAAAAGGACAAATTGCAATTTACTCAAAAGGACTTGGTTGGATTACAACTGTAATATTTACACTATTAGGTGGTTTAATGGCTATGAGAGCTGGAACGATAAAAACAATGTTCTTCGCAGGAGGGCTAATGGCTATAACAAATCTTTTATTTGCAGTTTTGGCTTGGACAGGAAAATCTGAAATTTTATTTGCAATCGCTGTAATTGCTGACGATATCACTGCAGCATTTGCTACAGTGGCTTTTGTTGCTTTTATTTCTTTATTGGTAGATAGAACTTACACAGCAACTCAATATGCATTACTTGCTTCAATAGGTACTGCTGGGAGAACTACCTTAGCATCATCCTCAGGTGCGTTAGTAGATTGGCTAAATGGAGATTGGGGAACATTCTTCGTTTTAACTACAATTATGGTCATCCCTTCTTTGCTATGTTTATTGCTTATAAAAAATAAAATCAAAATTGGTGAAAAATAATTTTTACTTTAAAGGGAATATTTCGAATATTTACAAAGAACCTCACACGTCATCTGAGGTAACTTCTCAAATAATATACGGTGAAAAATTTAAAATTTTTTCTAAAAATAAAAATTGGATAAAGATTAAATCTACATATGACAATTATGTTGGATACATTAAAAATAAACAATATATCAAAAATTTTAATCCAAAATATAAAGTAAATACATTAAAGGCAAAAATTTATATAAAACCTAATTCTGTCTCAAACAGCTACCTCTCCCTAGGATCTAAATTAAGTGTAGAAAAAGAAAATAAGTTTTATATAAAAATTGACAAGAATAAGTGGATTAAAAAAAAAGATATTAAAGAAATTAATCACAAAGAAAAGAACTTTGTAAAATTTTTTACAAAATTTCTTAAGGTAAGTTATAAATGGGGTGGTAAGACTTATAAAGGTATTGATTGTTCTGCTCTATTACAAATTTTTTTTTATTATAATAATTTATTTTATCCAAGAGATACTAAAGATCAAATAAAGTATTCGGTGAAAAAAATATCAAAAAAATTTAAAAAAGGGGATATTATATTTTGGAAAGGTCATGTTGCTATTTGCTTAAACTCTAAACAGTTAATTCACGCTTATGGTCCAAAAAAAAAAGTAATTATCATGCCAATAAAGGAAACAATTAAAAGAATACTTGATACAGCAAGTCTTGAAGTGAGAAAAATTTCTAAAATAAAATTTTAACTTCTACCAAAGTCAGGTTTGTTTATATCTTGTTTTAACTTAATAATTTTAGATCGAACTCTTTTAGTTTGAATTAATTTTTTTAATATTGATTTATTGTTTTTTAAATTTATATCTTTTTTAAAAGCTGTTAGATTTTTGATAAATAAATCAATAGCTTTTGAAATATTATTACTATTATTAAAAAAAATATCTCTCCACATAATTTCATTTGAAGCTGCTATACGTGAAAAGTCTCTAAGTCCCCCAGCACTAAACTTAATCAAATCGTAATTTTGTTTTTTTTCAAAATCTTGTGCTGATTTTACCAAATTATACGCAATTAAATGGGGTAAATGACTTGTTATGGAAAAAATTCTATCATGTTTTTCAGGTGTCATAACGATAACCTTTGAACCCATTTTTTTCCAAAAATTATTTAAAATGTCCAAATATTTTTTTTTTGTATTTTTTTCTTTTATTAAAATACACCACCGATCTTGAAACATATTTTCCTTACCATGCTCTGGACCACTTACTTCTGAGCCAGCAATTGGATGACTTTGAGTCCAAGATATATTTTTTTTCAAAAATTTTTTTATAAGCCTCGAAGTCTCTACCTTAGATGATCCGATGTCTGTAATTAATGTTTTGGGAGTAATAAAATTATTTATCTTTAGGATTAGATTTTTGTATTCACTCATTGGAGTGCAAAAAATAATTAGATCATAATTAATTGCTCCTTTATCTAGATTGTCAATAACAATGCCTGGAAGTCTTAATTTCTTAATTTTCGAAACATTTGATTTTGATTTTTCATAAATGAATATTTTTTTGACAATTTTTTTTTTGTGAATGCGTCTCAATAAAGAGGATCCTAATAAACCACATCCAATAATTAAAATATTATTCATTTAATTTAATATTCTTTTTACAGTATTCATAAATTTTAAATTTTCTTCCTTAGACCCTATGGTTAATCTTAATTTATTTTTAATACCATAGCCATCCTCTGTTGATCTTAAGATAACACCTTTTTGTTTCAATTTTTCATATAAATATTTTGCTGAAATTTTACTGTTATCAAAATTTAGAAATAGAAAATTTGCTGAAATTTTATTTGAGGAAATATTGTAAACCTCAAGAAATTTTTTTAACTTTTTAGCATAAAGTAAATTGTGCCTAACAGATCTACTTATAAATTTTGTATCTCTTAGCGAAGCAATAGCTGCATGTTGTGCTACACCATTTACATTGAATGGTGGTTTAATCACATTTAAAGCATCTATTATTTTTTTTGATCCATATCCCCAACCTACTCTTAAAGATGCTAATCCAAACATTTTTGAAAATGTTCTTAATATAAAAACATTATCTTTATTTCTAAATAAATCTAAACCTGAAGTATAATCATTATTTTTCATATATTCTGAGTACGCATCATCAACCACAAGTAAAATATTTTTATTCATTTTATTCCTTAGTTCTAATATTTCTTTTTTAGTCAAATAAGTTGCAGTTGGATTATTTGGGTTAGCGACAAAAACTATTTTAGTTTTTCTCGTGATTTTTTTTAAAATCTCTCTTATTGACACTTTAAAATTTACTTCTTTTGCAAATAAAACTTTGGCACCTACAATTTTTGCATAAATTCTGTACATTAAAAAACTATATTCTGGAACTATTACCTCATCATTTGGATTTAAATACAATTGACACAACATTTGAATTATCTCATCAGAACCTGCACCACAAATAATTTTATTTAAATCACACTTATATTTTTTGGAAATTGCTTTTTTCAGATCTTGTGACTTTCCATCAGGATATTTATCCAAAATCATTTTTTTATTTGATATCGATTTCTTTGCCATTGGGCTAATCCCAAGAGCAGATTCGTTAGCTGAAAGTTTTATTACTTTTTTAAGCTTTTTAACCTTTGACTTGCCAGGTTTATAAGCTTCAATCTTAAATTTTTTAAATTTTGGAGTAACCATTTTTTTTAATTTTATGAGTTCTTTATAGATAAAATTACAAATTTTTATAGAGAATAAGACAATTTTTAAAAAAATTGACATAATAAATAAGTTCTAGTACAAAAATTATGCGCTGATTTAACTGAATTGCGAGCGCTTAAAAAAAACCGCTAAAATAGTTTTTTTTCTCACAATTCAAACATTAGCTTTGTTATGAATGCTGAGAATAATATTAAAACCTTGATAGTAAAAAAACCATTAAAGTTGGATTGTGGAAAAACTATTAATGAATTCCCAATTGCATATGAAACTTATGGTTCATTAAATGAAAAAAAAGATAATGCTATTTTGGTTTTTCATGCATTAACAGGAGATCAATTTGTCACTGGCCAAAATCCGATAACAAAGAAAGATGGTTGGTGGTCTTATGCAGTTGGTCCTCATAAAGCAATTGATACCAAAAAATACTTTGTTATTTGTGCAAATGTAATTGGTGGATGCATGGGCTCTTTTGGACCAAGCCATGAAGATCCTAATACTGGGACTGCTTTTGGTACAAATTTTCCAGTTATAACTATTAACGATATGGTTAATGCACAATACAATTTGCTTGACCATTTTGGTATAGATAAACTTTTTTCGATCGCAGGTGGCTCAATGGGTGGTATGCAGGTACTTCAATTTATTAGTAATTTTCCTGATAAAGCTAAAACTGTTATACCAATTGCATGTACGTCCAGTCACTCAGCACAAAATATTGCATTTAATGAATTAGGAAGACAGGCAATAGCTGCTGATAGTAATTGGAAAGATGGAGATTATTCATCTAAAAATACAGTCCCAAATAAAGGTTTGGCTGTTGCAAGAATGGCTGCACATATAACTTATCTTTCAAAAAAAGGTCTTCAAGAAAAATTTGGAAGAAAACTACAAGAACGAGAGGATTTGAAATTTGGTTTTGATGCAGATTTTCAGATAGAAAGTTATTTAAGATATCAAGGTTCAGTATTTGTCGACAGATTCGATGCGAATAGCTATCTTTATATTACAAGAGCAATGGATTATTTTGACTTAGCAAAACAATACAAGGGTAATTTATCTGACGCTTTTAGAGCTACAAGAGCAAAGTTTTTTATAATATCATTTACATCTGACTGGCTTTATCCAACTCAAGAAAACAAAGATATTGTAATTGCCTTAAATTCTATTGGCGCAGATGTTGGTTTTGTTGAGATAGAGTCTGATAAAGGTCACGACTCCTTTTTATTAGATGTTCCAGACTTTTTAAGTGCGCTTAAAAACTTTTTAGATAAATCTTATACAGAAAATTAATTATGAAAAATGAATTTCAAGTAATAGCTGAATTAATTAAAAAAGATAAAAAAGTGTTAGATGTAGGTTGTGGAGATGGAATTTTAATGGAGTTTTTAAAAAATAATAAAAATACTAATATTAGAGGACTGGAGATATCAAAAAATAAAGTACAAGAGTGTATTGCAAAAGGATTGACTGTCATTGAAGGAAATGCAGAAAAAGATCTAAAACAATTTCCAGACAAATCTTTTGAATATGTTGTTCTTAGTCAAACTCTTCAAGCTTTCTTAAATCCCGAGCTAGTTATAAACGAACTTTTAAGAGTTGGAAAAAAAGCGATTGTAACTATTCCAAACTTTGGTTATTGGAGAGTAAGACTTCATTTGCTCATAAAAGGTACAATGCCAATTACTAAGACATTACCAGATGAATGGTACAATACTCCTAATATTCATATGTGTTCAATAAAGGATTTTTTTTACTTTGCAAAATCAAGAGACATCAAAATCTTTAAATCATTGGCTATAAGCAATCAGAATGTTTCCATAATAAATGATAGCAATTTAACAATTAAAAATTTTTTTGCAGATCTAGGAATATTTTTAATAGAGAAATAAAATGAAAGTAGAAATAATTTCATGTCTTCAAGATAATTATAGTTATTTAATTATAGATGAGACCAATAATTTTGCATGTATTGTTGACCCAAGCGAGGCCAGTCCAGTAATTGATTATCTAAAAAATAAAAATATTAATCTAAAATATATATTAAATACTCATCATCATTTTGATCATATTGGAGGTAATAAGGAATTAAAAAAAAAATATAATAGTATTGTTGTTGGCTTTAAACATGATTCAGAAAGAATTCCAGAAATTGATATCTGTCTTGAAGACAATGAAATATGGAAAGGTGA